>CAMCNL010000312.1 GCA_945876205.1 Candidatus Sulfopaludibacter sp. SbA3
TCTCTTTCTCGTCTTGCCGGCGATCGCCGCCATCGTCGCAGCCTGGCGGGCGAGAGGCGGTCGAGCGCCGCTGACTGAGCTCCCGAAGGTGCTCGCGTTGTGCGTCGGCGGCGCCCTCGCCAACCACTTTCTGCTTCGCGGCAACCTCGCGGCGCGCCTCCCGGATACCGTGGTCTTTCACGCGTTGCTCGGTGTGTGGCTGTGCAAGGTGGCATGGCAGCCGGCCTCGCTGGCTGTCCGCGCGCCGACAGCGGCCATCGCCACGTTGCTGCTGCTGGTGTCAGCCGCGTCGCTTGGTGCGGTGGGCTCCTTGTCTCAGGAGCTCGGCACCTCGCGCTTCAAGGAAGGCATCACCGCGACGCTGAAGACGACCGGCCGTGTCTGGGGCATCCTGCGAGAACTGCCGCCGGAAACGTGGCAGGGAGAGGGCGAGCAGGAGGGATCCATGCTGGCCGCCGCCTATCTCAGCGCGTGCACGCCGCCAGGCGCGCGCGTGCTGAATGCCACCTACGCCACCGACTTTCTCGTCTTTGCGCGGCGTGGATTCGCCGCAGGTCACGCCAACTTCGTTCCGGGACTCTATACCTCTGCGAAGGAACAGGCACTCGCCGTCGCACAGGCCCGCCGCCAGCTCGTCCCAATTGCGATCACCGATCCGGCCGAAGCCTACCAGGAAGACTTCGTGCCAGACTTCCCGCTTGTCGATCAGTACCTGCAGGAACGCTACGTCGAGGCAGGCACGATCGAGAAAGACGGCGACCCCTACCTCCGCGTGCTTGTCGAGCGTAATCGTCAGCCGTCCGGCACATTCGCGAACACCGGCCTGCCGTGTTTTCGCTAAGGCGCGTTGAGGGCCGCGATCGTTCAGTCGAACTACATCCCGTGGAAGGGGTACTTCGATCTCATTGCCGGCGTCGACGTATTCGTCCTCTATGACGACGCGCAGTACACCAGGCGCGACTGGCGAAATCGAAATCGCATCAAGACCGCTCAGGGCGCGCAGTGGCTCACCGTGCCAGTGCAGGTGACCGGCAAGTACCTCCAGCCGGTTCGCGAGGTGGTGGTCAGCGACCCAGGCTGGGCCGAGACCCACTGGCGCACGTTGGTGCATCACTACAGCAAGGCTGCCGGCTTTAAGCAGCTGGGGCCCGCGCTCGAAGCGTTGTACCGCGACGTCGCCGACAAACAGCGGCTCAGCGACATCAATCATCACTTGCTGGCAGGTATCGGTAAATTGCTCGGCATTTCGACACCGCTTCGGTGGTCGAGTGAGCTCGAACTGACTGGTGACCGTTCGGAGCGGCTGCTCAACATGTGCCGCCAGCTTGGAGCGACCACCTACGTGTCAGGCCCGATGGCTCGCGACTATCTCGATGAGCGTCTGTTCCAGGACGCGGGCATCGCCGTCGAGTGGGCCGACTATTCTGGTTATCCGGAGTACCGGCAGCTGCACCCGCCGTTCGATCATCACGTCAGCATCGTCGACCTGCTTCTCAACGAAGGGACCGAGGCACGAAAATTCCTCAAACACGCGTAAGGCCGGCGCTCTCCGTGGTGACGACGCTGTATCGATCGGCGGCGCACGTCGAGGAGTTCTACCGGCGGATGACAGCCGCGGCGTCGCGCGTCGCGCCCGATCACGAGTTGATTTTCGTCGACGATGGATCGCCGGATGACTCGCTGAAGGTGGCGCTGACGCTGTGCGAACGCGACCCCCGCGTGTCGGTGATCGAGCTGTCGCGCAACTTCGGTCATCATCGCGCGATGATGACGGGGCTTGCCCGGGCGCGAGGGGAGCTGGTCTTTCTGATCGACTCGGATCTCGAAGAGCAGCCCGAATGGCTGGAGATGTTCGCCGACCGGCTCCGCTCCTCTGACGTGGACGTCGTCTACGGCGTGCAGGAGAAGCGGAAGGGGTCGTGGTTCGAGCGGGCCACCGGCTACTTGTTCTACCGTTTATTCAACGCGCTCTCCGAAGTGCCGATGCCGCAGAACGTCTCGACCGTGCGGCTGATGAAACGGCGCTACGTGCGCAACCTCGTCGCGCATCGCGATCGTGAGATGTTCATCGCCGGCCTGTGGGCGCTTACCGGGTTCAGGCAGGTTGCGGTGCCGGTCGCGAAAACGAGCACGAGCCCAACCACGTACACGCTCGGGCGGCGGGTGAGCAATTTCCTCGACGCCGCAACCTCTCTCAGCCGCCGGCCACTGGTCCTCGTGTTCTATCTGGGATTTGTCGTCGTGCTGATCGCGATGGCAGGCGTTGCGTACTTGATTTATGAGCGCATCGCGTCTGGCTTCCTTCCAGGCTGGACGTCGCTGATCGTGTCCGTCTGGCTGTTGGGTGGATTGACGCTTTTCAGCATCGGCCTGATTGGTCTCTACCTGTCGCGCATCTTCATAGAAACGAAGCGGCGGCCCTATACCGTCATTCGCCAGGTGTACCGGCAGGCCACGCTGGCGCGAAGCGATGCACCGCGTGCTTGAGCCCGTTGCCCGGTACTACGCGGACAAGCTGCGGGCGCATGGGACGACGGCGCGCGGAGTCGACTGGAATTCTCCGGATTCGCAGGACCAGCGGTTCACAGAGCTCTTGCGGGTGTGCCGCGAGGATCGCGCCGCGTCGATCAACGACTACGGATGCGGCTACGGCGCGCTGGCGGCCCGACTGCGGCGCGATGGCTATCATGGCCCCTATCGCGGTTACGACGTGGCCCCGGAAATGGTGGCGGCTGCAGAGGCGCAGGCCGGTGTGCCGGACGACTGCCGGTTCACGAGCAATCCACGCGAGCTCACCGTTGCCGACTACACAGTGGCGAGCGGAATCTTCAACGTCCGTCTCGAGGTGGCCGTCGACGAGTGGGAGCTTCACGTCCGCGACACCATCGACCGTCTGGCCGCCCTCAGTCTCCGCGGCTTCGCCTTCAACATGCTGACCTCTCATGCCGATGCGGACCGGATGCGCGACGATCTCTACTATGCGGATCCGGCGGCGTGGCTGACGTATTGCCTGCGCAAGTTCCCGAGGTCGGTGGCGTTGCTGCACGATTACCAGCTCTACGAATTCACAGTGCTCGTCCGCACGGGGCCTGACTGACGTGGCGAGCATTGTAATCTTCGGCGCAGGAGACATCGCCAAGCTGGCGCATTTCTATTTCTCCCGCGATAGCGAGCACCGCGTGGTCGGCTTCACGGTCGACTCTGCGTTTCGGCGCGAGGCCACGATGGCAGATCTGCCACTGGTGGATTTCGAGACGGTCGAACGCCACTTCCCGCCGGCCGAATGTCAGATGTTCGTCGCGCTCAGCTACGCGGAGATGAATCAGTTGCGCGCGCGGAAATATGCCGAGGCCAAGTCGCGCGGCTACACACTCGCCAGCTACGTCAGCAGCCGGTGCACGAATCTGGCCGAGCACTCGTTCGGGGACAACTGCTTCATCCTCGAGGACAACACCATCCAGCCGTTCGTGCGCATCGGCAGCAACGTGACGCTCTGGAGCGGCAACCACATCGGCCACGATTCGATCATCGAAGATCACGTCTTCGTGAGCTCCCACGTCGTCATTTCCGGGCACGTGCGCGTAGGCGCGTATTCCTTTCTGGGAGTCAACGCCACGATTCGCAATGGCATTTCCATCGCTCCGCATACCCTCATCGGCGGCGGGGCGGTCGTGATGGCCGACACCGAAGCGCGCGGGGCTTATGTCCAGCGTCCCGCGCAGCGGCTGGACAAGACGAGCGATCAGATCAAGCTGTGACCGATTTGCGTAAGGTCCCGTTCAACAAGCCATTCCTCGTCGGGACGGAGATCGATCACGTGCAGCAGGCGGCTGCCGCGATGCATCTGTCCGGAGACGGGATGTTCTCCAGGCGCTGCCACGCAGCGCTCGAATCAATCACGGGGGCTCGCAAGGCGCTGCTGACAACGTCGTGCACGCATGCGCTGGAGATGGCGGCGTTGCTCCTGGACATCGCCCCGGGGGACGAAGTGATCGTGCCGTCGTTCACGTTCGTCTCGACGGCGAATGCATTCGTCCTCCGCGGTGCGGTTCCTGTATTTGCCGATATCCGCCCCGACACGCTCAACCTGGATGAAGGGGCTCTCGAGGCGTTGATCTCGCCACGCACTCGGGCGATCGTCGTCGTGCATTACGCCGGCGTCGCGTGCGAAATGGATCCGATCCTCGAGATTGCCGGACGGCACGGCATTGCCGTCGTCGAGGACAACGCGCACGGGTTGTTCGGCCGCTACCGGGGCCGTCCGCTCGGCAGCCTCGGGGCGCTCGGGACGCTGAGTTTTCACGAGACCAAGAACATCAGTTGCGG
>CAMCNL010000313.1 GCA_945876205.1 Candidatus Sulfopaludibacter sp. SbA3
CGAGCGGGCTCAGCTCGCCGAGCAGCAGGCCCGTGTACGCACGACCCTCTTCGGCCTGCGGCAGCAGGTGAACGACGCCTTCTTCGCGGCCGCTGCGATGCAGGCACGTGCGGGTGCGCTGGCCGCGGTCGTGGCCGATCTCGACGCGCGCCTCCAGGAGACCAACGCGCGCGTGACGCAGGGCACGGCGCTGCCCGCAGAGGCGGCCGCGATCGAAGCAACGCTCCTGCAGCGTCAACTGGACGAGGACGAGCTGCGCACCAACCGCGAAATCGCCCTGGCCCGGCTCGCCGTGATCACCGGGCAACCAGTGCGGGAAGACGATGTGCTGGCGCTGCCGAACCTGGGACAGGAGATCGCGCGCGTGCAGCAGGCGTCGGCGCAGGCGCGAACACGCCCCGAGTACGAACAGTTCACGCGCACACGCGAGCGCCTGGCTCGGCAGGCCGAGCTGACGACCGCGCAGGAGCGGCCGCGCGTCTCGACCTACGCGAAGGTGGGCTACGGCCGTCCGGGCTTGAACTTCATCTCGGACGAGTTCCAGACCTACGGGCTTGGCGGCGTCCGCGTGCAGTGGAACGCGTGGACGTGGGGAAGCGGCGGCCGCGAGCGCGAGGCGCTCGCCATTCAGCAGCAGGTGGTGGCGGCCGACCAGGCCGCCTTCGAGAAGGGTCTGCTCGAAGCCACGCAAGGCGACCGCGCGGCCATCGATCGGCTGCAACATGCACTATCCATCGACGAGCGCATCGTCACGCTGCGTGAGCAGGTGGCGCGTTCGACGCAGATTCGCTTGCAGGAGGGTGTTGTGACGGCATCGGAATATCTCGACCGGACATCGGAGCTGCTGCAGGCGCGCTTCGCGCGCGCCGGTCACCAGGTGGAGCTCGCCCAGGCGAGCGCACGCTTGTTGACCACGCTCGGATTGGAGGTGCAGTAGTGAAGGCCCCAAAGAGCCTCTGTGTCTCTGTGTCTCTGTGGCCAGGTAGGAGCGCGAAGCGTATCGGCATCGGGATCGTTGCTGCGCTCGCGCTCGCCGGCTGCTCGAAAGAGGCCGGTCCTGACGCGTACGGCAACGTCGAGGCGACCGAGGTCGTCGTGTCGGCGCAGTCGGGCGGACAGTTGACGAAATTTGCCGCGGAAGAAGGGCAGAAGCTCGATGCCGGCGCGGTGGTGGGTGCGGTCGACTCGAGCGAGCTGGCGCTGCAGCGGGACCAGGCGGCCGCCCAGCGCGCGGCAAACGCGTCTCGCGTCACCGAAGTCGGACGCCAGGTGCCGGTCATCGAAGCGCAGCGAGCCGCGGCCCAGGCGCAGCGCGACGCCGCTGCCGCGCAGCGGGGCGTGCTTGCCAGCCAATTGGAGATCGCCCGCCGGGCGTACGAGCGCACCCAACGGCTCTTCGCACAGCAGGCGGCCACCGCGCAGCAGCTCGATCAAGCCGAACGCGACTACCGCACGCTCGAAAACCAGATCAAGGCGCAGGACGAGCAGATCGAGGCGCAGGCGCGCCAGGTGGCGGCGCATACCGGCCAGATCGCCGCCGTCCGGGCGCAGCAACAGACGGCGGAGCAGCAGGTCACGGTAGCGACCGCGCAGGTCGGCCAGGTTGAGGACCGCATCCGCAAGACGCAGATCACCAACCCCGCCGCCGGCACGGTGCTGGTGACCTATGCGAGAGAAGGCGAGGTCGTGCAGCCGGGGCAGCCCCTCTATAAGATCGCCGACCTCGACACCGTGGACGTGCGCGCCTACGTCACCGAGACGCAGATGGCCTCGGTGAAGATCGGCCAGAAGGCACAGGTGACCGTTGACGCCGGCGACAGCCGGCAGACGCTCGATGGCTCGGTCTCGTGGGTGGCCTCACAGGCCGAGTTCACGCCGACGCCGATTCAGACGCGAGAAGAGCGCGCGGATCTCGTCTACGCCGTCAAGATCCGCGTCCCAAATCAGAACGGCCTGCTGAAGATTGGCATGCCGGTGGACGTCGCGTTTGGTGCAGCCGGTAGCGCCCAATGAACGCCGTCGCGGTCGAGGCGCTCGTCAAAAAATTTCCCTCGACGTCGCGCAGGGCAGGTGGCGCCATTGCACTCGATCGCGTCTCGTTCGACGTGGGCGCCGGAGAGCTCTTCGGCTTCATCGGTCCGGACGGCGGCGGCAAGACAACGCTGTTCCGCATTCTCGTGACGCTGCTCAAGCCCGACGCGGGGCGCGCGACAGTGCTGGGACGCGACGTCGTCAAGGAGTTCCGCGCGCTTCGGCAGAAGGTCGGCTACATGGCGGGGCGCTTCTCTCTCTATCCAGACCTGAGCGTCGAGGAGAACCTCAGATTCTTCGCGTCGGTGTTCGGGACGACGATTGAGAGCGAGCACGCGCGCATCGCGCCGATCTACTCGCAGCTCGAGCCGTTCAGGGATCGCCGCGCCGCCGCGCTGTCCGGCGGCATGAAGCAGAAGCTGGCGCTCTGCTGCGCGCTCGTGCATCGGCCCGAGATCCTGATCCTCGATGAGCCCACCACCGGCGTCGACGCCGTGTCGCGCCGCGAGTTCTGGGAGCTGCTGGGTACCCTGAAACAGGGCGGCCTGACGGTCGTCGTCTCCACGCCGTACATGGATGAAGCCAATCGCTGCGACCGCATCGCGCTGATCCATCGCGGCCACCTGCTGGCCGTGGACTCGCCAGATGGGATCATCCGCGCCTTCGATCGTCCACTGCTCGGCGTCCGCGCAGGCGCGCGCTACAAGGCGCTGCTGGCGCTTCGCCAGTACGAACACGCGAACAGCGTGTATCCGTTTGGCGATGTCATCCACTACACCGACACGCGGACGGATGCGCCGCTCGAGCAGCTGACGGCCGACGTGCGCGCATTGCTCGCGTCGCAAGGGTTCGACGACGCGTCGGTAGAGCGAATTGAGCCAACCGTCGAAGACACCTTCATCGCGCGCACTGGCTCGCCGGACGAAGAGCTGAAGGCGGGTGTCGCGTGAGTGACAAGGCGATAGACGTCAAGGAGCTGACCCGCACGTTTGGCAGCTTCACCGCCGTCGATCACATCTCCTTCGACGTGACATCCGGCGAGGTCTTCGGCTTTCTCGGGGCCAACGGCGCGGGCAAGACCACCGCGATCCGGATGCTCATCGGCCTGCTCGAGCCGAGCGCCGGCACGGCGCGCGTCGCGGGCTACGACGTCTACAAGGAGAGCGAGGCGATCAAGCGCAACATCGGCTACATGAGCCAGCGGTTCTCGCTCTATGAGGACCTCACGCCGCGCGAGAACATCCGCCTCTACGGCGGCATCTACGGGCTCACGCTGAAGCAGATTCGCGAGCGCACCGACCGCGTCCTCACGCGACTGGGACTCGGCAGGGTCGCCGACGATCAGGTGCGCAGCCTGCCGCTCGGCTGGCGGCAGAAGCTCGCCTTCTCGGTCGCGCTCATCCACGAGCCGCGCATCGTCTTTCTCGATGAGCCGACGAGCGGCGTCGATCCGGTGACCCGCCGCCAGTTCTGGGAATTGATCTACGAGGCTGCGGCCGCGGGCACGACCGTCCTGGTGACGACGCACTACATGGACGAGGCGGAGTACTGCGACCGCATCTCGATCATGGTGGCCGGGCGCATTGGCGCGATCGGCACGCCGGCGGAGCTGAAGCAACAGTTCGGCGTGGCCTCGATCGATGAGCTGTTCGTCAAGCTCGCGCGGCCGGGGGCAGCATGAGCGCGCTCAGAGGGCTGCTTCGCAAGGAAACGTTCCACATCCTCCGGGATCGGCGCACGGTCTTCGTGCTGATGGCGCTGCCGGTCGTGCAGGTCGTCCTCTTCGGGTTCGCCATCCGCACCGACGTCAACGACGTTCGCCTGGCGGTCGTCGATCCCGCGCCTGACTACGCGACCATCGCGCTCCGCAACCGCTTTGCCTCTGCCGGCGTCTTCCGCACCGTGGCCGTCGTCTCTCGCACCGCGGACCTCGACCGGCTGTTCCAGACCGGCGAAGCGCAACAGGCTCTCGTCTTTGCCCCCGGGTTTGCCAGCGATCTCGCGCGCGGTGACCCGGCCCGGATCCTCATCGTCACCGATGCCACCGAGCCCAATACGGGCAGCCTTCTCCAGGCGTACGCCCAGGCGGTGGTCGAAGGTTATCAGCGCGAGCTCGGCGCTAGACGAGAGCGCCGCATCACCATCGTCCCCACCGTGCGGCTGCGCTTCAATCCGACGCGGGAAAGCTCGAACCTCTTCGTCCCGGGCTTGATGGCCTTCGTGCTGACGATCGTCTCTTCGATGATGACCGCCATCTCGCTGACGCGCGAGAAGGAGACCGGGACGAT
>CAMCNL010000314.1 GCA_945876205.1 Candidatus Sulfopaludibacter sp. SbA3
GGTCCTAGTCTTTGGCGGCTCTCAGGGCGCGCACGCGATCAACCTGGCCATGGTGGAGGCGGCGTCGCGGCTGGCAGCCGCCGCACCTCGAACGGCAATCACGCACCAGACAGGGGAACGCGATCTGGAAATGGTCCGCGACGGCTACCGGCGCGCAGGACTCGAAGCCCGCGTCGAACCGTTCCTCTTCGAGATGGATCGGGAGATGAAGTCAGCCGACGTCGTCGTCTGTCGCGCGGGGGCGACGACGTTGGCGGAGCTGACGGCGTCGGGAACGGCGTCGATTCTCATCCCGCTGCCGACGGCGACCGACGATCACCAGCGCAAGAACGCGCTGGCGCTCGTCTCGCACGGAGCGGCGCAGATGATCGAGCAGCGCGAGCTCGCCGGCGATCGGTTGTCGTCGGAGATCGTCGCGCTGGTCGGCGACCCGGAGCGGCGGCGGCGGCTCAGCGATGCCGCGCGGCGGCTGGCGAGGCCTGACGCCGCGAAGACGATCGTCGACAGGATTCTGGCACTTGCTCGGTAAGACGCGCGGGATTCATTTCGTCGGCATCGGCGGCATCGGCATGAGCGGGATCGCCGAGCTGCTGGCGAACCTCGGGTTCACGGTCACCGGGTCGGATGCGAAACGGTCCGAGGTCACCGCCAGACTCGAAGAGAAGTCGGGTGTGCGCGTGTTCGAGGGACACGCGGCGGCGAATGTTGGCAAAGCGGACGTCGTGGTGGTGTCGTCCGCCGTGCGGAAGACGAACCCGGAGATCGTCGAGGCGGAGCGCCGCGGGATCCCGGTGATCCCGCGGGCGGAGATGCTGGCGGAGCTGATGCGGTTCCGCTTCTCGATCGCGGTGGCCGGTTCGCATGGGAAGACGACGACGACGTCGATGATTGCGTTCGTGCTCGAACACGCGGGCCTCGATCCGACCGCGGTGATCGGCGGCAAGGTCAGCGCCTTTGGCAGCAATGCCCGGCTCGGGCGCGGCGAATACATGGTGGCGGAGGCTGATGAAAGTGACCGTTCGTTTTTGATGCTCTGGCCCTCGATCGCGGTGATCACGAACATCGATCGCGAGCACATGGAGGCCTATGGCAGCTTCGAGGAGCTGCAGGGCGCCTTCACGGAGTTCGCGAACAAGGTGCCGTTTTACGGCACCGTTGTCGCCTGTGCGGACGATCCGCACGTCGCGCCCGTGATCGCACGCGTGAACCGGCCGGTCGTCACCTACGGACTGGATCACCCCGACGCCGCGTTCAACGGATCGCAGGTGGAGCTCGGCAGCTTCGGCGCCCGCTGCGTCGTCCACCGGCGTCTCAAGGCCGAATCCGAGCGCCTCGGTGTGCTCGAGCTCGCGTTGCCGGGACGGCACAATCTGCAGAACGCGCTCGCGGCCGTGGCGGCTGCCGATCGTATCGGCGTCGAATTCGACGTCGTCGCGTCGGCGCTGCGGGAGTTTCACGGCGCCGATCGAAGGTTCCAGCGATACCCGGAAACACGCGGCGGGCTGGTGGTGGACGACTACGGACACCACCCGACCGAGCTCGCGGCGGTATTGGCTGCCGCGCGCGCGACGCTCGACCGGCGCCTGATCGTCGCCTTCCAGCCGCACCGCTACTCACGCACGCAGCACCTGATGGAGGCGTTCGGTCCGTCGCTGAGAGATGCGGACGAGATCGTCCTGACCGACATCTATGCGGCCAGCGAGGATCCCATTCCCGGCGTCACCATCGAAGCGCTGGCCGAGGCCGTCCGCCGGGGATCGGGCCGCAACGTGCGCGTGGCGAAGAAGCTCGATGACGTGATCCCGGAGCTCCTGAAGATGATCAAGCCCGGCGACGCGGTCATCACGCTCGGCGCCGGCTCGATCGGCACGCTGGCCAGCCGCCTCGTCGACGCGCTCGCACAAGGAAAGGGTCCGGCCTGATGCCGATTCCTGCACCTTCGGACAAGCGCTTCCGCCGCGCGCACGTCAGTCCGACCCGCAAGCGCGGGCGGTGGGACGTCTCGTGGAAGCGCATCGCCCATATATCCGTGGTGACGGCGTTCGTGGGGTACGCCTGTTACCGGGGGGTCGACGTCCTGCTGGCGACCGACGCGCTGACCGTGACGCGCATCACCGTGAGCGGCAACACCAAGCTCTCGCGCGGCGAAGTCGTGGCGCTGCTCGACGGCATGCGCGGCAGGAACATGGTGTTCCTCGACCTGGAAGACTGGCGGCGGAAGCTGACCGGGTCGCCCTGGGTTGCCGACGCCGCGCTGCGGCGCGTCCTGCCAGGCACCGTGGACGTGTTCATCTCGGAGCGCCTGCCGATGGGCATCGCGCGGATCGCCGATGCTCTGTATCTCATCGACGAACACGGCGTGATCATCGACGAGTTCGGGCCCAACTCCGCCGACTTCGACCTGCCCATCGTTGATGGCCTGTCAGGCGCGCCGCAGGACGGCGGCGCGCTCATCGACGACGCCCGCGCGGCGCTGGCGGCCAAGCTCCTCGCGTCCGTCCGGGATCATCCCGGGCTCGCCAAGCGCGTCTCGCAGATCGACGTCAGCGACCAGCGCGACGTCGTGGTGATCCTCAAGGGCGACACCGCGATGGTGCGTGTCGGCGAAGACCAGTTCGCCGAGCGGCTGCAGTCGTACCTCGACCTCTCTCCGGCGCTGCGCGAGAGGGTTCCGGATATCGATTACGTGGACCTGCGGTTCGACGAGCGCGTCTATGTCAGGCCTCAGGGATCAGGGTCCAGGGCTCAGAAAAAGGTGGGAGGCGGCTAATTTGGCTCGAAAAGAGCGGTATCTGGTGGGACTCGACGTCGGCACGTCGAGTGTCTGCGCGGTCGTGGGCGAGAGCCACGACGATGGCAGCCTCGACATCGTCGGCATCGGCGTCGCGGAATCACGCGGCATCAAGCGGGGTGTCGTCGTGAACCTCGAGGCCGCGGTCGACTCGATCAAGAAGGCGATCGAGGAAGCCGAGCTGATGGCCGGCATCGAGATCGATTCGGTGCACCTGGCACTGTCGGGACCTCACATCAAGGGGTTCAACAGCCGCGGCGTCATCGCCGTTGCCGGCAAGAACCGCGAGATCACGCGCGACGACGTCCGGCGGGCGATCGACGCGGCCAAGGCGGTGGCGCTGCCGACGGGACGCGAGATCCTCCACGTCCTGCCGCAGGACTTCGTCGTCGACGAGCAGGACGGCATCGGCGCGCCGGTCGGCATGACGGGTGCACGTCTCGAGGTCAACGTGCACGTCGTGACCGGTGCCACCTCCTCGACTCAGAACATCGTCGCGTGCGTCAACCGTGCGGGCGTGGCCGTGGTTGACACCGTGATCGAACAACTCGCGGCGTCGGATGCGGTGCTGACCCAGGACGAGAGGGAGCTCGGCGTTGCGCTCGTGGACATCGGCGGCGGCACCGCTGGCCTGGCGATTTTCGAGCGCGGCAGCCTCTGGCACACGGCGGTCGTTCCCGTGGGCGGGGACCACTTTACCAACGACATCGCGGTCGGGCTGCGCACGCCGATTCCCGATGCGGAAAAGGTGAAGCGCAAGAACGGGTGTGCGCTTTCGTCGATGGTCGACGAGGACGAGACGATCGAGGTGGCGAGCGTCGGCGGACGCAAGCCCCGCCTGATGGCGCGGCGCATCCTGTCGGAGATTCTTCAGCCGAGGGCCGAGGAGATCTTCCACCTGGTGTGGGACGAAATTCGTCGTGCGGGGTACGAAAAATCGCTCAACTCGGGCATCGTCCTCACCGGCGGCGGGGCGATTCTCGAGGGGATGCCGGAGATCGCCGAACAGATATTCGACCTGCCCATCCGGCGCGGCGTGCCGCTCGGCATTGGCGGTCTGGCGGATCACGTGAGCAGTCCGACGTTTGCGACGCCGGTGGGGCTGGTGCTCTATGCGCACCGCAACCGGGTACCCGTGGCGGTGCGGGTCGGTGCCGGCGCATTCGGCCGCATGACCGGACGGTTGCGCGGAATCTTCAAGGAATTCTTTTAGGCGGGTCCGAAAGGACCAGCCCTACGGAGGACAGGATGAAAGAACGCGACGAAAAGCTGCGCCTGACGCTCGATCCGGAGGCGCGCCGTGGCGCGAAGATCAAAGTGGTCGGCGTGGGCGGCGGCGGCAGCAATGCCGTGAACCGCATGGTAGAAGTGGGCCTGAGCGGCGTCGAGTTCATCGTCGTCAATACCGACGTGCAGGCGCTCGACTTCAATCGCGCCTCGGCAAAGATCCAGATCGGCCAGAAGCTGACCAAGGGACTCGGCGCCGGCGCCGATCCCAACA
>CAMCNL010000315.1 GCA_945876205.1 Candidatus Sulfopaludibacter sp. SbA3
CTGAGGGCCACGCGCTACAAGCGATTGGTCTATCACTTGTAGCGCGCGCCCTTCAGGGTGCGCGCCTTCCTTCCTACCCGCGCTCTTTCACGCCCTCGGAAATGTGCTCCAGCGTGTCTCCGACACGGCTGTCCTTGGCTTCTTTTACGGCCAGGTCACCGAGCGAGACGATGCCAACCAGGCGGTCCCCGTCGACGACGGGCAGTCGGCGCACCTGATGGTCGCTCATGAGCTCGGCCGCTTCACGCGTTGACATGTCGGGACTGGCGGAGATGACATCGTGTGTGGCGATGTCGCGCACGGTCCCGCCGGTCTGGCCTTCGGCGATGGCGCGCACGACGATGTCACGGTCGGTAACGATGCCGACGGTGCGGCCGTTGTCACAGACGGGCACGACGCCGGTGTCCGCGTCGCGCATGATCTGCGCGGCGCTCTGAATGCTGTCGTCGGGCGACACATAACGCGGGTTCGGGGTCATGACGTCACGGATATGCATGGGCTGGTTCTCCTGTTCGCGGATGCCGGCTTCGGAATCGCATACCGAGATAGCAAGAGCCACGCCCAGTCGGAAGGTCGGCCGTATAATCGACTCATGCGGGCCCGAGCGGTCCTCGGCGTGACGTTCATCGCGGCGCTGGTGGTCTTCGCCGTCGTACAGGATCGCGCCACCGCGTCAGGTGCGCGTGACTACGTCGCGCGGCAGCGCGCGGCGCTTGCCGGACGAGCCGCGCCTGTCACCATCGAAGAGAGCATGGAGCCCGCGATACGGCGTTCGTTACGAGACGCCCTGGCATGGTCTGGCGGCGTCATGCTGATCGGCGTTCTCGGTTCCCGGTTCCTTGTTCCGGGTTCGAGGAGGAGCCGTGAATAAGGCGCTCATCTACGACTGGAACCGGCAATCGCCTGGCGCGCCGCCACCCGTCGTCATGCTCAATGACGAGACGCTGCGCGACGGACTGCAGTCCCCGTCGGTCCGCACGCCCTCGATCGATCAGAAGCTGCACATCCTTCATCTGCTCGACCGCATCGGGGTCGACACCGCCGACATCGGCTTGCCCGGCGCTGGCCCGCAGGTGGTGCGCGACGTGGAGCGGCTTGCGCAAGAGATCGTCGACAGCCGGATGAAGATCCAGGCCAATTGCGCGGCGCGGACGATGATCAGCGACATCCAGCCGATCGCGGAGATCCAGCAGCGCACGGGACTTCCGATCGAATGCTGCTGCTTCATCGGCTCGAGCCCGATTCGCCGCTACGCCGAGGACTGGACGGTCGATCATCTCCAACGGTGCACGGAGGAGGCGATCGCCTTCGGCGTCCGCGAGGGGCTCAGGGTGATGTATGTCACCGAGGACACGACCCGCTCAGACCCCGAGACGCTGCGGCGGCTCTTCACGAGCGCCGTGCATTCCGGCGCATCGCGCATCTGCATCGCCGATACCGTCGGGCATTCGACTCCCGACGGCACACGCGCGGTCGTCCGGTTTGCGAAGCGCACCATCGAGGAGGCGGGCGCGCCCGGCATCGGCATCGACTGGCACGGACACAACGATCGCGGCATCGGCACCGCGAACAGCCTGTTCGCGCTCGAAGCGGGCGCCTCGCGCGTGCACGGGACGATTCTCGGCATTGGCGAGCGCGTCGGCAACACAGCGATGGATCTGCTGATGGTGAACCTCGTGCTGCTCGGTTGGATCGAGCGCGACCTGACGCGCCTGAACGACCTGGTGCAGGCGGTCTCCGAGGCCACCGGCGAGCCGGTGCCCGACAACTACCCGGTGTTCGGCCGGGATGCGTTCCGCACCGCCACCGGCGTGCACGCGGCGGCGGTCGTCAAGGCGTTCCGCAAGCAGGATCCCGAGCTGATGGACGCCGTGTACTCAGGCGTGCCGGCCCGCATGGTTGGCCGCGCGCAGGAGATCGAAGTCGGGCCGATGTCGGGCCGCTCCAACGTGGTCTTCTGGCTCGAGCGTCACGGCGTGACGGCCGACGAAGAGATGGTGGATCGCATCTTCCGTCGCGCGAAGAGCTCGACGACGGTCCTCACCGAGCAGGACATTCTCACCGAAGTCGCGCACGCACGCGCCTACGCCTCCACACGGCTGGACGCGTGACCACGGTCAGGTAACCCGGTAGGAATACGCAGGCCGCCAGCCTACTTCAGCGGAATCTGGTTGTCGGGATCGGCACGAATGATCAGGTAGGTGATGTCGCCTTCGACGCTCCGCCACCCATGTGGCACGCCGCCGGGAATAATGACCACGTCTCCCTTGCTGACGCGACGCGCCACGCCACCCTCGATGCCTGTGCTGCCCAGGTCGGTCCAGTTGCCGAGCGTCGACGGACGTGGCGTCGCTGCCGGACGCTGCGTGCCACCGGTGACCAGCACGCCGGTGCCGTCGAGCATGTAATAGACCTCGGTCGCCTTGGTGTGATGGGCGGTTGAGGTGATCGGTGCGTTCTTCGGCCGGAAGATACCAAATACCGCCGTTCGATATCCCCCGGAGTCCACCACGCGAATCGGCCGATCGGAGTTGCGGTCACGGGGAGCCGTCTTGAGGAACGCCTGCACCTCCGCGGCGGTGATGTCGGTGGCGCCGAGGGGCGCCTGCGCCGCCACCGAGGACGCCATGAGCAGAGCCGTCAGGCTTCCGATGATGATTCGCATGTGTCGCGTCCCTTTGTGCCGTCTGGTGCAGCTCGTGTGAGCCCCCGAGCGGACTGCTCGCGGGCTACTTCGCTCGCGGAGTAAGAGTCCGATCGCGGCAAGGGGCAGACAACGCGGGAGCTTAGCACGGGCAACCGCCTGGGCTCCTGCCGTGGATACGCGCGAGCGTGAAAGAGTTGCCCCGCGGATACGCGCGGGCCCTGCTGGTATCCGGGAACAGGATGCAGGTATGCACGATAGCGACGACGACCGTTGTTACAGACGATCCGCCGGGCTGCGCACACCCAGCGCCCCTCGATTGAGAACGTGCAGATAAGCCGCGGAGGCACGGAGGGATCGTGAGGTGTCGCCTCCGTGTCTCCGTGGCCCGTGGGGCGAACAGGAGCCTCAGCGGGCGGACGTTGCCACCAGGCGCTTCTGGATTTCAGGCAGTGATTCGAGGACGACATCGCCGACCACCTGCAGGCTGCGGGCGCTCACGTGGTCGAGGTCGTCCTGCACGGTGTGCCAGGCGGGGTAGTCGAGATCGATGATGTCGACCGACGGCACGCCCGCCTGCACGAATGGCATGTGGTCGTCGTCGATGGTGGTCTCGTCATTCGGAAAGCTCGACGCGTAGCCAAGCTTGCGTGCCGAAGTCCAGACGAAATCGGTGAGCCATTTCGTCGAGTTGGAATCGCGCCGGATGTTCAGGTTGCGATCGCCAATCATGTCGAGCAGGATGAACGCCTTCAGGCTGGCCAGCGTTCCGGCCTTCTTCGCCGCGTCCACGTAGTGCCGGCTGCCGTAGGTGTTGTCACCGGCGCGCCACTCGACGACCGCTTCCTCGCCATCGAAGAACACCAGCTCGATCGTGTATTCGTTCTGCTGCGCCTTCAGGACGCGTCCGAGCTCGAGCACCGCCGCCGTCGACGACGCGCCATCGCTGGCGCCGACGAAGCGGAACTCCCTGAACAGTTTGGTGTCGTAATGGGTGGCGAGGACGATGCGGTCCGTGCGGCGGCCAGGAATGGTCGCGATGACGTTGACCATCCGGACGCGTCCGAGCGGCGTCTCCGAGTCGAACGCGTCCTCGCGAGCGGTCATGCCGGCGGCCTTCAGCTGCGCGAGGATGTACTGCCGGCACTGGGCAAGCGCAGCGGACCCCGACGGCCGGGGCCCAAACGACACCTGCTGCCGCAGGTGCTCCCACGCTTCACCGCTGTCAAAGCGCCTGGCGGTCTGCGCGTCAGCGGTGGCGGCAACAAGCGTCATGACCACCACCCACCATCGCACCGTCGCACCCGCGCACCGTCGCACCGTTACGTCCGCTTGTTGAGAGGGACGTAATCGCGTTTCGCGGAACCGATGTAGATCTGCCGCGGCCGCGCGATCTTCTGCTCGGGGTCGAGGAGCATTTCTTCCCACTGCGCAATCCAGCCAGCCGTGCGCGGAATCGCGAAGAGCACCGGGAACATCGTGACCGGGAAGCCCATGGCTTCGTAGATCAGGCCCGAGTAGAAGTCGACGTTGGGGTAGAGCTTGCGCGAGACGAAGAAGTCGTCCTTGAGCGCGGTCTCCTCCAGGCGGTGCGCGAGGTCCAGCAGCGGGTCGTCGATGCCGAGCTTCGCGAGCACCTT
>CAMCNL010000316.1 GCA_945876205.1 Candidatus Sulfopaludibacter sp. SbA3
AAATTCGGCTCGCGCTGCTCGAAGCGGACGTTAACTTCAAGGTCGTCAAGGCGTTTATCGACCGGGTCCGAGATCGCGCGACGGACCAGGAAGTTCTCCGGAGCCTGTCCCCGGGTCAGCAGGTCACCAAGATCGTTCGTGACGAGCTGCTGGCGCTCTTTGGCGACACCGAAGGCGGGCTGACGAAGAACGCGCCGACGCCGCGCGTCGTGCTCCTGCTGGGCCTTCAGGGGTCGGGCAAGACGACGACGTCGGGCAAGCTGGCGAAGTGGCTGGAACGGCAGGGCAAGCACCCGTTGATGGTGTCGACCGACGTGCGGAGGCCCGCAGCCATCCGCCAGTTGTCGGTGCTTGGCGAGCAGGGTGCGATCGCGGTCTACGCGCCGGAGACGATGGATCCGGTGGCGCGCGCCACAGGCGCACTCGCCGACGCGAAGGCACGAGGGTTTGACACGGTCATCGTCGACACCGCAGGGCGCCTGCATATCGATGACGACCTGATGAACGAGCTGCAGGCCATCAAGGATGCCGTTCAGCCGTCCGACCTGCTCTACGTCGCCGATGCGATGACCGGGCAGGACGCCATCAAGAGCGCCGGCGAATTCAACCGGCGCATGGGCGTCACCGGCGTGGTGCTGACGAAGCTCGATGGCGATGCGCGCGGCGGCGCGGCGCTCTCGGTGGTCTCGGTCGTCGGCGTGCCGATCGCGTTTGTCGGCAGCGGAGAGCGGCCCGAGGATCTCGAGCTGTTTCACCCCGACCGGATCGTCGGTCGGATGCTCGGCATGGGCGACGTGCTGTCGCTCATCGAGAAGGCCGAGCAGGCGATCGA
The DNA here is from genome assembly GCA_945876205.1 of Candidatus Sulfopaludibacter sp. SbA3. Classification (GTDB taxonomy): domain Bacteria; phylum Acidobacteriota; class Vicinamibacteria; order Vicinamibacterales; family UBA2999; genus CANNDT01. The sequence continues at coordinate 833 of CAMCNL010000316.1, forward strand.
CAAGGACGAAGCGGAGGAGCTCGAAGCCAAGCTCCGGAAGAACGAGTTCACGCTCGACGACTTCCGCAAGCAGCTGAAGACGATCCGGAAGATGGGGCCGCTCGAGAGCATTCTCGGGATGATCCCGGGCCTCGGCGACCTGAAGCAGCTGGCCGACAACAAGCCGGACGAGAAGCAGATGGGGCGCGTCGAGGCGATCATCTGCTCGATGACCCCGGACGAGCGGCACGATTCGTCGAAGATCAACGGCAGCCGCCGCAAGCGGATCGCGGCGGGCAGCGGCACCTCGGTGGAGGAGGTCAATCGCCTCCTGAAGCAGTTTCTCGAGATGCGCAAGGTGCTGCAGATGATCGGCCAGGGCGGGATGCCCGGGATGAAGGGCATGAAGGGCATGCCGAAGCTGCCGCAGGGTGGGTTCGGGACGCCGGGCGGGAAGAAACGAAAGAAGGGTGGGCCGTGGGGGCTCATCAAGACGAGGTAGAGATGCTGTCGATTCGAATGACGCGGGTGGGCTCGAAGAAGAAGCCGTTTTTCCGCGTAGTGGTGTCTGAGGCGCGGTCGGGATTGCTCGGTGACGTCATCGAGAACGTCGGGACGTACAACCCGCGATCGAAGCCGGCGAAGGTCGAGATCAACAAGGAGCGTCTGCAGCACTGGCTGAAGAACGGTGCGCGCCCCTCGGATTCGGTCCGCACGCTGATCGCCAAGCACCTGTCGCGCGACTTGTCGCCCGCGCCAGTGGTTGAAGCGCCCGCGGCCGAATAATGTCGTCGACCGAGACAGGCGCGGTTGGCGGCGTGAGCCCCTTGCGCGCGGTGGTCGAAGTCGTGGCGCGCGCGCTGGTCGACAACCCCGGGTCGGTCAAGGTGACCGAAACCGAGCGGCGCGGCATGACGGTGCTGGAGCTCTCGACGGCTCCGGGCGACATGGGCAAGATCATCGGCCGCCAGGGACGCACCGCGGCGGCCCTGCGGATGATGGTGGCCCTGACCGCCGAGAAGCACGGCAAGCGCGCGCAGTTGGATATTAAGGACTGAACGTCGCGCGGGCTTCAACCCCTGCGGACATGGAATCGATGGCAGATTGGGATGAGATGGCGGTTGTTGGCCGCATCGTCCGGCCTCACGGCCTGCGCGGCGACGTGGTCGTTCATCCCGAGACGGATTTCATCGACGAGCGGTTCCGGGCCGGTGCGTCGTTTGCGACGCGGACGGCGGCTGGCGATGAGCAGTTGACGATTCGCACCGCGCGCCTGGCCGGCGGGCGCCCGGTGGTCGGGTTCGAAGGCGTCTCGAGCGTGGAGCAGGCAGAAGGCCTCGTCGGCCTCGAGCTGAGGGTTCCGGAAGAGACGCTGCAGCCGCTGGGCGAGGGGATGTATTACCTCCACCAACTGGCCGGATGCGTCGTCAGCACCACCGGCGGTGCGCATGTCGGAACGGTGGCGAAAGTGGACGGCGGCATCGGCAGCAGCCGGCTGGTCATCGAGGGCGAGCGCGGCGAGATTCTCATCCCGCTTGCCGCCGAGATTTGCATCGAGATCGATGTCGAGGCCAAGCGGATTGTGATTGCGCCGCCCGACGGGTTGCTCGATTTGAACGAGACGAAGAGAACGGAACGAGTCGAACGGCCCGAACGCCCGAACGGTCCGAACGGTCCGAACGATTGATCAAGTTCGACGTCGTCACGATCTTCCCGAAGATGGTCGGGGCGGGTCTGGCTGAGGGAGTCGTCAGTCGCGGCATCGAGCGTGGTCTTCTGGACATCCGGATCCACGATTTGCGCGACCATACGACGGATCGCCATCGCAGCGTGGACGATGTGCCCTACGGCGGCGGACCGGGGATGGTGATGAAGCCCGAGCCGCTGGCCAAGGCGGTTGAGTGCATCCGGACAGAGCGGGGAATACCCGACGCCGTGGTGCTGCTCTCGCCTCAGGGCCGGCGCTTTACGCAAGCCGAGGCGGTGCGCCTGAGCCGGCTGCAGCACGTGGCGCTGCTATGCGGCCGATACGAGGGGATGGACGAACGGGTCCGGACGCTCGTGGCGACCGAGGAATTGTCGATTGGTGATTACGTGCTCAGCGGCGGCGAGCTGGCCGCGCTGGTCGTGATCGATGCGGTGGGACGGCTCATCCCCGGTGTGGTGGGCGATGAACAGTCGGTGCAGGAGGATTCGTTCTCGCGCGGGCTGCTGGACCACCCGCACTACACCCGGCCGTCGGAGTTCGAAGGCCTGAAGGTGCCCGACGTGCTGATGTCGGGGCACCATGCGGAAGTCCTGCGGTGGCGCAGGAAGACGGCGCTGACCCGGACGCTGGAGCGCCGGCCGGAGTTGCTGGAGGTCGCGGCGCTGGACGACGAAGAACGCGCGCTGCTGACTGAGATTCGGAAGGAACAGGAGAAGAAACCATGACCGCGATCGAAGAGCTGGTCGAGAAGTCGCAGTTAACGACCAAGCCAGACATGAAATCGGGCGACACCGTCCGCGTCCACGTGAAAGTGCGCGAGGGCGACAAGGAGCGCATCCAGATCTTCGAGGGCATCGTGATCGGGATGCACCGCGGGGGCATTCGCGCCTCCTTCACGGTGCGCAAGGTCTCGTTCGGCCAGGGCGTCGAGCGCATCTTCCCGCTGCACTCGCCGACCATTGCCAAGGTCGACATCGTGCGGTCGGCGCAGGTTCGCCGCGCAAAGCTGTACTTCCTCAGGAACCTGAAGGGAAAAGCGGCCCGCATGAAGGAAACCAAGCGGACGACCACCTAGTTCCCGGTTCCTGGTTCCGGGTTCGCTATGGTTCGAATGCGCGCGATGAGGACCCTCGAGAACGCCATGCGGCGTTGGGGGTTCTATCGCGTCGCCGGGTGCGACGAAGTGGGGCGCGGCTGCCTGGCCGGGCCCGTGGTCGCCGCCGCGGTGATCCTCGACCCCGACCGTTATATCGCCGGCGTCTGCGACTCGAAGATGATCACGGCCGCCGAGCGCGAACGCCTCTACGGTGCGATCACGCGGAAGGCGCTGGCCTGGTCGGTCGCGTCAGCCGATCCAGCGGAAATCGACGACATCAACATCCACCAGGCGTCGCTCCAGGCGATGCGGCGCGCCGTGCTCGCGCTGGCGCCGCTCCCTGACTGCGTGCTGGTGGACGCGTTCCGCATCCCCGACCTGCCGCTCGCGCAGCGGGGCGTGGTGCACGGCGACCAGCGGTGCAGCGCCATCGCGGCCGCCTCGATCGTCGCCAAGGTGACCCGCGATCGGCAGATGCTGGCGTTTCACTCGAGCGACCCCCGGTATGGCTACGACCGCCACAAGGGGTACGCCACCGCCGATCACCTCGCCGCCGTGGCGCGCCACGGTTACTCCCCGATTCATCGCCGCTCATTCAGGCCGTCGTCGCTGTTTGATACGATGGATTGATCATCGCGGGG
>CAMCNL010000317.1 GCA_945876205.1 Candidatus Sulfopaludibacter sp. SbA3
AGGTGCCGTTTACGCCGGCGCGCCTGAAGGAGGCGCTGGCCACGCGAGCGACGTAGGAGAGCAGCGTCAACCTGAGGGACACTTGTATGCGAGACCTGCTGAAAAGTATCGTCATGCTGTCGGTCGGGATCGTCGTGGGAAGCGTCGTGACGGATCGGGGATTGGCGCAGCAGGCCGGCGCGACGGGCGTGCGAATGAACCATGTGGGCGTCAGCGTCAAGAACTTCGACGAATCCGTACGGTTCTACACGCAGACGCTGGGGTTCCGGGAGGCCTATCGCCTCCGCGACGACAACGGGAATCCGACGATGTCGTACATCCAAATCAGCCGCGAGACGTTTCTGGAGCTCGCACCGGCGAACGCGAATCGTCCGGCCGGCTTGAGCCACGTCGGGATCGAAGCCCACGACATCCAAGCCACCGTTGAGCAATTGCGACAGGCGGGGGCGCAGGTGCAGCCGCCGCGTTTTGCAGCCAACACGAACGTGACGTTGACGAACGTGACCGATCCCCAGGGCATCCGGATCGAGTTCCTGCAGCTCAATCCGGACTCGCTGCAGAGGAAAGCGATCGAGGCCTGGAAGTAACCGTCGCTCTAGAGCTTCCGCTAACCTGCGCCGGGCGCGCTGGATCAGGAAATTCTCAAGGCCAACGCCGCCGCCGCACAGAAGAAATAGACGCGAACGCGCGGTACCGGACAGGTTCCTGAGCAACGCCTGCGCTCGCGGATCCTGTGGCGCCAGCCGGACCGCCTCGCGCGCCTGGGCGAGGGCGCCGCAGGACCGTGAATGTCCCGGGCCGGTGGCTTGACGCGGGCACCTACCTGCCTTCCGGTATTGCCACCAAACCGTGCGTGCGGTTCAATCGTGCGTCTGCCACATCATCGCCAGACGGGGCACGGCTGAAGGAGTTCTACTTCCAGGTGCGCTTCGCACCTCTTGCCCGAGCGACGTTGGTGCTGGCGTGCAAGGAACTCGGGCTTGGAAGACCTTCATGTGGAACTGGTGATGGCTTACCGCACGCATATGCTGATGGTGTCCATCGTGCTGCTTGTTGCCACCCAGGCGGCGGATGCGCACTTCACGCTGCTCGAACCGGCCTCGTGGCTCGTCGAGGACACCCGTGGTGATCCCCAGAAAGCGGCCCCGTGCGGTGGGACCTCTGCCGATGCCGGCACGCCGAGCGGCGCGATCACGAAGCTTCAGGGTGGCCGGCCGCTGCGCTTGAAAGTGCAGGAAACCGTTTTCCATCCCGGCCATTACCGAGTGGCCCTCGCGCGAACGCGGGCGGCGCTTCCGCCGGATCCCGAGGTGACGACGAGAGCGAGCGACAGAGGGCCTCAATCGGTGTCGGCCGTCATCCAGAATCCGCCGCAGGCCCCGGTGCTGGCCGACGGATTGTTCGCCCACACCGCGCGCCCCGTGGGGCCGTGGGAAGCCGACATTCTGATTCCGAACATCGACTGCGAGAGGTGCACGATCCAGATCATTCAGTTCATGGCCGAGCACGGCCTCAATCGCGACGGCGACTTTTCGTACCATCATTGCGCGGACGTCCAGATCACCGCCGATCGCAACCGGCCGATGGATGAGCGCTGGGCGGTCGCCGCATCACGATAAGGCTTTTCCCTTTGTTGTTGGCGCTCTTCCACGGTTTAGCGCTGGGGGTTCCAGCCGACGCCGGCCAGCGGCCTGCCGCGGCACTCGCTGTGCCGCCGCGGGCCTCGAGTGCGGAGGCGGCCACGCCGCCGTCGTCGATGATGTCGCGAGACGCCGCGGGCGCCGTCACGCTCCGCGCGGTGCAGCTCACGGCGCCGCTTCGCATCGACGGCCGGCTGGACGAACCTCTCTATCGGGACGTGTCGCCGATTTCGGAGTTCATCCAGGCCGAGCCGCAGGAGGGGAGCCCGGCGACCGAACGCACCGAGCTATGGCTTGCCTTCGACGAGGACAACGTCTACGTAACGTTCCGGTGCTTCGAAACTGAGCCCGACCGCATGGTGGCCAAGGAGATGCGCCGCGACAACACGTCGATCTATTCGGGCGACGACAACGTCTCGTTCTTCTTCGACACGTTCCGCGACCGGCGGAACGGATTCGAATTCACGGTGAATCCGATCGGGGGGCGGGTCGACGGCCAGACGACCGGCGAGCGCCAGTGGAACGGTGACTGGAACACCCTTTGGGATTTTCGGGTCGGCCGGTTCGAGGGCGGATGGATTGTCGAGACGGCCATCCCCTTCAAATCGCTCCGGTATCGCCCCGGCGTCGATCAGACCTGGGGGTTCAATGCGTTCCGGACGAGCCGGTGGAGGCACGAGTTGTCGTTCCTGATCCCCGTCCCGAAGGAGCGGGGCCAAGGGGGACTTCACATGGCATCGCTGGCGGCGCCGCTGGTCGGCATCAGCGCTCCCTCGGGCGCGAAGAACCTGGAGGTCAAGCCGTACGTGGTCGCGAACACAACGGGCCAGCGCACCGCAGGGAGCGACCTGGTCAACGATCTCGCCGGCGACTTCGGTGTCGACGTGAAGTACGGCGTGACGCAGAACGTGACCGCCGACCTGACCTACAACACCGACTTCGCCCAGGTCGAGGCGGATCTGCAGCAGGTCAATCTCACGCGCTTCAGCCTGTTCTTTCCTGAGAAACGCGAGTTCTTCCTCGAGAACGCCGGCACCTTCCAGTTCGGCGGCGCCGCCACCACCGGCGCCGGGGGCAGCGCCGATACGCCGATCCTCTTCTACAGCCGCCGCATCGGGCTCGAGGGCGGTCGTGCCGTGCCGGTCGACGCTGGTGGACGCGTGACGGGGCGTATTGGACCGTACACTGTCGGGCTCCTGAGCATTCAGACAGCCGACGACGCCGCGTCGGGCGCGGTGTCGACCAATTCTTCCGTGGTCCGGGCCAAGCGCGATCTGTTCAGGCGCAGCAGCGTCGGTCTCATGGTGACCGGCCGGAATGCCGCTCAGGGCGGCGCCGGCGACAACGTCGCGTACGGCGTCGACGGCACGTTCGCGTTTCTGACCAACCTGGCCGTCAACACGTACTGGGCGCGTACGGACACGAAGGGGCATTCCGGCGACGACACCAGTTACCGGGTGCAGCTCTTCTGGCCCGGCGACCGCTATGGCATATCCGTGGAGCGCCTCGTTGTCGGTGAAAACTTCGACCCCGGCGTCGGGTTCGTGCGCCGCCGCGACTTGCGCCGGACCTTCGGCCAGGCGCGGTTCACCCCTCGTCCACCGTCCAGTCAGGTCGTCCGCAAGTACCTGTCGGGGGTCGCGGTCGCGCTCGTTGAAGATGGCGCCGGACGTCTCGAATCGCGGGAGCAGTCCGCCGACGTCGGGATCGAGTTCCAGAACGCCGACCGGTTCGGCCTCGAGTACACCCGCTCCTACGAGTTCCTCGCGTCGCCCTTCCGCCTCCCGTCCGGCGTGACGCTGCCGACCGGCGGGTACGACTTCGACAGCGTGCGCGTGAGTTTCAACCGCTCGGCGCAACATCGGCTCTCGGGCAACCCATCGAGCTCTTTGCCGAGGCCTTCAACATCACGAACGTCGTCAACGTGACCGGACAGGGCGAGAGTTACCTTCTCCCAACCTTCGGGCTGCCGACCGGCGCACAGGACGCGCGTCAGGTTCAGTGGGGTGCGCGGTACTCCTTCTGAATCTTGATTCGACAACAGTCGTAGCTCCGAAAGGGTTGAGCGACCAGAGATGGGAGACCGCGGGCGGAAACGATGGCCACGTCAGCGTGCAGCGACTGCGCCCGGCAACTGGCGAGACCGGAAGTCCGGTAGACGATTCTCGAAGCGTGTCCGTCCCGGGTCACGGGAGGTGGTATATCGTGGGTACCTCCAGTTGCGGCGGGCTGAACCATCTGGATCGAAGTCCCCGCCCATTACCGCCGCGGGGGTATCTGGAAGCAGTTCGAGCGGCCTCCCGCGCATGGCAGACGCGGCAGCCATTTTGCGAAAGTGGGTCCACATGAAAGCACAACTTGTCATCTTGGCAGTCACCCTTGGCTTCCTAGGCTCGGGCATCCCTGCCTCCGCCCATCACTCGTTCTCGCTCGAGTATGACGTGAGCAAGCCGATCACGCTGCAAGGCGTCGTCACAAAGGTGGAGTGGACCAATCCACATGCCCGCGTCTACGTGGATGTCGCGGATGTGAAGGGCGCTGTGGCAACCTGGAATCTGGAGCTGGCCAGTCCGAGTGCGCTGTCGCGCAACGG
>CAMCNL010000318.1 GCA_945876205.1 Candidatus Sulfopaludibacter sp. SbA3
CGGCCGACGATGGTGATGGTGCAGACGGCCTTCGATCCGATCAAGCTGACCTGCTCGCCGAAGATCGATCCGAAGGCTGCCGCCAAGACGACATATCAGGGAAAGACGTACTACTTCTGCTCCGCGAAGGACCGCGACGAGTTTCTGACGGACCCGGCAATGAGCCTGTCGATGATGCCCCCAACTCCGTGAGCGCCAGATGAAGGCATCCCTCAAACCCGTCCTGCTTGCGATTGGACTCGTCCTGGTGGCCGCGGTGGCGGTTCTCGCGTTCGTCGTGGTCGGCGGCGTGAGCGCGAAGCCTGCACCCGGGCGAGCGGAAGCGTTCGTGGCCAGGACCATTCGCAACATGGCCCTCGCCTGGCACACGGACGACATTCCGAACCCGGTACCGCCGAGCGCGGAGGTGATCGCCCAGGGGCGGGCGCACTTTGCCGACCACTGTGCGTCGTGCCACGCCAACAACGGGAGCGGGGATGTGGAGATGGGACGCGGCCTCTCTCCCCGGGCGCCCGACATGCGGCTGCCCGCGACCCAGCGCCTCTCGGACGCCCAGTTGTTCTACATTATTGAGCACGGCATTCGGCTGACAGGGATGCCTGGCTGGAGCACCGGCACCGCGGCGGGCGAAACGGACAGCTGGCACCTCGTGCACTTCATCCGGCACCTGCCGCAGATCACGCCGGAGGAGGTCGAGCAGATGGACGCGCTCAACCCGAAGCCGCCGGAGCAGATACGCCAGGAGATCGAGGCGGAGCGCTTCCTGCGCGGTGAAGATCCGGCGCCGCGCGCCGAGTCGCCGCGGCCCGAGGCGGAAGGACACGCACATGAATAGATGGATGGCCATGCTGGCGCTCGTCGTCGGCGTCCTCGGGACTCGAATCGTCATCGCGCACGACGGCCACATTCACACCATCATGGGAACGGTGATGGCGCGTGACGTCAAGCATCTCGAGGTGAAGACACCCAGCGGGGAAGTGTTGTCGATTGCCGTCAACGACAAGACCACCACCGTCCGCGACAAGAAGAAGGTCGCGTTCAGCGAAGTGCAGGTCGGCCGTCGCGTCGTCGTCGGCATCGGCAACGGTGAAGACCCGCTGATCGCTGGCGAGATTCAGGTGGGCGTCACGGCGCCTCCGGAGAAACAGCATTGATGCGCGCTGCGCTCTTCGTCCTGTTCATCCTGGCCGCAGTCCCGGCAGCGCAGGCCCACGTCACCGTGTGGCCGCAGCAGTCGCAGGCCGGCGGCAGCGAGCGCTATACGGTGCGCGTGCCCACCGAAGGACAGGTGGCGACCACCTCGGTCGAGCTCGAGATCCCGGCGGACGTGACAGTGTCCGCGGTGCTGGTCGGCGGCGCCCACACCTACGCGGTGCGCCGCGAGGGCGACCGCGTGGCGGCCATCACGTGGACGCTCGAGATCAAGCCCCGCGAGACCGCCGAATTCGTCTTCTTCGCTCGGAACCCTAAAGCTGCCCAGATCGTCTGGAAGGCGCACCAGCGGTTTGCCGACGGCACCAGCGCCGACTGGGTGGGCGTCGCAGGCGACCGGCGGCCGGCGGCGGTCACCATGCTCTCGCCCGCACGCTGATCTGACGTATTCTTCAGGAATTCTTCAGGCGGCGACATCGATGGATGCACGTACGATACTCAAAGGAGAGCTCATGAACAGAACGTGGATTGCGGCCGTCGCGTTGCTCGTTACTCTTGCGGTTCCGGCCGCCAGCCTTGCGCACACCGGCCATGCCCACAAGGTCATGGGCACCGTCTCGAGCGTTGATGGCAAGAACTTCATGGTCAAGACGACCGACGGCAAGACCGTAATGGTCATGATGGACGCCAAGACCAAGATCACGCGCGGCAAGGCGAAGGTTGACGTGACGTCCCTTCAGGTCGGCGAGCGCATCGTCGCCGAGGGCGCGGAAGAGAAAGACATGATCATGGCGACCTCCGTGCAGCTTCCCGCGGCGCCGGCGACTACTGCGAAGAAGTAAGAGCCACTACGAGGTCAGCGCCCTCACTGCCGCCAGCCCGGCAAAGAGGGCGCTGACCGATCCCAGTACCGACACCGCCGCGTAGAGAATCGCGGCCCCCGTGTCGTGGCGCTCCCACATCAGCCCCGTATCCAGCGCGAACGCGGAGAACGTGGTGAACCCGCCCAGCACCCCCGTCGTCAGAAACAGCCGCACCGATTCAGATGTGTCTTCTCCCCGATAGGTGAACCACCCCGCGAACAGGCCCATCACGAAACAGCCGGCGATGTTGACGAACAGCGTCCCTGCCGGATAGTTCGGCCCTGCCAGCATCAGCGCCGCGCGGTTCACGCCGTGACGCGCCGCGGCACCGATGCCGCCACCAAGACAGACCCACAGATACGTCAATAGCTCGCTCCCGCGAAATAATAGCGTGTGATGTCGGTGTGGACGCGGTGGGTACGGCAACCCCAGGGCCTGTGGCTGCGCAAGGCGCTCTTCCAGGTGCATCTCTGGGTGGGGATCTCCCTGAGCCTCTACATCCTCGTCATCTGCCTCTCAGGGAGCGTCCTGGTCTATCGCAACGAGCTGTACGCCAGGTTCGTCCCCACCGGGAATTCGATCCCGGCGGGCTTCCGCGCCACCATGTGGCTGCTCGACCTGCACGACAACCTGCTCTGGGGCCGCACCGGTCGCACCGTGAACGGCGTCGCCGCGATGCTCGTCCTGCTGCTGGCCGCAACCGGGGCGGTGGTCTGGTGGCCCGGCATGACCAGCTGGCGCCGCAGCCTCACCGTGGCCTTCAGGCGCCGGCAGCGCTTCACCTGGCGGCTGCACAGCGCGCTGGGATTCTGGTTCTTCGGCTTCGTGGTGATGTGGGGGATCTCGGGCCTCTACCTGGCGATTCCCCAGCCGTTCTCCGGTGCCGTGGAACGCCTCGAGGGGTTCGATCGCCTCTACCCCGCGGGTGAGAAGCTCCTGTACTGGATCGGCTACTCGCACTTCGGCCGCTTCGAGCGCCGCATCCCTGGCTGCGGACCGGCATGCGGCGCCACGCTCAAGGCCGTCTGGGCGTTCGTCGCGATCGTCCCTGTCGTGTTGCTCGTGACCGGCGTGCTGGTGTGGTGGAACCGCGTGCTCCGTCGGCTCTAGTGCACAGCCTCAGAGGCGTGCACCAGCACCTGCCCGAGCGCATCGGCGACCATGGGATCGAACTGGCTGCCGCTGCAGCGCTCGATTTCACGCACCGCCATCGCCGGCGGCATCGGCGGCCGCTGCGTGTGGGGGTGGACCATCGAGTCGTAGGAATCCGCAATGGCGAGGATGCGCGCGCCAAGCGGGATGTCGGTGCCTTGCAGGCCGCGCGGGTAGCCGCTGCCATCGAACGCCTCGTGATGTGAGAGCACCAGCTCCGCGGCTCCGCGAAACCTCGGCAGGCTGCTCAGCAGGTCATGACCGGCGCGCGGATGCTTTCGCATCACCGTCCACTCATCATCATCGAGCGGCGCGCACTTCGTCAGGATGGACGTGGGCACGTCGAGCTTGCCGATGTCGTGCAGCAGCGCTCCATGTTCGAGCTGCGTCAGCAGGTGATCGTTATCAGCAGTCCCCAGTTCCTCGGCGACGGCGAGCGTCAGCCGCGCCACGCGACGTGAATGTCCGCGGCCATCGCGCTCATGGAACTGCAGCATTGAGATGAGGCTGTCAAGCGCCGCCTCATGGGTGGTCTGCGCCTCGGCCAGGACGGTCGCCAGCGATGCGCGGCGCGCCCGCAGGCGGTCCTGCAACGCCTGTTGCAGCTTGATGTCTCCCTGGGCCGCGGCATGCCAGTGGCCGCCAAGCGAGAGAGCCTCACGCAGCCGGTTCTGATCGAAGGGCTTCAGCAGATAGTCGACGACGTCGTTGCGGAGCGAGGAGACGGCGGTCTCAACGTCGCGGACCGCGCTGGCCATGATGATCGCGGTTTGAGGGAAGTTCTCGCGGATGCGCCAGGCGAGCCAGACGCCATCCTTGCCGGCCATGTTGACGTCGCACAGGGCAATGTCCGCCGGGGAGTGATTGAGCGAGTCGAGCGCCTCTTCGGCGCTACCAGCCCCCTGCACCGCATATCCGAAGGCATCCGCCCACGAAGCGACCCTGTCTCGCACCTCGTCATCGTCATCCACAACCAGCACTGAGTGCATCCGTTAGCTCCCCCCGAGGTTCGGTTCGGTTCCTGCTTGATAGTAGGAAGCAC
>CAMCNL010000319.1 GCA_945876205.1 Candidatus Sulfopaludibacter sp. SbA3
GACGGTGCCGAACGTGCGGTCGGGCCGCGCCACTTTCCAGCCGCGCAGCCGGAGCTCGTCGAAGGCCTGGGGTGTCGTGACTTCGTGGATCAGGTGAAGCCCGATGAAGAGCTGCGTCTGTCCCGACGGAAGCGTGCGCACGGTGTGGAGGTCCCACACCTTCTTGAGGAGCGTCTGTCCCATGGATTGATCTCACTGTACCAGTTGTGTGTTATCGGTTGCCAGTTGCCGGGCTCGGTTGCCTGGCCCGGTTGCCAGCTATAATCGCGGCCTCGGAGGTATCCCAATGAGAGTCCAGTCAGCCATCCTTATCGTCGGGTTCGCTCTGCTTTTCTCGGTTGCCGGCCTCGGCGCCCATCATTCGGCGTCCGCGGACTACGACGAGTCGAAGACCATCAAGTTCACGGGCACGGTCTCGAAGATCGAGTGGACCAACCCGCACGCGCGCTTCGTCATCGACGTCGTCAACCCGGATAAGACCGTGGCCTCCTGGAGCTTCGAGCTGGCGAGCCCGAACTCGCTGACGCGGGCCGGGTGGGGCAAGCGCACGCTGACGGCCGGCGACGTGATCACGGTGACGGGATCCCCGGCGAGGTCTGGCAAGACGCTCGGTGTCACCAAGTCGGTCACGACCGCCGAGGGCAAGAAGCTTTTTACCGGAACGATGGGAATCGAGCCATGAAGCGATCATTCCTCCTGCTCACTGTCTGTGCGTTTCTCGGCGCGAGCCTGATGACCGCCGTCGCGCAGGAGGGTGCGCGTCGCGGTCCTGAGGACCCGAAGATGAAGGGTCCGGCGCCGCGGTTGCCGGACGGGACGATCGATCTGATCGGCACGTGGACCGGCGGCGGGCCGGTGCAGGACATGGAGAAGCAGGGCAACTTCAAGCCCGGCGAGATTCCGCTGCTGCCCTGGGCGAAAAAGCTCCTCGACTCACGCAAGCCCGAGAACGATCCGCACGCCTTCTGCATGCCGATGGGCATCCCGCGACAGGCCGGCGGGTATCCATGGCGGTTCGTGCAGTACCGCAACTCGCACATCTTCGTGCTGTGGGAGGGCAACATCCACAGCTTCCGGCAGATCTTCATGGATGGCAGGAAGCACCCGGAGGATCCGGATCTCACCTGGTTCGGACACTCGATCGGCAAGTGGGAAGGCGACACGCTGGTCGTCGACACGGTCGGCTTCAACGACAAGTTCTGGTTCGACCGCCGCGGGCATCCGCATACCGAGCAACTGCACACGATCGAGCGGTGGACGCGCAAGGACTTCGGCCACCTCGAGAACCAGGTGACCATCGATGATCCAGGCGCCTACTCGAAGCCGTTCACGACGACCTATGTCGCGACGCTCGATCCGGGCGACGAGCTGATGGAATACATCTGCCAGGAGAACAACTACTTCGGCGTGGCGGGCGGGTTCGGGCCGACGGGGAAATAGTTGTCAGTTGTCAGTTGTCGGTTATCAGGGAGGCTGGGATGAAGAAGGGCCGATCGTCGTTCGTGTTGAGCGTCCTCGTACTGCTCTCCTCCCTGGGGGCTGGCGTGGCTGCGGCACAAGTGCCGGCCGACGTCGAGGCGAAGCTGAGACAGATCGGCCGGGTGGTGGATGCACCGGGCACGGCCTTGATCTATGGGCCGATCCTCAAGTCGCAGTCGTATGACGGGGTCGAGTTCACTCGCGACCAGGCGTATGGTCCGGAGGCGCGCAACAAGCTGGATGTGGCGACGCCGAAGGCCAAGCCCGGCACTCCCCTGCAGGTCCTGATCTATGTGCCCGGCGGCGTGGGCAACAAGAAGATGGACTATCCGGGTGGCGAGCCCTTCTACGACAACATCATGATCATGGCCGTGAAGAACGGCCTGGTGGGCGTCAACGTTCAGCGCCGATCCGGCCAGCCCCTGGGCTGGGATGCGGGCGGTCACGATGTCGCCAATGCGATCGCCTGGGTGCGCGCGAACATCGCCCGCTTCGGCGGCGACCCGAACCGCGTCGTCATCTGGGGCCAGTCGGCCGGTTCAAACGCGCTGTCGGTCTACCTGTCGCATCCGGATCTCTATTCCGCCGGAGGCGTCGGCGTGAAAGGCGCGGTCCTGATGTCGGGCGGTTACAACCTGCTGCCGCTCGAGCCCAAGGCGCAAAACGGACCGCAGGGCCCCGGCGACCGCGGCGCTGCGGCGGGCGGTGCCGCACCGGCCCCTCAGGCACCGCCCCCGGTGGATCGCGCCGTCCAGCTGCAGCGATCGAGCCTTCCCGGCTTGAAGGCCCTGACGATTCCGGTGTTCGTCCTCGCCGCTGAACTCGACCCCGAGCGGACGGTCGAACTCTCGGTATTGCTGAAGGACCAGCTCTGCGCCGCGGGGCATTGTCCGAAGTACCAGTTGAACAAAAATCAGAGTCACATGTCGCAGGTGATGGGCATCAACAGCGCCGACACCAGCGTCTCGGGCCCGGTCTTCGCCTGGATCAAATCAGTTAAGTAGTCAGTTGTCGGTTGCCAGTCGTCAGTGTGTCGCTGACAACTGACAACCGTTTTTTTGTACTCAATCCGATGTCGGCCATTCACCATCAGCTCTCGATCAACGCTCCGGTCGCCACGGTGTACGACGCGATTGCCTCGCCAGATCGAATCGGCACGTGGTGGAACAAACAAACGGCGACACGGACAGATCGCGGCATTGTCATGGAGCACAACCCGGGTGCCGAGCACGGCGTGGTGAAATTGCGGGTGGTTCAACTGATCCCCAACACGCACGTGCAGTGGGAATGCATCAGCCGCCATCCCAAGACCAGCCCTGCGTCCGCCTGGACCGGCACGCACTTCATATTCGAGCTGACCGAGGATGATGACCCAGAGACGACGAACCTGAATTTCCAGCAGGTCGGCTATGACGGACGAAGCGAATTCTTCGAATCAAACAAGGCCGCCTGGGGAGAAGTCATGAAGCGCCTGAAGCAGGTGCTCGAATCGCCCGGGAGTTAACAGTCTGCCAGCGGCGTCCGGCCATGGTCGCAACCGATGCCAGACACGATTGAGCGCGTCAATCTCCGCTTCTGAAAGACCGGCGATGCCAAAGTCGATCAGGGCCTTGTCGAGGATCATCCGGTGCAAACCATCGAGCTTCGTCCAGGGCATATCACCACTGCGGACGCGGTTCATACTTGGAGCGTATCCGGCGCGCCAGGCGTCGGCGAACTTCGCTCCGTCCACCGTCAGAGCTTTCCCTCTCTCTTTCGATTGCTCCGTACGACGTGGCCATGTCAGCCTAACGCCCTGCCGCCCAAGCGGCTTGTTAGACAACTGGCCCGGATGGTACATTGCCTGCGTGACGTTCACCGTTGAGATCGAGCGTGAAGACGATGGCCGCTGGCTCGCTGAAGTGCCCGGACTCTCCGGAGTCTTGGCGTACGGCATGGATCGCAATGAAGCCGTCGCGCGAGTCCAGGCCTTGGCCTTGCGCGTCATTGCCGAGCGTCTTGAGCACCGCGAAGCCCCTGCTGAGTTCGTCAACGTGACGTTCCACGCTGCATGAGCCAGTGGCCGGCCGCCAAGGCCAGCCGCGTTCTCGCCGCGCTGGCCCGCGCCGGCTGGACCCTCAAGCGCCAGTCCGGCTCGCACCGTACTCTTGCCCGTCCCGACTGGCCTGATTTCGTGTTCGCCTTCCACGATGGCGAGGAGATCGGCCCTCGCATGATGGCCCGCATCGCCAAGCGAACTGGCCTACGACCCGAAGACCTCTGACTACTCTGGTCTTCGTTCCAGCTGCCCAACGTTTCGCGTTGAGCCGCGGCGCGCCAATTCGGAGCGCGCCGTCAGCTCCAACGCGGGTTAGGCGTCACGCAGTCTTGAGCGTGTCATCAAGCAATGCCGTCTGCTTCGATATGGCCACCGCCGCGCTCTTGTGACACGACAGGTTATCCAGTAGTACGACATCGGCGTGGGCTGGCCAGCGTATGGCTGGAACGCCGGCATGCCCTCGGCTTCGTATTGCTCACGGTTACTGTCGTCCACCTTCAGATACAAAACATCGGCGGCGAGGATGCCAAAGAAGACATCGTCGGCATAGAGTCCGACGCCCCCGAACATTGCGCGAGGTCGCACGGACTCCAGACCGGCGAGTTGCTCGAGGACGAATGCGCGAAACCCGTTGGAGACGCGCATCGATATGAGCTTCCCGCGAGAAGTCGGAATTGACTGCG
>CAMCNL010000320.1 GCA_945876205.1 Candidatus Sulfopaludibacter sp. SbA3
ATCTGATGGTCGCCGGCACCGGCGATGTCGCGACGCTGGCGCGGTGGGCGATGGATGGTGGTGATCTGCCGGCAGGCACGCTGGCGTTCGAAGGACAGGTGAAAGGACCGATGGCCGGTCCCGAGTCTGACGTACGGCTGACGTCCGGGCGTCTGGCCTGGCAGGATGTCGTGCTGATCGACGTGGTCGCCCGCGCCCACGTCACGTCCACCGCCGCCCGCTTCGACGAGCTGGCCTTCGGTGTCGAAGGCGGACGCGTGATGGGAACCGCGACCGTTCCCTTCGACGAGACGAATGCGCGCGTCGATGCCTCGTGGACCGGCGTGGACGGCGCGCGGCTGGTCAGGATCATGGCTCCCACAACGGCGCTGGTTCCCGCGACGACGATCAGCGGGCAGGTCGCCGCATCGGGTCCGATCGCGAATGTGGACGCCTGGAGTGCCGACGTCCGCGCGCGCTTTGCTCCCGGCCGTAACACTCGGAATCGACTCTCGGCCGGTGGCAGCGCGCACCTGGTCCTCAACAACGGAACCTGGCGCCTGGACGGCGAACAGCGTCTCGGCGGCGTGATGCCAATCACCGTCGCGGCCCGCGGCCGGATGCTGCAAGGCCGCGACACCGATTCCACGCTGACAGGAACGGTCGACATCGGCGACACACCGCTCCTGCGGCTGCTGGAGGTGCTCGAGACGACGGCGATTGCGGATGTGCCAAACGAGGTCATCTCGTCGGGGACGCTGCAGGCCGACCTTCAACTCAGTGGACGCCTGCTCGATCCTCGGATTGCCTTCACCGCGGCCGCGGACAACGTGACCGTTACCGATGCGGGAGTCTCGGGGCGGCTGACGGCAGTTGGCACCTACGCCGTGAAGAGCGACCAGTACACCGCCACCGTGAACGCCACCGACTGGCCGATCATGCCGACCGCCGACCGGCCCCTGGCCGGGCGGCTTGATGTGCGCTTCACGGGTGCGGGCACGCTGGACGATCCGCGCGGCGAAGGTGACCTGTCACTGCGCGAAGGCCGGTGGGACGAGGTGAACCTCGGCGACGTGACTGCACACGCCACGCTCGACGGACGCACGGCATTGATCGACGCGAACGCGCCCGAGTTTGCGGCTACGGCACACGGCCGTGTCGGGCTGGACGCGCCGTACGCCGCGACGATCGACCTCCGATCGGATCAGCTCGACCTGTCGAAGGTGCTTCGCTACATCGACTTGCCGACCACGGTGACCGGGACGACGACATTCGCGGCACACGTAGAAGGTCCACTCGACTCATGGCGTCGTGGGTCGGCGACCGTGGAGGTCGAGTCGCTCGAGGCGACCGCCGGCGAACTGCCGATTCGTCTCGCAGAGCCGGCCCGCCTCGGCTACATGGACGACCGCGTTCGGATCGATCGGCTCGAAGCCACGGCCGGCGAGACGCGGCTCTCGGCATCGGGTGAGCTGCCGTTGGTGGACGCGCCGGCCGGCGCTCCTGTGTCGGCGGCGCTCGTGACCATCAGCGGAGACGTGGGCGAGATCGCCCGCGCGGCGGCGGCGACTGGAATGACCGATCTGCCGGTGATCGGTGGCCGCGGCCCTGTCGCGCTGCTCGCGCGCATCACGGGTTCGATCGAGACGCCGGTCATCGCTGCGGATCTGGAAGCTGGCCCGGGTTCGGTAACGGTTGAAGGCTTCCCTCAGATCTCGGACATTCGCCTTCGAGCCCATGCCGAGAGCGGGTGGCTGGAGCTTCGCGAAGCGAATGTGTCCTACCAGGGCGCAACCATCGCGGCAACCGGCAAGGCGCCGCTCTCGCTCATCACCGGTCAACCGGGGGCTGGACCGGCGGGTAACGTCGAGATTCATGCGCGGGCGACCGGCATCACGCCCAAGGTGCTGGAGTCGATTGTCGACCCGACCACGCTCGAGGATGTCACTGGCACGATTGACGCCACGCTCGACCTCGCGAGCCCGACGCTCGAGCTCGCGGATGTGACCGGTGAGCTGCGCCTCGATCGCCTCGAGATCCGCGCCGCGGATCTGCCGGTGACGCAGCAGGTGCCGACGCGCATCTCCGTGGGCGACGGCCTGGCGCGCATCGAGGCCTGGGACTGGACCGGACAGGGCGCCACGCTCAGCGTCCGGGGGCAGGTGCGGCTCGTCGACCAGCAGCTCGCCATCCTCGCCAACGGCACCGTGGACCTTCGCATGCTGACGCCGTTCGTGCGCGACGCCGGCATCACGACGGCAGGGACACTGGCGCCGCGCCTTTCGATTACCGGCGTGCTGGACGACCCGCGAATCGATGGCGACGTCACGATCGCCAACGGTGAGATGCGCCTGGCTGACCCGCGCGTCCTGCTCTCCGACCTCACCGCGCGCGCGGTGCTCACGCGCAACAGCGCCACGATCGCGGCGTTCAACGGCCTGGTCAACGGCGGTCCGGTGACGGGCGATGGGGTGGTCACCTACGAGTCCGACGGCGCGATGACCGCGCAGTTGTCAGCAAACATCCTCGGCATGGCGCTCGAGTTCCCGCCAGGGCTTCGCAGCGAGATGAACGCGGCGCTGACATTGGCCCTCAACCAGGCCGCCGGACAAGAGACGCCGACGGGACAGATTTCGGGCACGGCGACGATCCGCCGGGGGTTCTACCGCGAGCCGCTGGCGGTGGTGACGGGGCTTCTCGCCGCGCTTCGCACGAGAAGCCTGGCCGCGGCGGCGGAACCATCCCCCCTCCTCGACGCGCTCATGCTCGATATTCGTCTCCTCACCGACGAAGACATCATCGTCGACAACAACTACGGCGAGTTTGAGGTCGGCGGAGACCTGCGGCTGATCGGCACCGCCTCGGTGCCGGCGCTGTCCGGGCGGGCGGAGTTACGCGAAGGCGGACGGCTCTTCGTTGGCCGCAACACCTACACGATCGACGTCGGGACGATTGATTTCTCGAACCCTTTGATCATCGAGCCGGAGCTGAATGTTCGGGCGAAGACCACGGCTGGCGGCGAGGACATTGAAGTCACGATCTCGGGCACGCCTGAGACGATCACGGTTGGCCTCGACTCATCGTCCAATCCCGATCTCGGCGATGCAGAGATTGCATCGCTCCTGCTCACAGGCCGGCGCTACGAGGATCTCGACCCGGGTGACGCGGCGTTTGTCGGCACGCAGGTGCTCGGAAACTTCTCGGCCGAGGTGCTCGGGTTCGCGGGTCGCGCCATCGGCCTCGACACGCTGCGCCTTGGGGGTGTCGAGGGCACCGCGGCACGCCGCGATTCGATCGAGGTCGCGACGGAGGTCGATCCGACCACCAGGCTGACGTTTGGCAAGAGTCTCGGCGCCGACGTGGACGTGACGTTTTCACAGAGCCTGCGTGACAGCGCGGCGCAGACCTGGATCGTCGATTACGTACCACTACGGCGGGTTGAGCTGCGGCTGGTGTCCGACGATGACGACCTGCGGTCGTATGGCTTTCGCCACGACATGACGTTCGGCGGTGGAGCGCCAAGGGCGATCCCATCAGCCGGGGAGTCACAGCGCACGCGCCAGCTGCGTGTGGCCGCGGTCAGCATCACGGGCGAGCTGGTGTTTGCCGAGGCGCGCATCCAGGAACTGATCCGGCTCCGGCAGGGGAGTCGATTTGACTTCGGCACGTGGCAGACCGATCGCGATCGCATCGAGGAGTTCTATCGTCGCTCCGGGCATTTCACGGCGGCCGTGAAGACCACGCGACTGGAGACAGGCGACCAGGTGGCGCTCGTCTATCAGGTCGCACCGGGTCCGACGACGTCCATCATCGTCACTGGATTGCCTGTCGACAATGCGCTGCGGTCGCGCCTCGAGCAGGCCTGGACCGAGGCCGTGTTCGACGAATTCCTCGTGGATGAGGCGACCGGCATCATCAAGGAGACGCTGGCTCGCGACGGCTACCTGCAGCCGATGGTCACAGCACGCGTCGAGGGTGACGCGACCACGAAGACACTGGCGATCGCCAGTGACCCCGGTCCTCGAACACTGCGCGTGACCGTGCGAGTCGAGCGTCGGCCGGGTGCCGCCGACGTGAAGAGTGTCGCCAGTACGGCAGGGTCCGGCGAAGCCGCACCCGCCGAAGATATCGATGCGCTTCTCGAATCTCGCGGCCTCATCGACCGCGCGGTGACCG
>CAMCNL010000321.1 GCA_945876205.1 Candidatus Sulfopaludibacter sp. SbA3
TCCGTACGCTCCGCCCAGGAGGAAACCCCGGCGGCGCGATCCGGCGTGCGCGCCCGCACCGATCACCGCGAGATTGATCGGAATCATCGGCAGGACACACGGCGTCAGATTGAGCGCGAGCCCACCAACGAACACCAACAACAGGATAGCCGGCAGGCTACGACCCTCGAACAGGCTCACGCCCTTCACTCCGGCGGTCGCATCGCTCATGAACTTGAGAAACGCATCGGATGGCACGTAGCCTACGGTCGTGCCGATCACATCGACTTCATCAGGGCTCGGCGCTGCCACCTCGGTCCCCGCAGCCGGCGGGGCTCCCTGTGCAAGCGCCGACGACGTGCTTCCGAGGGCAACCATGATGAGCGCGACGGCGCACCAGAGGACGCGTGGCGAGCGCGTCACCGCTGCGGATGGAATGCGCAATGCTCGGCTGGACTCCAGGAAGAACGTTTCCACAGACCTCAAGGCTCACCTGCTGCGCTCGTCGGACGAGGAGCGATCTCGCCCACCAGGGCGTTTGCAAAAACCGTGGCGGCAACCACGACCACAATCACCGGCAGGGCGTGCCAGGCGAGCAGGTGCATCGCCCACGTGTTCGGACACATCCACTCGGCCGCAAGCTCCCCCATGGCTGCAGTGGACGCCGCCAGTGCCACGGCCGTCGCCCTGGTAAAGAGCGGCATCGCTCTCCGGACCATCATCAAGAGTACCGTCCCGGGGACGGCGGCGCCGACAACCGCTCGCACAATGCAACGCCAGCCGAAGCCGACCACCCACGCGGCGCTCGACGAGCTCGACAACCCGAGTTCGATCCCCACCCACGCCAGCCAGAGCGCCACGAGCACCACGGGCCAGACAGCCGCCTTTGGTTGAGCCTCCCCAGGTATCGCCAGGCGAAGCGCAGCCCACGCACCCACACCGGCGACGAGGGCCAGCACGACGGTGTGCCCAACCACGGGCCATGCCGTAAGAGCAGTCGGCCAGTCGCGGCGAACCCCCACCACAATCGTTGCAATCAGAGCCGGGCCCGCGACCAGACTCCACCACCGCAACCGCACGGTCGGAATCGCCAGAGGCGCCACCGGCTGCAGGTGGGTCGATAGCTCTGCGATCGGATCCGCGGTTCGGCCGGTCACGCTCCCCCCAACGCGCGTCGCAGTCCCTTCATCGCGCGATGGGCGATGACGCGCACGTTGCCTTCAGTAAGGCCCAACGCGCGGGCGACCTCCTGAATGCTGCGTTCTTCGAGCCTCAGAAGTTCGAGAACACGCCGCTGCGGAGGTGAAAGGCTGGCCATCGCGGCCCTCAACTCGGAGACTGCCAGGACAGCCGCCTCGACGGAGTGCTCGTACGCCGCGGCGAGGGCGCGCTCATGGTTCGTTTCACGCACCGCGACACGACGTTCACGGCGAATCACGTCAACGAGGCGACTCTGCGCCACCGCGTAGAGCCACGGAACGAAAGGCCGGGCCGGATTCCACGAATGTCGCCCGCGATGCACGGCGATGAGAGTTTCCTGCACCACGTCCTCCAGCCACGGCACGTCACCGACACGCCGCCGGACGAACCGGCGTATCACAACCTGCAGTTCCTTTAGCAGGAGATCGCAGGCCGCCGCATCGGCCTGTTGGGTTCGCGCCATGAGTGCGGCCAACGCGCGCTCGTGCTCTGGGGTCATGCCCCTGTGTATCTCCTACGATCCGTTTGGGTTCGTTGTTACAGCCGTGCACCCGCGCCAGCGACGAACTGTAACATTCACGTCATGGCCCCCGTAGATCTCCGTATCGTGCGCCCCCGTAAGACAGTGCCGAAGTAGTGTGGCTCTTTCACGCTTCGCGATTGCACTGGCTCCAGCCGCGACAGATTGATAGAGTCGAGCCGGTGCCAAGGCGTGTGGATTCCCGCCACACGCCACGTCGAACCGAGGACGTAATGGGGCGGCCTTCGCCGGTCTCGCCGATCTGGAGAGCGATGTATGAAACTCAGGACGGTGCTCGTGGCAGTGGCATTCGGCGCGGTGGCAGCGGCGCAGCAGGTCGGCGCTCACCATTCCGTGCCGGTTAATTTCGATCAGTCGAAAGAAGCGACGATCGAGGGCGTGTTGACCGAGATCAAGTGGGTGAATCCGCATGCGCATTTCCGGATCAGCGTCAAGCAGCCCGACGGCAGCGTGCTCGAGTGGCTGGTTGAAATGGGGGCCACCAACACCATGAAGCGTGCGGGCTTCCCGATGGAGAAGTTCATGGTCGGCGAGACGTACACCATCATCGGAGCGCCAGGCCGCCGCGATCGATCGATCCTCCTCGAGGAAGTGGTCATGCCCGACGGCACGCGCATGACCCCGACGATGAGACCGCGCGACCCGAACAATCGCAACCAGGGATAGGCTGCTGACACGCTCTCTACTCGTCCTGGTCGCCGCGATCACCCTCGTCCTCGGTGTCTCCGTGCCTGTCTCTGCGCAGACCGCCGCGGAACAGGCGGCCGGCAAGACGGCGGTGAAGGCACCGGCCACGATCCCCGACCTCTCCGTCAACTGGATTGCTGGAGGCGGACGCACCACCTTCAGCGACTACCAGCTCACCGAGGGCGGGGAGGCGCGGTTCAAGGCGTACGACTTCATGAAGGACGACCCGGCGTACATGTGCATCGGCGCGAGCTGGACCCGCATCTGGCTCAACCCGAACGTCGTCGTCGAGCTCCGCCAGACGAAGGAGGAGATCCGCATGCGGTACGAGTGGATGGACATCGAACGCATCATCCCGCTCGTGGATCCCCTGGCGGCCACTGTCAAGCGCAACAACGTCAAGGGGCACCCGGCGCTTGGCTATTCGGCAGCGTGGTACGACGGCGACACGCTCGTCATCGACACGGTGGACGTCGCCCCCGGCTACATCACAACGATGGATCTGCGCGCCGGACTCCCGCAGAGCCGCCGCATGCACACGGTGGAGCGGCTGCGCCGGGACGGCGACATCCTCACGATCGAAACCACGCATGTCGACGCGGCGAACTATCGGACGCCAGTGACCTCGACGATCAAGTACCGGAAGACGGACTGGGAGATCATGAAATACGGCTGCACGCCTGAGGAAGCGGCGGTCGTCGCGCCCCGATAGGCTGAGCGCGCCGCCCTGCCCCGCCAGACGCTTCTACTGATCCCACATGTCACTGCTGCACGGACCGACCTTCGAGGAACGCTTTCACGAGACGCGGCCCGGCCCGCTCTTACGGTTGTGGCGCGATCTGCGCTGCGCCGCGTTCATCGTCGCCTTCGCGTGGCGTAATGCCACGCTGGGGCGTCGCGTTCGCCGGGAATATCGCCGCAAGAAAGCGGCCGGCGAGCCTTTCTGGCTCGACTGACGCGCAATCCGGGTGGCTGGAACAACCATGAAACTCAAACCGCCACCGCCCGCCGTACCCATATTCCGGTACCGCACGCCTCCGGTTTCTGGTAATCGCATCAACGGCGTCGGAGAGCCGGCAACGCGCCAGGCAACTCCTGTCTTTCACCGCGCCTTCGGCCGGCCGCCTCAACCATGGGCGGCCCTCGACCTGCACTTCAACTTGATCAGCGGCATGGACGGGCCGCTGTTTGGCTGGGGGCTGTTCATCGAACGCATTCGGAATCTCTGGCAGCTTCGTCGAGCCAATGGACCGGTGGCGCCAATACGGCGCGAGGTGACCGATCCGGCCGCGATGTCGGCAGAGATCACAGCCCTCGCCAGGCACATCGGAGGCGACTGCCTCGTGGGCTTCGCGAAGATCACCAAGGACGCCGTCGTTGCCGGAGAGGTGGTTCCATATACGTACGCGATTTGCATCGGTGCGCCAATGAACCGGGACATCATGATCAACGTGCCGGAGCCCGTCACCGGGTGGGAAGTATTGAGCGCGTACCGGCGCGTCGCAGGAATCGCGGTCGAACTATCGGAGCGGATTCGCGCCATGGGCTGGCCCGCGAAGGCCTACGGCGATACGAAGACGGGCGAGCTGTTGCACATCCCGTTGGCGCTGGCGGCCGGCCTCGGACAGCTGGGCAAGCACGGCTCGATCATCTCGCGCGAGTACGGGTCGAATTTCAGGCTGGCAACGGTGGCGACCGAGTTACCGCTCGCCGTCGGACGTCCCGTCGACATTGGCGTCGACGACGT
>CAMCNL010000322.1 GCA_945876205.1 Candidatus Sulfopaludibacter sp. SbA3
CGACGTGACCACCGCCTACAACGACGTCTGGTGGGACCGCGGCAACCGGATCGTCGCCGACCGCCGCACCTCGCTCGTCATCGATCCGCCCGACGGCAGGATTCCCGCGCTGACGCCGGCGGGCCAGAAGCGACGCGATGCCGAACGTCAGGCCGCCGCCACCCAGGACGACACCGCCGCGTCGTGGCTGGACTTCGACGTCTACACCCGCTGCATCATCCGCTCGGCGCTGCCGCGGCTCTCGACCGGCTACAACAACAACTACGAGATCGTGCAGTCGCCCGGCTACGTCGCGATCATGCAGGAGCAGATGCACGACACGCGGATCATCCCGCTCGACGGCCGGCCGCACCTGCCGGGCAACGTGCGCCAGTTCCTGGGCGACTCGCGCGGCCGCTGGGAAGGCGACACGCTGGTCGTCGAGACGACCAATTTCATGGACAACGCGCGCGGGTCGAACTTCCGCGAGGCGACGCCGAAGATGGTGCTGGTCGAGCGCTTCCGCCGCACGAGCGAGGGGACGATCGACTACCGCTTCACCATCACCGATCCCGACACCTGGACCAGGCCCTGGACGGCGGCGCTGCCGCTCAACAAGGAAGAGGGATTGATCTACGAATACGCCTGCCACGAGGGCAATTACTCGCTGCAGCACATGCTCGAATCGATTCGCGCCAATGAAGCGGCGCAAGCCAAGTCCAAGTAGTCCACAGGGAGTTGTATTTGATGTCCCGTCCGTCGGCGTCACTCGTTCTCGGCTTGTTCCTCCTCACGTTCGTGCCTGCCGGCACCGCCTTCGCCCAGCAGGCAAGCGGCATCGCCGGCACCGTTCGAGACACCTCGGGCGCGCTGCTCCCCGGCGTCACCGTTGAAGCGGCGAGCCCCGCGCTGATCGAGAAGATCCGCGTCGCCGTCAGCGACGGTGAGGGGCGCTACAACATCACCGACCTGCGGCCGGGTGAATACACGGTCACCTTCACGCTTCCGGGGTTTCAGACGTTCAAGCGCGAGAACATCGTGTTGACAGCCGGCTTCACGGCGACGGTGAATCCCGAGATGCCGGTCGGCTCGCTGGAGGAGACGATTACCGTCACCGGCGAAACGCCGCTCGTCGATACGCAGAACGTTCGGCGTCAGACGGTCGTGTCCGACGAGATGCTCGACACGCTGCCGACCAGCACCAAGAACGCCAACACCGTCGTCGCGCTGACGCTTGGTCTCAGCGGCATCGCCGACGTTGCCGGGATCTATGCGACGCAAGTCGGCACCGGAACCTACCACGGCAAAGGCGGCGCGCGGACACAGTTCGACGGCATGAGCGTGCAGAACATGACCGGCAACACCGGCTACCAGCTGAATACGGCGCTGGTGCAGGAGATGACGCTTCAGGCCAGCGGGATTTCGGCCGAGGGCAACGCCGAGGGCATCCTGGTCAACCTGATTCCGAAAGAGGGTGGCAACCGGTTCGCCGGCAGCGCGTCGGGGCTCTACACCAACGACCGGCTCACCGGCAACAATCTGAGCGAGGGCCTGAAGGCCCGTGGCCTCGATTCGATCAACGAGCCGCTGCGCGTGTACGACGCGACGGTGAGCTTCGGCGGCCCGATCAAGAAGGACAAGCTGTGGTTCTTCACCTCGCAGCGTGAATGGGGCAACGCGCACCAGATCGCCGGCGTCTACTGGAACAAGACCCAGGGAACGCCCTTCTACACCCCCGACCTGACCCGGCCGGGGACGCGCTACCAGTGGTTCGAATCGCACGCGCTCCGCACCACCTGGCAGGCGACCCAGGCGAACAAGATCAACTTCTTCGCCGACTTCCAGGATGCGTGCATCTGCCGCACCGGGACGACCAGCTCGGGCGTCGGCATCGCCCCGGAGGCGATCCGCGCGTACCACTTCCGGCCGACCGGGTTCTTCCAGGGATCATGGAGTGCTCCGCTGACGAGCAAGCTCCTGTTCGACGCGTCGTTCTCGGCCACCATCAACCACTGGCCCGAGTTCCGCTCGCCGGGCGTGGGCGTCGACGACATCTCGATTCTCGAGCAGTCGACCGGCATTCGCTTCAACTCGCGCGAAACCTACGACGACCCGAACGTGCAGGACCGCTACGGCGAGCGCTTCTCCGTGTCCTACGTCACCGGCACGCACGCGATGAAATTCGGGCTGCAGGACGAGCAAGGCATCCTCTCGGCCTTCCGCAGCAGCTCGTCGGCGAACGTCAGCTACACGCTCAACAACGGCATCCCCGTCAGCCTGACGCAGTACGCCACGCCCTATGAGCTGGTGAACCGCTTCAAGCATGACCTCGGTATCTACGCCCAGGACCAGTGGGCGATCCAGCGCCTGACGCTCAACCTCGGCGTACGGTTCGACTACTTCAACGGCTACGTGCCTGCGCAGGACGTCGCCGCCACGCCGAATGGATGGCTGCCGGCGCGCCATTACGACCGCATCAACAACGTGCCGTCGTGGACCGACATCAGCCCGCGCGTCGGCGGCGCCTACGACCTCTTCGGCGATGGCCGCACGGCGCTGAAAGTGTCGCTCGGCCGCTACGTCGGCAAGACCGTGGTCGAGATCGCCAACGCCAACAACCCGATCGTCGCCTCGGTTAACCAGGTGACGCGTGCGTGGACCGACACCAACGGCAACTTCGTACCCGATTGCGACCTCAAGAGCCGGGCGCAGACCGGCGAATGCGGGCCGCTGCAGAACCAGAACTTTGGCTCTCCGGTCATCACCACGCGGTTTGCCGATGACGTGCTCACCGGGTTCGGCGTGCGGCCCTACAACTGGGACATGAGCGCCGAGGTCCAGCGGCAGATCGGGTCGACGATGTCGACCACGCTGGGCTACTACCGTAACTGGTACGGCAACTTCCGGGTGACCGACAACCAGGCGGTCGCGCCGGCCGACTACAGTCCCTACTGCGTCACCGCACCCGCGGATGCGCGGCTGCCGGCCGGTGGCGGCTACCAGATGTGCGGCCTCTATGACATCAACCCGGCGAAGTTCGGCCAGGTGACGAACCTGGTCCGCCGCGCGAAAGACTTCGGCAAGCAGACACAGGTGTCCGACTTCGTCACGCTCGCGTTCGAGGCGCGCCTGCGCCCGGGCGTGCGGTTCGGCGGCGGCATCGACACGGGCCGCACGGTCACCGACAACTGCTTCGTCGTCGACTCGCCGCAGCAGCTGCTCAACTGCCACGTGGCGCAGCCATTCGGCGCCAATACCCAGATCAAGCTGAACGGAAGTTACCAGCTGCCAGCCGGGTTTTTCGTGAGCGCTGTGTACCAGAACCTGCCGGGCCCGGCGTATACCGCTGAATTCGCGGCTCCGACCGCCGCCATCCAGACGTCGCTCGGCCGTCCACTCTCCGGCGGGGCGCGCACGGCGACGGTGCCGCTGGTCCAACCGCAGACGCAGTTCGACGATCGGACGACACGCCTCGACGTACGGATTGCCAAGAGCCTGCGCATCACCGATCGGGTGCGTTTGCAGGGCAACGTCGATCTGTATAACGCGCTCAATTCGAGCTCCGTGCTCGCGTTGACGACCGCCTACGGTGCGCGCTGGCTGGTGCCGACCCTCGTTCTCGAGCCGCGCATCCTCCAGTTCAGCGCGCAGCTCACGTTCTAGAGACACCTGGTCGCGCACCCTGAAGGGTGCGCGCTACAGGCGACCAATTATGCGGGCGATCAATCACCCGTAGCGCGTGGCCTTCAGGCCACGCGCCCTGACCAAAGGATTCTGATGCGACGAAATCTGTCTGTGGTCGTGCTCGTCATGCTCTTCGCCTCGATGGCCTCCGGCACCGCTTTCGCCCAGCAGGCGAGCGGCATTGCCGGCACCGTTCGCGACACGTCAGGGGCGCTGATGCCCGGCGTGACCGTGGAAGCCTCCAGCCCGGCGCTGATCGAAAAGGTGCGCGTCGCCGTGACCGACGGCGAGGGGCGCTACAACATCGTCGACCTCCGCCCCGGGGAGTACGTCGTCACCTTCACGCTGCCCGGGTTCCAGACGTTCCGCCGCGAGAACATCGTGCTGACGTCGGGATTCACCGCCACGGTCAACCCGGAGCTGATGGTCGGCTCGCTGGAGGAGACGATTACCGTCACCGGCGAAACGCCGCTCGTCGATACGCAGAACGT
>CAMCNL010000323.1 GCA_945876205.1 Candidatus Sulfopaludibacter sp. SbA3
CGCGTGATCCCGAGCGGAAAGGTCACGTCGTCCCATGGGTTGATGTCGACTTCGGCGAGCGCCGACTGCTCCGACTTGGCGACCAGCGACGGAAGCATCTTGAGGCGCTGCGTGCCCAGGACGAGGTCGATGACGCTGCCGTTGGTTCGCTTGAGGAGCGCGGCGCCTTCCTGCTGCGCGACGCAGCCGGCGACCGCGACGATCGGCGAGTGCCCGGTCTCTTCCTGCAGGACGCGGAGCTGGCCGAGGCGCGTGTACAGCTTGGCCTCCGCATGTTCGCGGACGCTGCACGTGTTGATGACGATGACGTCGGCGTCGGCGTCTTGCTGCGTCGCCTCGTAGCCCGCCTGATCGAGAAGTCCCGACATGCGCTCGGAGTCATGGAAGTTCATCTGGCAGCCGAACGTTTCGATCAGGTACTTCTTTGCCATATCAGTGTGACGCCTGGGACTTTCGCTTTCGCCTTTCGCTTTCGCCTGATGCCTTTGCCGGGTCCGCAGGCCCTGGCTTACGGGCGAGCAGCTCGCCACCAGCGAGCAGCTCGCGGGCGCCGGCGCGCACCTGCTCGGTGACCGCCGCGCCGCCCATCATACGGGCGATCTCGTCGACCCTCCCGTCCCCTTCCAGCCGTACGACGGTGGTGACGGTGCGCTGGCCGCGGACGGTCTTTTCGATCTGGAACTGAGTCGAACCCTGGGCCGCAATCTGGGCGAGATGGGTGATGCACAGGACCTGGAATCGATTGCCCAGCGCGCGCAACTTGGCGCCGACGACGTCCGCGACGCGACCGCCGATGCCCGCATCGACCTCGTCGAAGATCAAGGTCTTCCCCGCCGCGTCGGCGACCGCCAGCGTCTTCAGCGCGAGCATGATCCGGGAGAGCTCGCCGCCCGAGACGATCCGCGTCATCGGCCGGAGGTCCTCGCCCGGGTTCGGTGAGACGTAGAACTCGGCGTCGTCGATCCCCCGCTCGCTCCAGGCCTCGGGGGCAAGCTCACCGGCGTTGAACCTGACCTCGAAGCGCGTCCGCGCCATCGCCAGGTCGGCCAGGAGCGCTTCGAGCTCCTGGGCAAACCGGACTGCCGCCTTGCGCCTGGCCTTGGACAGTTGGCGGGCCTCGGCGAGGTAGCGGTCGGTGGCTGCCAACAGCTCCTTCTGCAGATCCTCGGTCCGTTCCCCTCCCCCGGTCAGCAGGTCGCGCTCGCGGGCCAGCGCCGCACCCTTGTCGATGGCGTCCTGGAGGGTCGGCCCGTACTTGTGCTTGATGCGTTCGAGCAGCGCGAGCCGGTCTTCGACCTGCTGCAGCCGCGCCGGCGACGCGTCGACGCCTTCCGAGTAGCTGCGGAGGAAAAAGGCGAGGTCCTCGAGCTGCGACTTGATGCCGTCGCGGGCATCCACGTACGGGGAAAACTGCGGATCGATACCGGCCAGCTCGCCCACCCGCTTCCAGACGCCGGCGAGTCCCCCGAGCACCGCGCCGTCGCTCTCGTAGAGCGTGGCATAGCTCTCCTCGCAGAGCCTGTGGACGCGCTCGGCGTTCCCCAGGACCTGCCGGATAGCGAGCAGTTCGTCGTCCTCACCCGGCTTGGGCGAGGCCTTTTCGATCTCGCCGAGCTGGAAGGCGATCAGGTCGAGTCGCGCCGCCTTCTCCCGTCCATCCATCCTCGAGCGTTCGAGCTGCTCGCGAAGGCCGCGCACCGACGCCCACGCGCCGGCCACACGGCCGGCGGATGACGTCAGGTCGGCGTATTCGTCGACGAGTGCAAGATGGGTCAGGGGATCGAGCAGCGCCTGGTGCTCGTGTTGGCCGTGAAGCTCGACGAGCCGCGCCGACAGATCGCGCAGCGCGGCGGCCGTGGCCAGCGCGCCGTTGATGAAGGAGCGACTGCGCCCCTGGCTTGTGAGCTCGCGCCGCACGACGAGCTCGCCGCCGGACTGCTGTTCGAAGATGGCCTCGATCGTCGCCTGCGTTTCGCCGGTGCGCACGAGATCCGCGGACGCACGGGCGCCGAGCAGCAGGCCAACGGCTTCAACGAGGATCGACTTGCCGGCGCCAGTCTCCCCTGTGAGCACGTTGAAGCCAGCGTCGAACTCGACTTCCACGGACTCGATTACCGCGAGGTTGCGGATGCGGAGAAAACGCAGCATTTGAGGCGGAACTTCCATCGTATCATATGTTTGACAGCACTCAGGTCGCGTGCTACGCTCCCCTATCTGCGCTGTCCCAGCGGCGCGCTACCGATGTTCCGGAGGCTTCGTTGTACACGCTTGGCTCCCTTGTCCTTGCACTGCAGGTGCAGGACGGCAGTACCCCTCTGGCTGGGAGTGGCGACGTAATCCAGCTCATCCAAGACACCGGCCCGCTCAATCAAGCGATCCTCGCCATCCTCTTCATTTTCTCTGTCGCCTCGTGGGCGATCATCATTCACAAGGCCTGGTCGTTCAGGATCTCTGCGCAGCAAACGGACAAATTCCTCGAGGTCTTCCGCAAGAGCAGCAAGTTCTCGGAAGTACAGGCGATCTGTCCGACGCTCCCCGCATCGCCGCTGGTTGGCGTGTTTCAAGCAGGGTACGCGGAGATGAACGCGCAGTTCCGCCTGCCCCACGCCGCAGCGTCAGCGCAGCCGGCGGCCAATCCGCCAGCGCCTGCGGCACGTCCAACCCTCAAGAGTCTTGACGCGGTGGATCGGGCACTCATCCGCGCGGGCTCGACCGAGGTCAATAAACTGGAGAAGCGATTGACGTTTCTCGCGACGACGGCCAGCGTCACCCCGTTCATCGGGTTGCTGGGCACGGTCATCGGCATCATGATCGCCTTTGGCCGCATCGGCGCCACGGGCTCGACCAACCTGGCGATCGTCGCCCCCGGCATCAGCGAGGCGCTCATTGCGACGGCGACCGGACTCTTCGCGGCGATTCCGGCGACGTATTTCTACAACCACTTCACGAACCGTGTGAAGGTCTTCTCCTCCACCATGGACGACTTCGCGCTCGAGTTTCTCAACATCGTCGAGCGCAACTTCACCTAGGTCATGGGATGGCGTTCCCAAGGCAGACCGGGCCGCTCCGTTGTCGCGGCCCGCAGGTTCACGCTCGGGGGCTTGTTGTGACCATTACTCCGTCAGTCCGGACGGTCCACTAGAATGCCGAAAGTCCTCGCTTCCGCGCCCACTGGCGGCGGCCGCCATCGACGGGGACGCCGCGTGGCGCCCACCCTCTCGGAAATCAACGTCGTCCCGATGGTCGACGTGATGCTCGTGCTGCTGATCATCTTCATGGTCGCCGCGCCGATGCTGCAGCGCGGCGTCGAAGTGAACCTGCCGGTCGCGAGCCGATCCCAGGAGATTGCCAGCGAGCGCGTGTTCGTCGACGTGCCCGCCTCCTACAAGGATGACCGGCGCGTGTTCATCAAGCAGGAGGGGATCAGGGTCGACGTGCTCTCCGAGCGGATCCGGCAGCTGATGGTCACCAGCAGCGACAAGCAGGTCTACCTGCGCGGCGACGGCCAGGTGAATCTCCAGGAGCTCATGGACGTGCTCGATCGGCTCAAGGAGGGCGGCGTCCAGAATGTCGGCATCGTCTCCAAGCTGCCGGGCGAGCAATGAACGAGGTGACCGACATCATCGTCGCGCGCAGCCATCAGGACGACCGGTTCAATTCGATGCTGGTCGGTTCGGTCGTCCTGCATGTCGGCATCGCCGCGTTCCTGATCTTTGGGCCCGCGGGGTGGCACGTGAGCAACGCAGAGGCGCCAAAGACGGTCATGACAATCAGCCTTGGCGGCACGCCCGGTCCTCGCGCCGGCGGCATGACGCCGATCGCCGGGCGGGCTGTGCCCGAAACGGTGAAGCCGCCGGAACCCAAGAAGCCGGTGGAGATTGCCCCGCCGCCCCGGCCGCAGATGACGCTGCCCTCGAAGAACGTGCGGCCGGAGCCGCGGCGGGTGCAGGAAGAGCCCCGGCCAGGCAGCACGCGCACCGAGACCGGCGCGCGCGGAACGGGGTTTGGCCTGACCACCGGCGGCGGCGCGGGCACCGGCGTGCAGCTCGACGTCGCCAACTTCTGCTGCCCGGAGTACATCGAACAGATGGTGGCACTCGTGCAACAGAACTGGCAGCG
>CAMCNL010000324.1 GCA_945876205.1 Candidatus Sulfopaludibacter sp. SbA3
TTGAATCAGCTCGGGCACGACGCGATGCCCGGCCACCAGGTTCGGCATCGCGTAGGTGTTGACGTTGACGAACGGCTTCCCCAACCGGTAGGTCAGCGGCGAGAGCTTGTAGACGACGACCATCGGACACTCGTGCAGCGCGGCCTGCACCGTCGCCGTCCCTGAGGCGGTGATGACGACGTCGCACGCGCCGAGGACGTCGTCGGTGCGATCGTGCGCCAGCACCGGCGGTATCGTGCGGGTCGTCTTACCCTTCAGCAAGCCGGTCAGGAATGGCGTGAAGAGCACGTCGGGCAGGTTCGGCGCGCAGGCGACGATGAACTGCACGTCGGGAACGCGGTCGCGAATCAGCGGCATCGCCGCCACCATCGTCGGCGCGATACGGTGCAGCTCGTTGGGGCGGCTCCCAGGCAGTAGCGCAACGGTGGGGGCATCCGGCACCAGCCCGCGATCGCGGAGAAACGACGAGCGAGGCTGCCCCGCCTGCGCCAGGTCGACCAGCGGATGCCCGACGAACTCCACCGGCACACCTGCTGCCTCATAGAGCGGGGCCTCGAACGGGAAGATCACGAGGACCTTGTCGACGAATTTCTTCATCGTCTCCATGCGTCCCGGGCGCCACGCCCAGAGCTGCGGGCTGACGTAGTAGACGACCGGGATGCCGAGGCCGCGCATCGCGGACATCAGGCGGAAGTTGAAGTCGGGAAAATCGATCGCGACGAAGACGTCGGGCTTGAGCTCGCTCGCCGCGCGAACCAGGCGCCGCAACATCGCGTAGGAACGAGGCAGCACGCGGACGGCTTCGGTCAGGCCGGTGACGCTGAGTCCGCTGAAATCGCCGATCAGCCGTCCCCCGGCCGCCTTCATGCGATTGCCGCCGAAGCCAAAGATGTCGGCGGCCGGCACGCGGCGGCGGATCTCGGTCACCAGCGCGCCGGCGTACAGATCACCGGACGCTTCGCCGCACGACATCATCACTTTCATCGATTTATTGGGGACGGGAGAAAAGCGTGTCGTCGAGAGGGCCGTTGAGCACGACGGTTTTCAGCACGCGCGAGAGGATCACCCGCCCGGCGCGGTAGACCTCCGCCTTGAACGGCACCTGGACGCCGCTGACGAGGCGATAGTCGGAGAAGGCCTCTTCGGCCTGCACCGGACGCCCATCGGGGCCCATCGCGGCAAATGACTGCCGGGCGATGAGGTTCTGCGGATCGATGTACAGCCTCACCGCCGCCAGTTGCGCGCCGCTGATCTCGAGCACCCGGAAGGTGCGGCCATCCCTGCCCTCCTCGGCAAGCATGCGAACGGTGAGCTTGCCTTCCGATGCCGCAATCAGCATCGGGATCGTGTCGCGGCGTACGCTCGCGGCAAAGTCGTCGCGCATCGCCGGCGGCACATCGTGCACGCCGGTCGGATCCTTCACCCACGCCGAGCCGGCGTTGAATACCTGGATCACCTGCGCCGGGCCCACGGTGGCATCGACGCGAAAGCGATCGGGATAGGCCACGTAGGTCCTGGTCGTCGATGCGAGCGGGCCCTGCTCCATCTGGAACGTGGTCTCGGCCTCGGCCACGACGGTGCGAACCTTCCGGAGCGCCTCGAGACCGCCGCGTGCATCGATGACCCGCTTCAAGAGATCCGTTGTGCGGGCCTCGGATTGAGCGGGCGGTGCCGGCACCTGGAAAGACGCTCGCTCTATGCGGAACCCGCCTGCAGGTGTCGCCTCGGCCCGTGGTGCTTCCTTCTTCAAGGTCGACGACATCAGATTGAGCTGGCTGATCGGGATGACCTCGAACTCGGAAAAGCCGACCTGGCGCAACTGCGGGATGAATGCCGCGGCGTTACCGACGAGCACGATCGACAGCCGGTCGGTCCGGATGTACTGCCGCGACACGCGCTGGATGTCGTCCGGCGTCACCGCCTGGACGCGCTGCGGGAAGGTACCGATTTCCGCGACCGGCAGGTCGTAGAACACCACGTTCAGCACCTGCGTGGCGATGTCGTTAGGCGTCTCGATCGTCAGCGGGAAGCTGCCCGAGAGATACGCCTGGGCGTCTGACAGCTCGCGCTCGTAGACCCGGTCGCGCGGCAGCTTCGCAAACTCGTCGATCATCAGGCGCAGCGCCTCGCCCGTGGTGTCGGTGCGCGTGTCGGTCTCGGCCACGTAGTCGCCGGCCTGCTTCCGCGCCTCGGTGTCGGCCGACGCGCCGTAAGTCAGGCCACGCTCCGACCGCAGCACGCGGTGCAGACGATTCGCGCCCTCGCCGCCGAGGATCTTCACCGCCAGGTCCCACGCCATGTAGTCCGGATGCTTGCGCGGGATGGCGAGCTGCCCGACGCGAATCTCGGTCTGGACCGAATCAGGCTTGTCGATGATGACGATGCGCCGCGTGGGCGGCGGCGGCTCGACGATCGTTTCGGTGACGACCTCGGCGCGCGGCCATGAGCCGAACACGCGCTCGGCGCCCGCGAAGGCTTCCTCGCTGGTGACGTCACCGACGATCGCCAGGATCATGTTGTTGGGAACGAAGTAGCGCCGGTGGTACGCGCGGAGGTCCTCGCGGGTCAGGCTGGCCAGCGTGTCGGGCGTGCCGTTGTTCGGCAGGCCGTAGGGATGGAATCCGTAGACCAGCCGATCGAAGAGGACGTTGGCGAGGTAATCGGGATCCTGGAAGTTGACCTGGAGCGAGGAGATCGTCTGCTGCTTCTGTCGATCGATCTCCTCGGGCGCGAACGCCGGATTGTGCGCGACGTCGGCAATCAGGTCCAGTCCGACGCCGAACGAATCCTTCATCACCACGGCGTTGACGAAGCTCAGGTCAGGGCCGGATCCCGTCCCCAGCGCGCCGCCGATGAAATCGATCTGGTCGGCGATCTGCTCGGCGCTCTTGGTGGTCGTTCCCTGGTCGAGGAGCGCCGCCGTGAGGCTGGCGACGCCGACCTTGCCCGAGGGATCCTGCACCGATCCCGCGCGAACCAGCAGCCGCATGCTGACTGCCGGCTGCTCGTGATGCAGCACCGCGATCACCTGCATGCCGTTGGCGAGCGTGCGCACTTCGTACGGCGGGAACGTGACCTCGCGTGCCGCCAGCGGACGCGGTGCGCGCTCAGAAGGCCAGTCGTCGCGCACCTGCGCGCTCGCGCTCACGGCAAGGCACAAGGCCCACAGCCCAAGGCCCACAGCCCAACGACGCATCATCGTGAGCCACCCTTCGGGAGGATGTACAGCACCGTCCGGTTGGCGTCGGTGAAATAGGTCCTGGCCACCCGCTGGACGTCAGCCGGCGTGATCCTGGTGAAGATGTCGAACTCGGCGTCGGCGGTGGTGATGTCGTTGTGGATGACCGCGGCGTGCGCCAGGTGCAGCGCCTTCTCCTCGTTCGACTCGCGACCGACGATGTAGTCTCGGGCGAACTGGTTTTGCGCGCGCTGGACCTCGTGCAGCGTCACACCCTCGGTCTTGATCTTGTCGAACTCCGCGACGAGCGCCTTCTCGCCGGCCTCGGGCGTCTGGCCCGGCTGCAGGATCGCGACGCCGAAGAACAGGTTCGGATCTTCCGTGATGTTGCCGCTCGCGAACGCGCTCAGCGCAATGCGCTTGTTGTAGACGAGCTCGCGCGGCAGCCGCGCGCTCTGGCCGTCCGACAAGATCTT
The DNA here is from genome assembly GCA_945876205.1 of Candidatus Sulfopaludibacter sp. SbA3. Taxonomy (GTDB): domain Bacteria; phylum Acidobacteriota; class Vicinamibacteria; order Vicinamibacterales; family UBA2999; genus CANNDT01. The sequence continues at coordinate 3,655 of CAMCNL010000324.1, forward strand.
CGACGCGATGTGCAGCGGATAGGAGTCGGGGTGACCGTCGTAGGTGATGTGATACGCCACGACGACCGCCGGCAGGGGCCACGCCTCCTCCACCACGACGCGGCGCTCGAATTTCATCGGCGGCTCGACCGGAATGTCGCGCGGCACCGGCCGCGCGGCCTTCGGCACGCGGCCGAAGTACTGCGTCACGAGCTGCACCGCCTGCGCACTGTCCAGGTCACCGACGATGATGACCGTCGCGTTTTCCGGGACGTAGTAGGTGTCGTGAAACTCACGCACGTCGTCCACCGACGCCGACTCGAGATCCAGCATGCTGCCGATGGTTGGATGCTTGTACGGATGCGAGGTGAAGGTGTGGTCGTAGATGATCTCGGAGAGCCGCCCGTACGGCTGGTTCTCGATCCGCATCCGGCGCTCTTCCTTCACCACCTCTCGCTCCCGCCGAAACGCCG
>CAMCNL010000325.1 GCA_945876205.1 Candidatus Sulfopaludibacter sp. SbA3
ATCGGAGCCGATGAACGCCGAGCAGACGATCGCCGCGGCGATCGCCAGCGACCCGATCCTGCGCGACCGCTTCGCGAGCGCGCGGCGCATCTCAGACATCACGACGCTGGGGCCGCTGGCGGTCGAAGCGCGCGACGCCGGACGTCCGGGCCTGCTGCTTGCCGGCGACGCGGCCGGCTTCATCGATCCGATGACCGGTGACGGGATGCGCTTCGCCCTTCGGGGCGGAGAGCTGGCCGCCGATGCGGCGCTCCGCGAGCTGTCATCCGGCGTGCCGGCCTTTGAGCACCTGCGCGACACGCGCGCGGCGGAGTTCTCGGGGAAGTGGCGCGTCAACCGCCTGCTGCGATCCCTGGTCGCCTCGCCGCGCGGTGTGGCCGTCGCCGCCGCGGTCGCGGCGCGATGGTCGGCGCCGGTGCGCCTCCTCATCGGCATCGCCGGCGACGTGCATCTGGCCCGCCGATGCTAGCCGTCGCGGTCATCTCGCTCGTGGCGATGCTCGTCATGATGCTGGTCGAGCAGCGGCATTCACTCGCCAACGAACGCGCGCTGCGAGCGCGTGGGGCGGTGGAGCCGCGCGATGACGTCTATCCGCTGATGCGATGGACGTATCCCGCGGCGTTTGTCGTGATGGCGATCGAGGGCGCGATGTTCGGACCTCGGCCTGGCGTGTCGACCGTCTTCGGGATCGTGATGCTCGTGGGCGCGAAGGCGCTGAAGGTCTGGGCGATTCGATCGCTCGGTCAGCGGTGGACCTTCCGCGTGCTCGTGCCGCCCGGCGCGCCGCGGGTGACCGCCGGGCCCTACGCGTTTCTGGATCATCCGAACTACGTGGCTGTCGTGGGGGAGTTGATCGGGTTCGCGATTGTCGTAGGCGCGCGATGGACCGGCCCGATCGCGACGATGGTGTTTGGCCTGCTGCTTCGCTCCCGCATCAAGGTGGAAAACAGCGCGCTGCGGCACCCGCTTCAGCGACCTCCGCGTGACATATACTGACCGAACAGGTATGGCAGACGATGACCTGGATCGCCCCGCGGCTACTGTGTTGACGTTTCAACGGCTTGCGGCGGTCTGCGCCGCGCTGCTGATATCGCTGACGACCGTCTCATCCGGTCAGACGCGTGCCCCCGCGACCTCTGCCGCGCCCGACCCCGCCTCGCGTGCGTTCAACGCCGGCCAATACGAACAAGTCGAGACCCTGCTGAGGTCGGTGACCGATCCGCGGTCGGTCGCACTCCGTGCCCGCGCCGCGATGGCCCGCGGGCGGTACGCCGAGGCCGAAATGATGCTCGTGGCTCCGGCCGCGGCGTCACCGGGCAGCGACGCGGCGCTCGAGCTTGGCTTGCTGCAGTCCTATCTCGGGCGGCGTCCTGATGCGACGCGGACGCTTCAAGGCGTGATCAACCGGAGCGCCGAGGCCACCGCCCTCGACTTGACGCGCCTGGGTCTGGCGGACCGGGCCCTCGCCGTGTTGCTGAACGAGCCCGACCGATTCAAGGACGCGAACGGCTACCTGCGAAGCGCCAACCGTCTCGCCCCGGACGACCCGGTCGTCAACACCGTCTGGGGGGACCTCTTCCTCGAAACATACGACCGGCCCAACGCCGTCAAGTCGTACCAGGACGCGCTTCGTGCGGACCCCGATTACGTGCCGGCGCGTGTCGGCCTCGCGCGCGCGACCCTCGAGGGAAATCCGCCCGTCGCCAAGGAGGCGCTCGAGAAGGCGCTCGGCACCAATCCCAACTACGTTCCCGCGCACCTGTTGATCGCCGAGCTCGCGCTCGACGAGCGCCAGCGCGACGATGCGCGGGCGTCGATCAAGAAGGCGCTGGAGATTAATCCCAACAGCCTGGAGGCCCGCGCCCTCGATGGCGCGATGGCGTTTCTCGAAGCGCGACCCGCCGACTTTCAACGGATCGTCACCGAGGTCCTGGCGATCAATCCGGTCTACGGCGAGGTCTACCGCGTCGCGGGCGATCATGCCGCGCGCAACTACAGGTTCGAGGAAGCGGTCGACCTGACGCGGCGCGCGCTGATGGTCGACAAGGCGAGCACCCGCGCGTACGGCGATCTCGGCATGCACCTGCTGCGCACCGGCGACGAACCGGGTGCGCGTCAGGCTCTCGAGACGGCCTTCAAGTCGGATCCGTACGACCTCGTCACCTACAACTCGCTGCAGATGCTCGACACGGTCGACAAGTTCGAGACGATGCGCCAGGGCGACCTGGTCGTCCGGCTGCATCCGGACGAAGCGCCGGTGATGCGCGAAGCGGTGATGCCGCTGGCGCAGGAGGCGCTCTCGACGCTCTCGAAGCTGTGGGACTTCAAGCCCACGGGCCCGATTCTCATCGAGATGTTTCCCAAGCACGACGACTTCGCGGTCCGCACCCTCGGGCTTCCGGGTTTCCTCGGAGCGCTCGGCGCCTGCTTCGGAAAGGTCGTGACGCTCGATTCACCGCGGGCGCGGCCGCCGGGCCAGTTCAGCTGGGAAGCGACGTTGTGGCACGAGATGGCGCACGTCATCACGCTGCAGATGTCGAGCAACCGGATGCCGCGGTGGCTGAGCGAAGGCATCTCGCAATTCGAAGAGAAGCGCGCCCGGCCAGAGTGGGGACGCGAGATGGAAGTCCCCTTTGCGCAGGCGCTCGAGGGCGGCAAGCTCCTGAAGCTGCGCGACCTCAACGAAGGATTCAGCGATCCGAAGCTGATCTCCCTCACCTACTACCAGGGGTCGCTGCTCGTGGAGCACATCATCGCCGTCCACGGGGAGACGAAGCTGCGCGACCTGCTCCGCGCCTACGGACGCGGCCTCGAGGACGAGGAAGCGATCAAGGCCGCCCTGAACACGACGTTCGACCAGCTTCAGGCATCGTTCGACGCCAAGGTCGAGAAGGATTACGCGGACCTGCGTCGTGCGCTCAAGTCGCCGACGATTCCGCCGATGCCGACCGTCGATCAGTTGAAGGCGCTCGCATCCGAGAATCCCGGCAGCTTCAGGGTGCAGATGGAGCTCGCCGACGCGCTACGCGAGGCGGGAGATACGGCAGGCGCGATCCAGGCGGCTGAACGCGCCTCGACACTGATCCCGCTCGCGAACGGGTCGGCAAATCCGAATGGCTTCATCGCCGCGATTGCGATCGAGAAGGGCGACACGACCCGGGCGATCCAGGCGCTCGAAGCGCTGATCAAGGTCGATTCCAACGACGTCGAATCCGCGCGCAAGCTCGCCGCCCTGGTCGAGCCGCTCGGCGACGAGGCGCGCACCGCCGGGGTGTATCGGCAGGTCGCCCAACTCGATCCCTTCGACGTGAAAGCGCAGTCGATGGTGGGGCGCTACGCGCTCAAGCAGCGCAACGCCGACCGCGCCGTCCGGGCATTCCGTGCGGCGCTGGCGGGCGCGCCGCCCGACCGCGCCGCCGCCTACCTCGACCTCGCCGAGGCGCACTTCATGGCCGGCCAGCTCGCCGATGCCAAGCGCCAGGCGCTGGCCGCGCTCGAGATCGCGCCATCCTTTGAGCGGGCCCAGGACCTGCTGCTCAAGATTGTCGAGGCGCAGCCGCGCTCCCCAGGGGGAGGCGTGTGAAACTGCGCGCGGCCTCGCTCGTGCTGACCGGTGTTCTCGCGGTCACGCTCTTCATCGAGCCGGCGCGCCTCTCACAGGCCCTCGCCCAGGGTCCGGTCCTCCAGGACGATCGCTTCGCCGGCCTCCAGTGGACCTTCGTCCGCATCCGCTATTCCGCGTTCACCGTCGACAGCCGCTATCGCGTCGATTACTGGGGTGAGCCGTGGGCCATCGATGGTCCGGCCGCCGAACAGAACCTCTCGCGTCGCCTGCGGACGGCGACCGCCATCCAGGTCAACGACCCCATCGTCCTGACGCTCGACGATCCGAAGCTCTGGGATCAGGCCTGGATTTACATGGTGGAGCCCGGCAACCTGCGGCTCCGCGACAACGAGGTCTCGATCCTGCGGGAGTTTCTGCTGCGCGGCGGCACGGCGACGTTCGATGATTTCCACGGCCCGTACGAGTGGGACAACTTCGCCAAGGAAATGAAGCGGGTCTTTCCGGAACGCGATCCGGTCGACCTCGCGCCGCCGCAT
>CAMCNL010000326.1 GCA_945876205.1 Candidatus Sulfopaludibacter sp. SbA3
GGCACGTACGCGGTGACGTTCACGTTGCCGGGCTTTGTGGTCATCCGACGGGAAGGCATCGAACTGTCGAGCTCCTTCACGGCGTCGGTGAATGCCGACATGCGGGTCGGGGGCGTCGAAGAAACCATCACGGTGACGGGTGAGACCCCCGTCGTCGACCTGAGCAGCGCCAGGCAACAGACGACCGTCTCGCGGGAGACGCTCGATGCCATCCCCACGACCAAGCGTCTGGGTCAGTACGCGTCGATCATTCCTGGTGCGGTCAGCCAGAACACCAGTCAGCAGGACGTGGGCGGCACGGCCGGTGAAGGGGGCACGTTCGCCATCCACGGCGGGCGCGTCGGCGACCAGAGCACCAACATCGACGGCAACCCCGTCAACATGCTGAACAACGACGTCGTCTCGGTCAACACCCAGATCGTGCAGGAAGTCGTGGTCGAAACGAGTGCGACGTCGGCCGAATCGGCGACCGGTGGCGTCCAGATCAACGTCATCCCGCGGGAGGGGGGCAACCGGTTCTCGGGTACGTTCGCCGGGTCGTGGACGGGTCCGGACCTTGCGGCCGACAACCTGAACGACGCCCTGATGAAGCGCGGTCTCACCAGCGGCGCATCGATCAAGAACTTCATGGACGTCGGCGGCGGGTTCGGCGGGCCGATCAAGCGCGACAAGCTCTGGTTCTTCGCGGCCGACCGCGTGTGGAAGTCGTCGAAATACATTTCGGGCGCGTACTACAACAAGAACCAGGGCGCGACGCCGCGCTACGTCGACAGCGATCCGCTCTACAACGTGTCGCTTTACGAGCCGGACGCCGATCGGCAGGCACACACCGGCTGGGGCTACTACAACAGCGACGTCCGCGTCACGTTCCAGGCGACGCAGCGGAACAAGTTCGTGTTCTCGATGAGCCGCAACAGCATCTGCAACTGCCCGATTCAATTGAGCGGCACCGGAGGGTCGAACGCTGTCAAGCGCGCGCCGGAGGCGGCCATTCAGCACATGTTCGTGCCGATGTATCTGCCGGCCGCGACGTGGAGCAGTCCGGTCAGCAACAAGCTTCTCCTCGAAGCGGGTCAGTCGGCGCTCGTGACGAACGTGCACTCGGTCCAGATGGAAGAAGTGCGGCCGGGCGACATTCAGATCACCGACGTTGGGTTGAATACGGTGTACGGGAGCGCACAGGGGACGTTGCGCCGATACCAGGCGAACCAGAACTCACGCTTTTCGCTGTCGTACGTGACCGGGTCGCACGCCGCCAAGGTTGGCATGCGGTATCAGCACGTCGTCTTCAACAAGCCTGGGCTCTACCCGGACCCCGTGAACGGCATCATGGGTGGACGGACGTATACCTTCCGTAACGGCGTGCCGCAGTCGGTCACGATCTACAACCAGCCGTTCAATGCGGTGGAGCGGACGAACACGATCGGGCTCTTCGCGCAGGACCAGTGGAAGATCCGCAACTTCACCATGAACCTCGGGCTGCGCTACGACGCCTTCAACGGCAACGTGCCCGACGTCACGCTTCCGGCCGGCCCCTGGGTGCCCGAGCGCACGTTCGCGGCGGTGAAAGACGCGCCGAACTACAAGAATCTCAACCCGCGCACGAGCGTGGTCTACGACCTCTTCGGCGACGGCAAGACGGCGATCAAGGCGGCGCTCGGCCGCTACACGCCGCTCGCCTTTACCGCGAGCAATAACCCGGCCTCGAACGCCTCAGGCAATACGACGCGCACCTGGACGGATGCAAATGGCAACTTCGTGCCTGATTGCGACCTCAGGAACCCCCAGGTGAACGGCGAGTGCGGCATCTGGAGCGACCTCAGCTTCGGAGGTGTCCGGCCGGGAACGAGCTGGACCGACACGGCCATCAAGGGCTTCAACGTGCAGCAGTACAACTGGCAAGGCTCCGTCTCGTTGCAGCAGGAGCTGCGGCCCGGGATCGCGCTCAACGCTGGCTACTTCCGGACCTCGTTCGGCAACTTCCTGATCACCGACAACGAGGCGCTGACGGCGGCCGACTACGACGAGTATTGCATCACGCGGCCCTCGGCTTCGTCCAAGGGTGGGCTCACGATGCCTGGCGCGGGCGAGCGGCTGTGCGGGTTCTTCGATCTGAAGCCGACGTCGGCCGGGCGCGCGCCGCAGCAGGTTCGCAAGCTGGCGTCCGACGTGGGCACGCGCACCGAGGTGTACAACGGCGTGGACGTGACGCTGAACGCGAGGTTCCGTCAGGGGGGCTTGCTCGCCGGCGGTGTGAGCATCGGCCGTACCACGACAGACGCCTGCGACATCGCGGCGAAGGCGCCGGAGACGACGTTCAGCACTGACGGGACTGCCGCGGGCGCTGGAGCCAATACTGGGCCGGGCACGTTTACCCAGGCCGTGGCCGGTGTCTGGAACTCGGCCGCGCATTGCAAGCTCAGCAACCCCTGGTCGGCGGGCACGCAGATGAAGATGATGTTCGTCTATCCGCTGCCGTGGGACCTGCAGTTCAGCGCCATCTACCAGAACACCCCGGGCGCGCCCATCCTGGCAACCTATCCGGCTCCGGCCGCCGAAGTGATGGCCGCTCTGCCCGGCAACCGTTTCCTCGGTGCCTGCGCTGGCCGGCCCACCTGCACGGTGGCCACCACGGTGTCGCTCCTGGCGCCGGGTGAAGCGTTCGAGGATCGGCTGCAGCAGCTCGACCTGCGCTTCTCCCGGCGGTTCACCTTCGGCCAGTACAGGCTGAGCGCGAACGCGGACGTGGCCAACGTCACCAACCGGGGTGACGTCTACTCGTCGAACACCGGCTACGGCGGCAACTGGCTGGTGCCGTACGAGGTCGCAGGCGGACGCATTCTCCGTCTGAGCGGCCAACTTGAGTTCTGATCGCCGGGCGAGGATCGCGTCCCAGCTCGAGACAACTGTTAAAGGAGGCTCCATGCGCGGACTTTTCATTCTGGCCGCCGGAATCTTGATCGGCGTCGCCACATCCAACACGGTGGCCCAGACGCAGCAGCCGGCGGTCCGGCTGAACCATGTCGCCATCACGGTAGCCAACATCAACGAGGCGCTGGCCTGGTACCGGGACAAGATGGGGTTTCAGGAAGTGATCCGCAACGTGGGTCCGCAGGGTGAGTTGCGGTCCGCCTACATTCAGGTGAGCCGCGACACGTTCCTCGAGATTCAGCAGGCGAACGCGCAGCAGCAGCCCGGGTTGAACCACTTTGGGCTCGAGACGGACGACATCAAGACGGCGGCGGCGACGTTCCGGCAGCGCGGCGCCACCGTGTCCGAGCCGAGCAGCACGCCGAGCGCCTTCAGCGGCGGGTTCCTGGCCAACGTCACCGATCCGAATTCGGGCGGCCGCATCGAGCTGAGCGAGCAGCCGGCAGCGACCGGCAAGCTGAGGAAGGCCAGCGAGAGCTGGAAGTAACGGGGGACAGCATGCGTGCGATCGATTCGTTTCGAACGATGGCGGCGTTGACCGCCGCCATCGCGATCTGGGCCACGGCGGCGTCGCTGGCGGCGCAAGGCACGGCACCGGCCCGGGCGAATGCCGCCGGCGGTGCGGCGCCGAGGGCCGGAGACGTGTTCACGAATGTCCAGATCTTGAAAGACATCCCTGTCGATCAGTTCATGGGCACGATGGGATTCTTTTCCGCGTCGCTCGGTCTCAACTGCACGGACTGCCACGTTGACGAGAGCGGAGGAAGCTGGGCGAAGTACGCCGACGACAACGTGCGCAAACGAACGACCCGCCGCATGATGCAGATGGTCAGTGGCATCAACCAGGCGAACTTCGGCGGACGTCAGGTGGTGACGTGCTTCACCTGCCATCGCGGAAACAAGGCCCCGACCGTGATGCCGAGTCTGGACCTGCTCTACAGCTCGCCGCCGCCGGAGGAACCTGGAGACCCTATCCTGCGCACGGCCCCCCGCCTGCCTTCCCCGGATCAGGTGCTCGATAAGTACCTTCGGGCGGTCGGCCCGGCTGATCGGATAGCGGCGCTCACATCGCTCGCCCTCAAGGGCAGCTACATCGGCTTCGACGACGCAGACAAGATGCCGGTCGATATTACGGCGAGCGCGC
>CAMCNL010000327.1 GCA_945876205.1 Candidatus Sulfopaludibacter sp. SbA3
CTCACGCCCGTTCCATAGATGCTGCCCGTCCCGTCCTGGGCGAGTACGTACTTGCCCACGCGCACCTTGAACGCGGTCTTTCCGGTCCCGAACACGTCGTACGCGAGCCCGGCGCGCGGCGTGACGTCCTTGAAGTGGACGGGGCTCTCGGCCGGGTAGCTCGAGGCCGAGGTAAACAACGTCGCCGGCAACTCGCTCGCCGGGAATTTCGTCGCCTGCTGGTCGTATCGAACGCCCCACTGTAGTGAGAGCCGCCCGGCCGTCCAGACGTCCTGTGCGTACAAGCCGACCACATCGAACTGCGTGTTCGGGTTGTACGGGTAGGCGAACTGCGTGAGCTGATTCGGCACGCCGGCGCGGAACCGGAAGTTCAAGCCCGTCGAATAGAAGGCGACGGCCTGCCGCATGTAGCTGTAGGTGGCGCCCACCTTCATGTTGTGACTGCCCGTCACGTAGGACAGGGCGCCATGGTTGTGAATCGAGAGCCACGACACGGAGCGGCTGTTGTGGCCGCGGTAGGAGAGGCCGGGAATCAGACCGGCCTGCTCTGTGACCCGCGTCAGCCCGAGGCCCACTTCATCGTTCCGGAAATTGTCCTCTCGCAGCATGTAGCTGCTCGTGCCCAGTTCCGCCAGCACCCGGGAGGTCAGCGGCGCGCGCCAGATGACCTGACGCGTCCGGTTCGGCGACCCGGCCCCCTTGGTGGTCGCCTCGATGCTCTGCACCGCCGTGCCGCCTCCGGTGCAGTTGATGCAGCGGTACTGCTCGTCCCACAGGAAGTTGATCTTGTTGCGCTGGGACGCCTGCCATGTGGTCCGGAACGAGCCGACCCTGTACACCCCTTCCGTCGTCGCCTGCTGGCTGAGATCGGGGTCGAAGGTCCACGCGTTGGGGTTGCCCGCGTTCTTGTTCACGTACATCCCGGCCACGTGGTTCTGGTAACCGTTGTACCGCGCGGTCGTGTAGAACCACAGCTTGTCCCGCTTCAGGGGACCACCGAAGCCGCCGGTCACGTCCCAGAGCTTGTCCACGGTGTTCACGTTGGGGAGGCCGCGGGCCGTCAGGTCGGCCGTGTGGTTGTCGGCCTGCAGCGCGCCGGTCGTGCCGGCCGAGAACAGCTGCCCCGAATACCGATTGCCCCCTTCGCGGGGGATCACGTTGATGGTGATGCCGGCGGTCTGCGCCTCGCCGAGTCCGCCGGAGGTGCTGACCACGACCTCCTGCGAGTTGACCGTGTCGAGTACCGACATGGTGTCGTGCCCGCCTCCCTTGGCCGGCGGCGCCACGTTGGCCCCGTCGATCATGATGCGGCCGTCGCTCACGTTGCTGCCGTGCACCGAGATATCGGTTGGCGAGTCGCCGCGCGATCCGCCGACGTCCTGCGCACCACCGACCACCACACCTGGAAGAGCGGAGAGAAGATTCTGATACCGGTTGCCGGTCGGAATCGCGTCGATCACCTCGCGCGTCATGGTCTGCTGCCGCCGCGCACTCTGGACGTCCACCATCGGCGTTTCGCCCGTGACGGTGATCGTCTCTTCAAGCCCGCCAACGCGCATGTCGGCGTTCACCGTCGCCGTGAACGTGCCGGCCAGCTCGAGCCCCGCACGCTTGACGGTGGAGAAACCGGGCAGCGTGAACGCGACCGCGTAGGTCCCCGAACGCAGGTCGACGATTGAGTACTGACCGTTCGCATCGGTCGTGACCGACCGCACCTTCTCGATCAACGCGGGGCTGGACGCCTCCACGGTCACACCTGGAAGCACCGCGCCCGACGTGTCCTTGACCACGCCGCTGATCGTCGCCTGCGCGGATGCGGACGAGACGCCCACGAGGATGCCGGCCAGTACGCTGATCGTCGCTGCGAACCAGGCGAGTCGAAACTGAATCATCTCGATACCTCTTGTCTACGGGACCTCTCGTGAATCCCGAGCGGTGTCAACCGCGGAGGGAGTGTAGTAACTCGGCTTCGGCGGCGTGTGACGAGTTGTGTCATGGGAGATCGGGGGGGGACGAGGGTCGCGGCGACAGCGTGTGTCAGGTTGGGTCAGGGATCGATGGACGGCCTCAGGGAGACAGCTCGCGCTCGCGATAGTAGCGGGCAGCGCCCGGATGGAGAGGAATCGGAGTGGCCGCCCCGACCGACGCATCGAGCCACTGCGCGAGCGCCGGGTCGACGGCCGCGCCGTCGGGCGCCTCATACAACGCTTTCGTCAGGCGATACACCAGGTCGTCAGCCAGGTCGACCCGGCACAGCAGGACCGCGTTGACGCCGATCGTGACGACCGGGATCGAGAGCTCCCGGTACGCGTCGGCGGGAATCACCATGGCGCTGTAAAAGGGGTACTGGCGCAGCATCTGATCGATCGGAGTGCCCTGCAACGGCAGCAGGCGTCCTCCGCCCGCAAGTGCCGCCTGGACCGGCGACGAGGGCGCCGTGCCCGGCACGAAGAGCGCATCGAGGCGACCGGCAAGCAAACCGGCTATTTCCTCATCCAGCGGGAGGGTGGGCGTGGCGAGCGCGTTGGGATCGAGCCCGAACGCTCTCAACAGCAATTCCACTGTCAGGTTGGTTCCGGAACCGGGGTATCCGAAGCTCGCTTTCCTTCCCCGCAGGTCCTCGATCGTGCGCACCACGGATCGCGGCCCCACGAGAAAATTCACGGGCGAGCGCTGCAGGAGCGCGATGGCCCGCAGGCGCGAGAAGGGGGCCGCCTGACCCGGCAGCTGTCCGACGAATGCGGCATAGGCCACGTTGGCAAACGAGAACCCGACGTCAACCTGACCGTGCTCGAGCACGCCGACGTTCTCCACGGTGCCCAGGCTCGTCAGCACCTCCGGGGCGAGGTCGGGCAACGCCGCGCGGTACGCGCTGGCCAGCGCCTCACCGGCTGCCGAGAGCGCCCCGGCCGGCGGGCCGGTCGTGATTCGGATGGCGCGTGGAACGGACGGCGGCAGCGGTTCGCTGCACGCCATGAGGCCCGCGGCGATCAGGCAGACGCCGAAGAGACAGGGGCGCCGAGCCGGTGACATCCTTCAATGCTATCCTCGGCGCGTGGAACCAGTACAGCGGTTCATGCCCGATGCCCTCGCGGCCCTCCTCCGGAAAGCTCCGCTCTCTCCAGAAAAGATCGAGTTCGCCTGGCGCGCGGCGGTCGGGCCGTCGGTCGACAAGGTCACGACCATCGAGTTGAAGGCGCGCGTCCTGCACGTGCGCGCGAAGGACCCGGCGTGGCGGCGTGAAATCGAGCGATCGGCGGGCATGATCCGGTCGCGGCTCAACGGCCTGCTCGGCGACGACGTCGTGCGGCACATCGACGTCCGGCTCTCCTGACACAGCGACTATGCAGGACGCGGTCATCGTCTCGGCGGTTCGGACGCCTACCGGCAAATTTCTCGGTTCCCTCAAAGGCTTCAGCGCAACCGACCTTGGCGCGCTAGTGGTGCGCGAAGCGGTGCGGCGCGCGGGAATCGATCCGGGGATCGTCGACGAGTGCATCATGGGCAACGTCGTGTCGGCGGGGCTCGGACAGGCACCGGCGCGGCAGGCGGCGCTTCGCGGAGGGCTGGCGGACCACGTCGCCGCGTTCACCATCAACAAGGTGTGCGGGTCGGGACTGAAGGCGGTGATGCTGGCGGTTCAGGGCATCGCCACCGGCGACATCGAGATCGCCGTGGCCGGCGGCATGGAGTCGATGAGCAACTGCCCGTACCTGCTGCAAGGTGCCCGCGAAGGGTTGCGGATGGGCAACGGCCCGCTCGTGGACTCGATGATCAACGACGGCCTGTGGTGCTCATTCGAGCAGTGCCACATGGGCAACGCCGGCGAGGTCGTGGCCGACGAGTACGGGATCGCCCGCGGTCCGCAGGACGCCTACGCGGCTGAGAGCCACCGCCGCGCCGCGGAGGCCACCGCCGCCGGACGGTTCACGGCGGAGATCCTGCCGATCGCGATTCCCCAGAGGAAAGGCGACCCGATGTTGTTCGATCGGGACGAGTCGATCCGCCCGGACACCACGGTCGAATCGCTG
>CAMCNL010000328.1 GCA_945876205.1 Candidatus Sulfopaludibacter sp. SbA3
GACAGTCGGGCCGAGAGTTCCCACACGGGCGACAGGCGATAGCCGCCGAGCAGATTGAAGACGAACGGGTAGTCGAACGAGCCGGGTCTCATTACGCCGTCGAGTCCCGCGTGGCGCGTGCGCGAGAACGACAGATTACCCTGGCCATAGAGCTTCGAGGTGAGCCGCTTCTCAACGAAGAACTCTACGCCCTCGGAGTACCCCTCCCCGGCGCTCGTGAGCGGAAACAGGATTTCGCGCACGTCGAACGTGTCGCCGATGTTGGCGAGCGACACACTCGGCACGCCACTCGCCACCGGGTAGTCGGTATAGGTCTTCCGATACGCTTCGGCCGTCATCCGCAGCTCAGGGTTGGGCGACCAGGCCAGGCCCGTCACATAGTGGTCGGCGCGCCAAGGTACGAGCGACGCGTTCTGGGGAAATGCCGACACAAAGAGAAACGCCGGCTGCTGGTAGTACGACCCTGTGCTCGAGTTCCACGACAGCGCGTCGGTAAGGCGTACCTTGACGCCCGCCCGCGGGCTGAACCTGCCCTGCGACAGGATGTCGTAGTGGTCGACGCGTCCCCCGAGGGTCAGGTTCACGCGCGAGGCCAGTTGTTTCGAGGCCTGCAGGTAGGCGCCGGTTTGATACGACCGGAAGCGGGTGTTGAGGAAAAACGGGTCGATGCCTGGCACCGGGGAGTACGGCGTGTCGTTGCCGTACGGGGACCGGGCCACGTAGTTGATGCGGAACGTCTTGACGCTGCCCCCCACCTGTACTGTTTCGAAGAACGGCAGGTGCACGGTGAGATCGTACTTAACCGTGGTCTCACCTTCGCGCGAATCCTCGAAGTAGACCACGGGGCTCCGGTTGATGATGTCTTGAGCAGGCACCCCCAGCGGCGGCGCGCCCTCCGACACCAGGTCTTTCACCTGCTGGCCCACCTTGGCCTCGGAATGGGTGACGCCAAAGAGCCCGACGCCACGTGACCCGAAGATGCGTTGCCAGTTGAAGCCCGTGGCGCTGCGCCAGCCGTCGAATCGGATGTCGAAGTTGGCAATCTCTTCTTCGACATCGGAAGAGTCACTGAGGCCGAGCCGAATATTGTCGACGCCCGAAAGGTTCACTACCCAGAGGCGGTCCCGGGGCGTGAGGTCGTAGACCGCCTTGCCGTTGAACGAGTAGACCACCGGCACGCCGCCGAACCCGACGTCCTGTGTGAACACATCCAGGAAGGTTCGTCGCGCCGACACCACCCACGATCCTTTACCCGCATTGATGGGTCCTTCGAGAATGGCGCCTGCGCCGGCGAATCCCAGCGTGGCCGACCCGCTGAACGCCTTCCGGTTGCCCTCGCGTTGGGTGACCTGCAACACGCTCGACGTGCGGTTGATGTAGGGCGCGGGGTATCCTCCGGTGAGGAAGGTCACGTCCTGCAGGAGTTCGGCATCGAGCAGGCTCACCGTGCCACCGGCTGACGCGAAGTTTGCGAAGGCGTTGATGTTCGGAATCTCAACGTTGTCCACGACGAACAGGTTCTCGAGCGGGCTGCCGCCACGGACGATGATGTCGTTGCGGAAGTCGTTGGTGCCGATCGCCACGCCCGGCAGACCCTGGACATAGCGCGAGACGTCCTGCAGGGCCGCAGCGCTCTTGAGGATCTCGCGGGGCCCCACCAGGAAGCCGGAGTTCTTCACCTCTTCCGGTGCCTGGAACGCTGGCGCGGTGACCGTGATCGCTTGCTGGAAGTTCTCGATAGTGGGCAACGATATCTCCACCGTGCCGTCCAGCCCGGCGCGCACGTCCACTGGCTCGCTGGTGAACGGGAGGCCTTCGAGTGGCAGGACCTCCAGGCGATAGGCGCCCGCGCGCAGGTCGCCAATACGAAACGCCCCCTGTGCGTCACTTGTGACACACGCGGCAGTGTCGAGGGCGCACACGCGCACGCCTTCGGTCGGCCGGCCACTCGGGTCCACGACCACGCCGCTGATGGCGCCGACGCCGGTGGTGTCCTGCGCCGAGGCAGATGTCACCCCAAGGGCCAACGCTGCCACGGTGAACGCCGTTGACAGATATGAATACAGGCGGGACGAGCTGTCTCGGAACGTCATGGGTATCACGCAACGCGCCCGCCGAGGCGGACGAGCTCCTTCTGGTACGCGGTGTAGTCGCCGAAGACGAGACCCCGCGGGCTGACAATCGATGCCTGGCGCTCCGCACCGCGTCCACCGACCCACAGCTCAACGTCTCGAGGGAGATCGCGCACGACAGCCTGAAGTTCGTGCCCCGTCGTCTTCCCGGCCGCTCCGGTGAGACCGAGCACCAACACCTGTGCGCCGGCGGGCTTCACGCTGTCGAGGATGTCTCGCGCGGGAAGATTGGGCCCGAGATAGGCGACGCCGAGACCGCTGCTGGCGGCGAGCATCGCGGCGCCCAGCGTACCGATTTCATGACGGTCGCCAGATACCGTCGCAAACAGCAACCGGACGGGCGTCGTCGGCCGCGCATGCAAGCGAAGAAACGAACCGAGGATGTTCCGGGCCGCCGCCGACATCAGGTGCTCGTGGGCGATCCTGGTGCGAGCGCGGTGCCAGTCGTCGCCGACCTGCGCGAGGACCGGCATCAGCACCTCCTGCAGAAGCTCCAACGGACGAACCATCGAGGCCAGGCGAGAGATCTCCTGATCGACGCCCACGGAGTTGTACGAATACAACGCCGCCTTGAGCGCTTCGATGCCCGGTATCGTCTGCCGCGCAACCTCGACCGTGGACACCGCGGCCGCTTTGGCCGTGACCCCGAGGCGGCGCAGTTGCTCGTCGCCAAGTCTCGAGAGGCGACCGATGCTGTGCCCGTGCTCCACGGCCTCGCGCAGCAACCGAAGGCGAGCGACGTCGGCATCGGTGTACATGCGGCTACGGTCATCGCGGACCGGCGTGACGGCATTGTGCCGTCGCTCCCACGCGCGCAGGGTGTCGATGGTAATCCCGGTCAGCCTCGACACTACGCGAATCGGATAGTGCGCGGCCGTCTCCTTCGCCTTCCTCACCGGACCACCATTCGCACGGCGGCCGCCGCTGTCGCAGACGCGAACGTTCCCCACGCCGCGTCGACCAACGTCAGGACAAATGGCCACTGGCGCAGCGTTGAGTAATTGGTGAAGTCGTAGACGCCGTATACGACGAGGCCGAACAGAGCGCCGTAGACGGCCGCAGACCAGACCGTGGACGCGCGCGGGATGACGAAGAGGGCGATGCCGGTCCCGAGCAGGGCATAGACCACCAGCGCTGCCGGCCAGTTGGGGGCGATGCCACCGTCGGCGAGGCGTACGATCGGCGCCAGTTGATCGCGGTAGAAGTTCTTCGTCAGCACCCCGAGCCAGATGCCATCGAGCACCATGAACGCCAGAGCACCAAACGTCGCGAGCCTGATCGTGGATCCCATCGATACCCCCGGCTTCTGAGTTGTCCGAGCACCAGCGTATCTCGGACGACTGGCTATGTCAATGATTTGTCATGGACAAAACATTGACATAGCGAAGCTCGGGTGGTATTCCTTGCTGAGCCATGAAGACCATTGCGGTCATCGGAGCGGGCATTGCCGGCCTGGCCTCCGCCTATCTGCTGAGCCGCCGGCATCGGGTCCACCTCTTCGAACAGGACCGCCGACTTGGCGGCCACACCAATACGGTCATGGTTTCCGCCCCCCAGCGGCAGCGTGGCGCTCGACACGGGCTTCCTGGTGCACAACGACCGAACCTATCCGCACCTGGTGCGCCTGTTCAGCGAGCTTGGGGTGGCCATGCACGACTCCGACATGTCGTTCTCGGTGTCGTGCCGGCGGAGCGGACTCGAGTACAGCAGCCGCGGCGCCAACGGGTTCTTTGCCCAGCGGCGGAACCTTTTCGCGCCGTCGCATCTCGCGTTGCTCCGAGAGATCGTGCAGTTCAACCGGGAAGCCCCGGCGCTCCTCGACGCACCGGATGCCGAGGGCCACACGCTGAGAGACTTTCTCGAGTTGCGCCGTTTCAGCGCGACCT
>CAMCNL010000329.1 GCA_945876205.1 Candidatus Sulfopaludibacter sp. SbA3
CTCAGAGCTGAAAGCCGTCGGCATCTCGCTCGATTACGCCCCGGTCCTCGACATTCATACGAATTCCAGGAATCCGGTCATCGGCGACCGGGCGCTCTCCGAGAGCGCGGAGGCCGTCGCCAGGCTCGGCGCGGCGATCGTCCGGGGTCTGCAGGAGAATGGCATTGCCGCCTGCGGCAAGCATTTTCCCGGACATGGCGATACCTCGGTTGACTCACACCTCGACCTTCCGATCGTCGAACATCCGCCCGATCGGCTCCGTCGCGTCGAGTTCGTGCCGTTTCGAGAGGCGATTGCGGCCGGCGTGGCGACGATCATGACCGCGCACATCCTCGTCCCGTCGCTGGACGACGAGAAGCCCGCGACACTCTCGCGTCACGTCGTCTACGACCTGCTGCGCGACGAGCTGAATTTCGAGGGCGTGATCCTGAGCGACGACCTCGAGATGAAGGCGCTCGCCAAGAGCTACAGCGTGCCCGAGGCGGCGGTCCAGTCGATTCTCGCCGGGTGTGACGGCGTGTTGATCTGCCGCGCCCTTTCCGACGATCGCGGCCACGACATCGAGGTGCAGGCCGCCGCCCTCGAGGCGCTCGTATACGCGGTCGAGGACGGCACCATTCCCTACAAGCGCGTCGAGGATGCGCTGGCACGCCAGCGTCGCGCGAAGGAACGGTTTCTGGTGAGTGCCGGACGCGGCATCGCCTCGGCCGGCCGTAAAGGCCCGCCCCGCAACGATGTCGTGGGCTGCGATGCCCATCGGCGTATCGCCGAAGAGATGGCGCGGTTTCTCTGAGAATTATGTCGTTCACACTTCCGGGTGCCTGCTTCCGGGTTCGTGTTCAGGTTCGGTTCACGGTCACGGTTCGCTGTTCGGGGTTCGGCTGCGCCGGGCTGGAACGCCTGGAATGCCGAACCTCGAACGCCGCACCGAACCTGAACACGAACCAGGAACATGGAACCGAGGAACCGCGAACCTCGTGAGCGCCCAAGGCGCATGATCAAGCCGCGCGCGCTCAAGGCAGGCGACCGCATCGCTCTGGTTTCGCCGGCCAGTCCGTTTTCCCGCGAAGAGTTCGACCAGGGCGTGGCCGAGCTGCGGCGCCTCGGGTTCGACCCGATCTACGACGATTCGGTGTTCGAGCGAACGGGCTACGTGTCAGGCGCGGCGCAGTTGCGCGCGGCGGCGTGGCTCCGGGCATGGTCCAATCCCGACGTGGCGGCGCTGGTGGCCGTTCGGGGCGGCTACGGCAGCGTGCACCTTTTGCCATACCTCGATGCGTACCGGGGGCGGCTCGCGCCGAAGCTCTTCATCGGCTACAGCGACAACACGTCGCTGTTGTCATGGCTGACCTGCCAATGCGGGATTACCGCGCTTCATAGCCCCATGCTCGAAGGACGACTGGCCAAGGGCCGCGACGGCTACGACGAGCACTCCTTCATGCGCCTGATCGGTGGGGAAGGCGCGGGCCTCGAGCTCCGGCCTGCCGGGCTCGCGGCGCTGCGTGGCGGCGACGCGAGTGGCCCGCTGTATGGTGGAACGATGACGCAGCTGGCTGCTTCGATGGGCACACCCTACGCGTTCGACCCGCCGCACGGGTGCGTGCTCTTCCTGGAGGACGTCAACGAGCGGCCCTACCGCATCGACCGGCTCGTCACGCAGCTCCGGCTGAGCGGCATCCTCGATCGCGCCGTCGCCCTGGTGTTCGGCGAGATGCGCGGGTGCGATGAAGCGGGCGGCCAACATCCGATTCAAGACGTGCTCACCCAGCTGACCGCGAGCTTCAATGGGCCGGTGCTGCTCGGGTTTCCTTCTGGTCATACGACCGGACCCTCGTGGAGCCTTCCGCTCGGCGTGCGCGTCCGCGTCACCACCCATCCCCATCCTGCTCTCATCGTCGAGGAATCACCTGTTGAGTGAGGCGCGGCGCATCCATCTGATCGGCGTGTGCGGAACCGCCATGGCGACGCTCGCCGCGTTGCTGAAGCGGCGCGGGCACGACGTGCGAGGCTCTGACCAGAACGTCTACCCGCCGATGAGCGACTTTCTCGCGTCCGAAGGCATCCCGACGATGAGCGGCTACTCGGCTGACCACATCACGCCCGACCTCGATCTGGTCGTAGTCGGCAACGCCATCTCGCGTGGAAATCCCGAGCTCGAAAGCGTGCTGGAGCGAAAGATCCGCTACTGCTCGCTGCCTGAAGCGATTCGAGATCACTTTCTCTGGGGCGCGCGGTCGATCGTCCTCGCCGGCACGCACGGCAAGACGACCACGACCTCGCTCACCGGCTGGCTGCTGACCGACGGCGGTCTCGACCCGACGATCCTGGTCGGCGGGATCGCGTTGAACTTCGGGGAGCAGGGGTCGAGCTATCGGGTAGGTGGCGGCCGCGACTTCGTCATCGAGGGCGATGAATACGACAGCGCCTACTTCGACAAGACGGCGAAGTTCCTGAAGTACCTGCCCGATGTCGCGGTGATAGGGAATATCGAGTTCGATCACGCCGACATCTACGCGGACCTCGACGCCGTGCGCCTGGCGTTCCGCCGGCTCGTCAACCTCGTGCCTCGCAACGGGCTCCTGCTGCTGGGGGCCGACAGTCCGAACGCTGCCGCGTTGCGTCCCGCGGCCGTCAGTCCCGTCGAGACCTTCGGCCTGGCGGAGGATGCCACCTGGCGCGCCTACGGCGTGGAGCATGCGGACGGCCTGACCCATTTCAAGGTGCGCCGGAGCGGGGAAGTGTTTGGTGCGTTCCATTCACCACTTCTCGGCCTGCACAACGTTCGCAACGCCCTCGCGGCGATTGCGGTGGGTGCCTATGCCGGCCTCAGCGCAGCGCAGCTTGCGGACGGCCTTGGTCGCTTCAAGGGCATCAAGCGGCGGCTCGAGACGGTTGGCGTGGCGAGTGGGGTGACCATCCTGGACGACTTCGCGCACCATCCGACGGCCGTGCACGAAACGCTCGCGGCCCTGCGGACCGGTTATCCGTCGCGGCGGATCTGGGCGGTGTTCGAGCCACGGTCAGCCTCGTCGTGCCGCCGCATCTTCCAGGACGACTTCGCCCGCGCGTTCGGCGGCGCCGACGAGGTCGTGGTTGCTGGCGTCTTCCGATCATCGCTTCCGGACTCAGAGCGCCTGTCTGGCGAACAACTCGTGGACGACCTTCGGAAGGGCGGACAGAATGCCCGCTACATTCCCGACGTCGACGACATCATCCGCGCCATTGTCAAAGAGCACCGCGACGGCGACGTCGTCGTCCTGATGTCCAACGGCGGCTTCGGCGGCATTCATCGCAAGCTGCTGCAGGCGCTGACGACGTGATTCGAGAAGCGGGGGACTCGGTGCTGCTGCTGGAGCTCGATCCCGTGATTGATCCCGGGGTGAACGCTCGTGCCGTGGCGATTGCGGCAGTGCTCCGGCGGAATCGGCTGGCCGGCGTTCGTGACATCGTCCCGACCTTCCGCTCGGTGGCGGTGTTCTTCGATCCGCTGCGCGCGGATGTTGCCGCGCTCGCCGAGACCATTCGCCACGCCTGCGACGCCGCCCCGGTCCTCGAGGAGCGCGCGCCGATAGAGGTCGAGGTGACCTACGGCGGCGAGGGTGGTCCCGACCTCGCCGATGTCGCAGCGTTTGCCGGTTGTCCGCCATCCGAAGTGATCGACCGCCACGCGTCGCGGACCTATCGCGTGTTCATGCTGGGATTCCTGCCTGGCTTTGCCTACATGGGTGCCGTGGAAGACTCGATTGCCGCGCCGCGGCGCGCAGAGCCCAGGACGCGCGTGCCAGCGGGATCGGTCGGCATCGCCGGGCGACAGACGGGAATCTATCCGCTCGATTCGCCGGGTGGATGGCAGATCATCGGCCGTACCGCGATGAAGGTGTTCGATCCAGACAGGACTCCGCCGGCGCTCTTCGCGCCGGGTGACACGGTGCGATTGGTCGCAGCAGCTCGCGCCAGTGGGGCGGACCCTTCGGGTCCGCCGGGCGAGCCCAAAGGGCTC
>CAMCNL010000330.1 GCA_945876205.1 Candidatus Sulfopaludibacter sp. SbA3
ATCCCGAAGGGCCAGAACCACCTGCCGTCGTTCGGCGTGCCCGAGGGCTTTACCCTCGACTCGTACTTCGAGCACGTGGCACGCGAAGGATTCGCGCAGCGGTTGCCGCGCCTGCAGCAGCTCGCCGCCGCCGGACGTCTCCGCCACACCCTCGACGAGTACCACCGGCGGCTCGAGTACGAAATCCAGATGATCAAGCAGATGGGGTTCCCGGGGTACCTCCTGATCGTCTGGGACTTCATCCGCTACGCCCGCGAAGAGCACATCCCCGTCGGCCCAGGCCGAGGGTCGGCGGCCGGGTCGCTGGTCGCCTGGTCGATGCGCATCACCGACGTCGACCCGATCGACTTCGACCTGCTGTTCGAGCGCTTCCTCAACCCCGAGCGCATCTCGATGCCCGACATCGACGTCGACTTCTGCGAGCGGCGCCGCGGCGAGGTCATCGACTACGTCACGCGCAAGTACGGGCGGGAGAACGTCGCGCAGATCATCACGTTCGGGACGATGAAGGCGAAGGCCGTGGTGAGAGACGTCGGGCGCGTGCTCGAGATGCCGTACGCCGACGTCGACCGCATCGCCAAGCAGATCCCGCCGGCGCTCGACATGACGCTCGACAAGGCGCTCGCGGAGAACCCGATCCTCAAGGACATGGCGGCGAAGGACCCGAAGGTGCAGGAGGTCCTCGACATCGGCCGCCGCCTCGAGGGGATGTCGCGGCACGCTTCGGTTCACGCCGCCGGTGTCGTCATCGCGCCGGGGCCGATCACCGACTATGCGCCGCTCTATAAGGGGCAGCGCGACGAAATCACGACGCAGTGGAATATGAAGGAGGTCGAGCGGGTCGGTCTCCTCAAGATGGACTTCCTCGGGCTGAGCACGCTGACGCTCATTCAGGACTGCCTCGCCGAGATCAAGCGGACCGAAGGGATCACGCTCGACATCGACAACATCCCGCTCGACGACCCGAAGACCTTCAAGGTGTTCGGCGAAGGCGCCGCCTACGGCATCTTCCAGTTCGAGAGCTCGGGGATGCGTGAATTGCTCCGCAAGGCCAAGCCGGCCAGGCTCGACGACCTGATTGCGTTGAATGCGCTCTACCGTCCCGGCCCGCTCAAGAGCGGCATGGTGGACGACTGGGTCGAGCGCAAGTCGGGCAGGAGGGAATTCAAGTACGAGCTGCCGCAGCTCGAGCCGATCCTCTCAGACACCTACGGCGTCATCGCCTACCAGGAACAGGTGATGCGCATCGCGCAGGCGGTGGCGGGCTTCACCCTCGGGCAAGCCGACGTGCTTCGCAAGGCCATGGGCAAGAAAGACCCCAAGGTCATGGCGAAGCAGAAGGAGGCGTTTCTCGACGGCGCAAGAGCGAAGGGCGTCAACGAGAAGAAGGCCGTCAAGCTCTTCGAGCTGATCGAATTCTTTGCCGGCTACGGCTTCAACAAGTCGCACTCGACCGCCTACGCGCTGCTGGCGTATCAGACCGGATACCTCAAGGCGAACTTCCCGTGGCACTTCGCGGCGGCGCTCTTTACGATTGAAGCGCAGAACACCGACAAGCTGGCGATGTACCTGGCCGAGGCGCGTGACCGGAGCATCCCGCTGCTGCCGCCCGACATCAACCAGAGCCAGTTGAACTTCTCGGTGGAGCCGGGCAAGGGCGTCCGCTTCGGTCTCACGGCGATCAAGGGACTTGGCGAGGGCGCCATCAACGCCATTCTCGAGGCGCGCACCGCGCTGGGCGGACGCATTCCCTCGCTCCACGCGCTCTGCGAGATTCTCGACATGCGCATCGCCAACAAACGCGTGTTCGAAGCGCTCGTCAAATCAGGCGCGTGCGACTCGCTCGTCAGCGGCGCTGACGCTGCTTCGGCACTCGCGGCCCGGGCGCGGCTGTTTGCCGCCATCGACAGCGCCTGCGAGCACGGCAGCCGCACGCAGCGCGACAAGGATCTCGGGCAGTCCGACCTCTTCGGCGGTGGACCGGAGCACAATCCCGCGGACGTGCCGCTTCCCAATGTGCCGGCCTGGACCGACCTCGAGCAGCTCCAGTTCGAGAAAGAAACGCTCGGTCTCTACTGGACCGGCCACCCGATGGACCGGTATGCCGACGACCTCCGCCTCTACGGCGCGAAGTCGACTACCGAGCTGGCGGCGAAGAAGGACGTCGTCGACGACATCGACGCTCCCGCACCGCCCCCTCCTCCGAAAGCTTCCACCCAGGATGGCGGCGGCGCGAACTGGCGCGACAAGCGCGGCGGGGAAGAGGTCTCGATCGGCGGTATCGTCTCTGGCCTGCGTCCGTTGAAGACCAAGAAGGGCGACCGCATGTGCGTCTTCATGCTGGACGATGCGACCGGAAGCGTCGAAATCGTGGTCTTTCCCGAAGCGTTCAAGCAGTACGGGCACATGGGGGAGAACGCCCAGATGGTGCTCGTCAAAGGCAAGTTCGAGCGCGACGACGAGACGACGCGGGTGCTGGCGTCGGAGATCCATCCCATCGACATCGTCCGCGAGCGGCTGGCCAAGTCGGTAGCGATTCGGATGTCGGCGCCGCCGCATGACCGTGACACGTTCGTCAAGCTCTGGGACGTGCTGATCCAGCACAAGGGCGACCGCCGCGTGGCCATCGAGCTCCAGGAACCCGACCTGAAACTGCGGATCAAGCTGGATATCAACGCCCAGATCAAGGTGCGCCCCTCGGAGCGCCTTGTGGCCGAGGTTGAGAAGATATGTGGAGCTGGCTCCGTCAGCCTCAGATAATGACCTGCCCTGTCATGCCAACCCCCTACCATCGAGACAAGCCACCCGCCTTCGCCAAGGCTACGGCGCGGCAAGCCAATCTCTGCTCGGGGCGCCGAAGCCGTCAGCGAAGGCGACCGTCTCTGTGGCGCGTGGGACCGTATGCCGTCTGATACGTTGGAATTTGAAGAGCCGATTGCCGTCCTGCTGAAGGAGATCGAGGCGCTCTCGATGATGCCGCAGACGGACCAGCGCCAGCAGTCGATCGACGGGCTGTATCGCCGCATCGAGTCGATCCGCGGCGAGATCTACAAGCACCTGACGCCGTGGCAGCGGGTGCTGGTGGCCCGGCACTCCAACCGGCCGTCGGTACTCGACTACGTCAACCGGTTGTTCACCGAGTTCACCGAGATCGCCGGCGACCGCCGGTTTGCCGACGACCACGCGATCGTGGCGGGGTTTGCCCGCTACAAGGACGAGCCGGTGCTCATCGTCGGTCATCACAAGGGGAGCGGCGGCGATACAAAGCAGAAAGTGTTCAGGAACTTCGGTTACGCGAAGCCTGAGGGCTACCGGAAGGCGCTCCGCGCGATGAAGCTTGCCGAGAAGTTCCAGCGGCCGGTGATCGCGTTTATCGATACGCCGGCGGCGTATCCGGGCGTTGAGTCCGAAGAGCGCGGCATCTCCGAGGCGATCGCTTTCAACCTGCGCGAGATGGCGGCGCTCGACACGCCGATCGTCGTCGTTGTCCACGGCGAGGGCGGCAGCGGCGGCGCGCTGGGGATCGCGATCGGCGACCGGATCCTGATGCACGAGTTCTCGATTTACAGCGTGATCCCGCCAGAGGGGTGCGCGGCGATTCTCTGGCGCGACTCGGCCCGCAAGGTCGAGGCTGCGAAGGCGCTCAAGCTCACCGCCCCCGACCTGCTCGGATTCGGGATCATCGATGAGATCGTCCCCGAGCCGATCGGCGGCGCGCACACGAACCACGAGCTGGCCGCGGCGCTGCTCGACACGGCGCTCGAGCGCACGCTCGCGTCGGTGTCGGCGATGGATCCGGTCACGCGCCTCGAGACCCGCTACCAGAAATTCCGCGCGATGGGGAGCGTGGGGATTACTGAACCATGAGGTTCGAACTTCCGAGTTCCTGGTGCCCGGTTCGTGTTCAGGTTCGGTTCGATGTTCGGAGTTCAGTGTTTAGTGTTCGGCGTTCAGTGTTCGGCGTTTAGCAGTTCGACGGTTCGGGGTTC
>CAMCNL010000331.1 GCA_945876205.1 Candidatus Sulfopaludibacter sp. SbA3
CCCGCGACAGGAGGCAAACCACTCGTCTGTAGCGCGTGCCCTTCAGGGCACGCGGCAGGCCACGCGGCGCTAGTTGATCGGCGTGGTCTCGACCCAGTAGACCCACGCACGGCCCTCGATCGGCCCAAGCTGCTGGCCACCGCCCTGGCCGGCACCCTGACCGCGGCCCGCCGGGGCCTCGTTTGCCGCCGTCGCGACCGGCGGCTGCGGCAGGTCGACCAGGAAGGTCACCTTGCCGCGAAGCCCCATCGCCTGCGCCTGGATCTTCGCGTTCTGCTTCACCTGGTACGCGCGATCGGTCAGGTTGTACACCGTCGCCGAGGTCATCACGATGCCCTGGCCGGAAATCAGCACGGCGCCCTTCCGATCCAGCGCCGCTGCCACCGCCTTCGCGACCTCCGCATTGGTCGCCACCGGCTTGCTCGGATCCACGTCCACGACCGGGAGGCCCTCACCGATGAAGTTGCCGCCGTTGACGGTCGCGCGCAGCGGCACCGACCCACTGAACGCGACGATCTCCGGCGTGCGGGCAAACAGCACCGCCTTGATCTCGGGGTGCGTCCTGTAAATCTCGTCGTGGATGGCAAGCCCCTGCGCGTCAGGCTCGGCCTTGGTGACATCGCGCTCGATCACGTCGCCCGCCGTAACCGCTCCGGCGGCCACCTTCGGCGCGACGAAATAGCTGTTGGGATTACTCGGGTTGCGCACGCTGACGATGCCGACTGAATCGAGGACGCCAACC
This sequence comes from Candidatus Sulfopaludibacter sp. SbA3, assembly GCA_945876205.1. Taxonomy (GTDB): domain Bacteria; phylum Acidobacteriota; class Vicinamibacteria; order Vicinamibacterales; family UBA2999; genus CANNDT01. The sequence continues at coordinate 743 of CAMCNL010000331.1, forward strand.
TGATCGGACGCCAGGATGCGATTGGCGAGCACCACGTCACGCTTGGCGACGTCGACGGGGTCGGTGGGCTTCGGCGGCGCAGGCAACGCGGTCATCAGCACCTTCCCGCCCATGTCCTTCACCATGCGGTCCTTGTAGATCGCCCACGTGCGGTCGATTACCACATCGTCCACCGGGTGCGGCTGCGGCTTCCAGGTGCCGCCCGCCGCGATCGTCGCCATCTGCATCTTTGCCGAATCGCGCAGCTCGGCGACGCGCGTGATCACCGCGGGAATGGACTTGGCGCCCAGCGAGATGCCGTGACCCCAGAGCAGGACGCCGTCGTTCTTGCCCATCTTGGCGGTCATCGCCTGCCCCAGCTCCGGCGAGCTGATGATGCCCGAGCGGCCCTTGTTGAACGGGCGCAGGTCGAACACCGGCATTGCTGCGGTGCCGTCGTAGAGCGGCACCGTGCTCAGGCCGAATGCCACGAACTCCGGCGTGTGCGAGTGGACGACCGCCATGAACTCCGGATTGGCCTTGAACATCTCACCGTGCAGGTAGATCTCGCGGGCCTGGTCATTGCGCGGGCCGTCCACCGGCTTGCTGTCCAGGTCGTTCTCGATGAAGTCGCTGGTCGTGGCGGCACCGGGCGCGATGAAGCGGGCGATGTAGTAGTGATTGGGATTGTCGAGGCTCCGCGCCGTGACGTGCGCCTGGATGTCCAGAATCGCCAGCTCCTTCGTCAGGATGCGGTTGGCCACCGCCAGATCATCGAGCAGCGCCTGCTCCCGCCGCGACTTCGCTTCAGGCGCCGCGGCGGCCGGCGTGGTTTCAGCTGCGGGTGGTGTTGGCGAACACGCGATTCCCAGCGCCATCAGCGCCGCTCCGAACACAAGCGTTGCACGACTCATATCTGTGACCTCTTTGGTTAACGGGAATTGGTGCGTGCAGATTGTAATCGACCGGGCGCCTTGTGGCGTGTGGACCGATCTGGGTGCCCGAGGGCGTAACTTGCCCCGTTACAGGAGCGACATGCGCAGCCGGTACCCTCGTACTGACCTCATCCAATGTCGGTCAGTATCCTGCTACGCACCGCCGCGCTGCTCCTTTGTGCGCTGATCAGCCTGTCATCGCCGTTGAGCGCGGGAATCCAGCAGACCGATCGTACGAGCCGCATGCTGGCGATCTCCTCCACCACGCCCCTGACACTTCGCGCGACGGTGGGAGACATTACGGTGATCGGCCGGAACCAGCCAGGCGTCACCGTCGAGATCACCCGGCACGCCCCGACGCCAGGGCAACTGACCTCCATCGCCATCGCCGTCGAGACGGGCAAAGGGCACGCATCCGTCTCTGCGCTTCAGCCAGCCGGCGACACCGACGCCGCACGCCGCGGCTCAATCCTGGTGCACGTGCCGTTCAATCAAGTATTCGGGCAAGTCGAGCTGTTCGAGGGAACGATCTCACTCACGAACCTGCGCGGCGGCGTCAGCGCTCACGTCGAGCACGGCTCGATCGAGGCCGTCTCCCTCGCCGGCCGCATCAGACTCGAAACCGGCATCGGCGACGTGCGGCTTCACGACGCCGAGCTGACCGATGGCATCCGCCTTCGCGCGTTCAACGGCAACGTGACGCTCGGATTCCCGTCGCGTCCACTCGACGCGCGAATCCTCGCGCTCTCGATGGACGGCGCCATTCAGTCTGACCTGCCGCTCACTCTCAAGACCGCCTTCGGGCCGCGCTTCGGCGAGCTCACACTGGGGCGCGGTTCCCCGGTGGTGTCGATCGACGTGGTGCACGGAAACATCCGCATCGGCAGCAGACAACCATGACCCGCCCCCGCGTGCTCCTCATCGTCGTGAGCATCGTCTGGCTTGCAGCGCTCGGCCTCGCGCAGTCGCCAGCCCCCGCGACTGCGCCATCGACAGTCATCGCAGATGCTCACGGTGGGTACGCCGGGTCCGATGCCTGCAAGGACTGCCACGAGAACGCATTCGCCGCGTGGCGTCGATCGCTGCACTCGCAGATGACCAGGCCGATCGAACAGGCGTCGGTCAGCGGACAATTCGCGCTCGACTCTCCCGTCGCCCAGCACGGCCGCACCTACGACATGGATCACGCCGCCGGGCGCTACTCCATTGCGGTCACGCAGCCAGGCGGCACACCCGAACGCTTCGATGTCGACTACGCCCTCGGCGCGAAGCGATTTCAGGGATACCTCTCGCGGCTGCCCGATGGCCGGATGTACGTGCTCCCGATCTTCTGGAATGTTGCCTGGAAGCGCTGGCTCGACTGGAGGGAGATCACGCCCGTCCCCGACTCCAACCACGACCTCCGGCAGATCTGGAACGTCAACTGCTTCAACTGCCACGCCACCAATATCCGGCGCAATTTTGACGTCGCGACGCGGACGTTCGCGACCACGACCACCGAGTACGGGATCGGGTGTGAAGCCTGTCACGGACCCGGCCGTCAGCACATCGAGCTGACGACGGGATGGCGGCGCGACCCGTCGAGCCGAAAGGCGGGCGGCGACCTGAAGATCTTTTCGAGCCGGTTTGCCACGCCGCAGCAGGTCTTCGACAGCTGCGCGTATTGTCACGGCAACAAGACCAACTACTTCACCGGCTTCACGCCCGGTGATCGCCTCGAGGATTTCGCGCAGCTCGGCCTGCTCAGCGATCCGGTGCCGGCCACAGACCCCCAGGGGGACTTCTGGCCCGATGGGCGGCCGAGCCGCTTCAACCGGCCGCAGGCATTGACGCTGGCCGGCTGTTTTCGCGCCAGCGAGATCTCGTGCACCAGCTGCCACCTCGCGCATGGCTCGCCCAACGAGTTCGCTCTCAAGGTGCCGCTCGCCGGCAGCGACGGCCTGTGCACGCAGTGCCACCTCAGCCTGACCGAGCCGCAGGCACTGTCGCGCCACTCGAATCACGCACCCGAATCAGCAGGCAGTCGCTGCGTGCAGTGCCACATGAGCGAGGTGAACTGGCGTTTGTTGACGCGGCGGCGCGACCACACCTTCTCACCGCCTGTGCCGGAGCTCACCGCCCGCTTCGGCATTCCAAACGCCTGCACAACCTGTCACGACCACCGCTCGCCGGAATGGGCGGCGAGCATGATGGATACGTGGTACGCCAACGGCAGCCGCCGCCGCGTCTCGCTCGACACCGCGGAGACCATGTATGCGGCCGGCAGCGGTCAGGTCGAGACC
>CAMCNL010000332.1 GCA_945876205.1 Candidatus Sulfopaludibacter sp. SbA3
TCCCAGGCGGCCGAACTCACGCTCACCGTCACACCGGTCGAAATCCGTCCCATCCAGGTCTGGGTGCGCGCCGCCGGCACCGTCACCAGTGACGGCAAGCTCCTCATCGTCTCGCTGTCTGCCGCCGATGCCGCCCTCGTGAAGCCGGGGCAGCGCGCGCGCGCGTTTCCAGTGCAATCCCGGTCGTCGATGTACCAGGCGCGGGTCGCCCGCGTCACGGTGCAGGGGGATCGCGCCACCGCCGACGTGACGTTGATTGCTCCCGCCCGGCAGGACACCACCCACTACGTGGTTGAAATCGTCACGGATCGCGGTGACTTCCTGTCGGTCCCGAACGAGGCGATCATCGAGGAAGGTACCTCGCGCGTGGTCTACGTTCAGCGTGCGGATGGACAGTACGAGCCCCACGAGATCCAGACGGGCGTCCAGGGCGAGTTGTATACCCACATTACCGGCGGTGTGAGCTCCGGGGATGCCGTCGTCACGTTCGGCAGTTTCTTCATCGATTCCGAATACAAGCTGAAGGGCACGGCGCAGGGCGGCACCCCGTGATCGCCTTCATCCTGGCGCAGGTGATGCGGTTCCGGCTCCTGGTGTGGGCGATGGTTGGGATCGCCGTCGCGTTGAGCCTGTTCGCGATCGGCCGGGCGCCGCTCGACGCCATCCCCGACATCTCCGATCCGCAGATCGTCGTCTACGTGAAGTGGGCGCGAAGCCCGCAGTTGCTCGAGTCGGACGTCACCGAGCCGCTGGTGCGCGCGCTCGTCGGCTCGCCTGGCATCCAGTCGATCAGGGGTATCTCCCACATGGGGTACTCCTTCATCTACGTCATCCTCGACGACGCCGACCGGCGCGAGGAGGTGCGGCAGGTCGTGCTCGACCGGATCGGCGCGATCCGTCCCCAGTTGCCCGCCGACGCGATCGTGACGCTCGGTCCCAATGCCAGCAGCATGGGATGGATTTACCAGTACGCCCTGACCGACCGTGAGGGCACTCGCGACCTTCGCGAGCTGCGGCTGCTGAACGAAAGCCAGATCAAGCCGGCGCTGCAGACCGTGTCGGGTGTCGCCGAAGTCGCCTCGGTCGGGGGCCTCGAGAAGCAGTACCAGGTCAAGCTGTTTCCGCCGCTCCTGGCCGCGACCGGCATCACGTTGAGGCAGGTGATCGACAGCCTCCACGACGTGTTCCAGGAGGTCGGCGGGCGCACCATCGAGGTGACCAACCGCGAGTACCAACTGCGCGGCATCATGGCCAGCGGCGACATCGGGGATCTCGATTTCATGGTCGTCGGCCGATCGAAGGACGGCACGGCCGTGCGGCTGAACGACATCGGCTACGCGCAGGTGGGTTACGACCTCCGGCGCAGCACGTCAGACCTCGACGGTAACGGCGAAGTCGTCGGCGGCATCGTCGTCATGGGGCAGGATCAGAACGTCCTCGCGGTGACGCGCGCGCTCGAGCAGAAACTGCGTGAGGTGCGCAGCGCCCTCCCCCAGGGCATCGAGATCGTCACGACCTACGATCGCTCGACCTGGATCTGGGCGACGTTGAAGCAGTTTTCCGCGACGCTGATCGCCGAGCTGATCGTGCTGATCCTCGTCACGATGCTCTTTCTCAGGAACTTCCGCTCGTCGGTCGGACCGATCGTCATCCTGATCCTCAGCGTGCTCTTCACCGTGCTGCCGCTCGCCTTATTCGGCCAGACCATCAACCTGTTCTCGCTCGCGGGCCTGTGTATCGCCATCGGTGCGATCGAAGACGCCACCATCGTGATCGTCGAGAACTGCGCCGCGGAGCTGGCGGCGCACCCGGGTTTGAGCGTTGCGGAAAAGCGCGAGGTAGTGCTGCGATCGATCGGGCGGGTGGCCAGCCCGCTCCTGTTTTCGCTGCTGATCATCGTGGCGTCGTTCCTGCCGGTGTTCTTCCTCGAAGAACGTGAGAAGAGACTGTTCGACCCGCTCGCCTACAGCAAGACGTTCGCGATGGCGATTTCGACGCTCCTGACGATCGTGCTGCTGCCGATCATCGCCGTCTGGGTCTTCGGACGCGACACCCTCGCGAGCTCGGTGGCCCGCGCCGCCGCGCCCCAGGGCCGCTATCGCCAGGCGCTGAGCAGACTCGCGGCCCACCGCTTCGCCCTGGCGGGGGCCATCGTCGCGGGCGTCGTGGCGATCGGGGCGCTGCTGTTCAGGACGATCGACGCTGACTTCAGGCCCGAGGTTGTCGAGTTGACGGCGTTCGTGGTGGCGATCATCGTCGTGTGGGCGTTGACCCGGTCGCGCGAGACATCGCACACGGTGCAGGAGTCAGCGGGGGCGCGGGTCTATCGCCGCGCGCTGGTGCTGGCGATCCGGCATCGGTATGCGTTCTGCGGCGCCGGTCTGCTGGTGGTGATCGCGGCGGTCGTGCTGCTGAACACCTTCCAGAAGGACTTCCTGCCGGACGTCGACGAAGGGACCGTGCTCTACATGCCGACGACGCTGCCAGGCCTGCCGACGCGCGAAGCGGGGTGGATCGTGCAGCAGATGGACAAGAAGCTGAAGCAGATCCCGGAGGTCGAGCGCGTGTTCGCGAAGCTCGGACGCGCGGATACGTCGACCGATCCCGCGCCGGTGTCGATGATCGAAACGACCATCATGCTCAAGCCCAAGTCGGCGTGGCGCCCGGGGATGACCAAGGAGACGATCATCTCCGAGATGGACCAGGCGATGCAGATCGTCGGCTACGTCAACACCTGGGTGCAGCCGATCCGCGCGCGCGTGATGATGCAGACCACCGGCATCCAGACGCCGGTCGGCATCAAGGTGACGGGCTCGGACATCACGCAGGTCGAGCAGATTGCGCAGCAGATCGAAGGCGTGCTCCGCGGATTGCCCGACACCAAGTACGTGCTGGCCGAGCGCATCTCGGAGGGCTACTACACCGACGTTCGCTACGACATGGCCCGCCTCGCGGAGAAGGGCGTCACCGCCGACGAGGCGATGCTGACCGTCCGCTACGCGATTGGCGGTGACAACGTCCTCGGGATCAAGCAGCCCGACCACACGACGATCCCGCTCGGTCTGCAGTACTCGGCCGAGTACCTCGACACCATCGAGAAGGTGCGGAGCACGCCGGTTGTGACCGGCGACGGACGGGCGATCCCGTTGAGCGAGGTGGCGGACGTGTCGGTGCGCAAGATGCCCGAGATGATCCGCAACGACAACGGCAACCTCGCCGGCTACGTCTACGTCGATATCCAGAACACGACGACGGCCAGCGACTACGTCGCCAACGCGCGCGACGTCCTGGCGAAGAACGTCACGCTGCCGCCAGGATATGCCATCGAGTGGACGGGGCTGTATCAATACACCGAGGCAGCCCGGGCGCGGATGCTGGTCGTGGTGCCGCTCACGCTGGTCATCATCTTCGTGCTGCTGGTGATCGCGTTTCGGTCGGTCTCTGAAAGCTTCCTGATCCTCATGTCGGTGCCGTTCGCGCTCGCGGGCGGCGTGTTCCTGCAGTGGCTGCTCGGCTATTCGATGACGACGGCGGTGATCATCGGGTACATCTCGGTGTTCGCGGTCGCGGTGCAGACCGGCATCATCATGGTCGTCTTCATCCGCCAGGCGCTCGACCACAAGCCCGAAGGGCAGTCGTACATCGACGCCGTCGTCGAGGGCTCGGCCGCGCGGCTCCGGCCGAAGCTGATGACCGTGGCGACGATCATCCTGTCGCTGTCGCTCATCCCGCTGTCGTCGGGCCCGGGGATGGAGATCATGAAGCCGATCGCCGCGCCCAGCATCGGCGGCATGGTCACCTCGACGCTGCACGTGCTGTTCATGACGCCGTGCCTGTTCGTGATCTCCGAGGACGTGCGGAGATTCTGGCAGCGCCGGGCGGCCGCGCGCGGCAAGATCGCTATATCCGCCGGCGATCCGCTGTCG
>CAMCNL010000333.1 GCA_945876205.1 Candidatus Sulfopaludibacter sp. SbA3
GCACCGCGCCGGGCCAGTTCAATACGCTCCACTCGATCGCCACCGACGCGGCCGGCAACGTCTACGTCGGCGATCGCGCGAACCGCCGCATCCAGGTGTTCGACAACAACGGCACATTCAAGACGCAGTTCCTGCACGTCGGCGCGCCCTGGGCGATCTGCATCACGCCTGGGCCGCACCAGTACCTCTACTCGTCGAACTCCAACGGCACCGCCGACATGAACAACGGCGAGATCTACAAGATGGAGCTCGACGGCAAGATCATCGGCAAGTTCGGCAAGGCTGGGAAACTGATGAAGGAATTCGGCTCCGTCCACGAGATCGATTGCCGCAAGGACAACGAGCTGCTGGTCGGCGAAATCACAAACTGGCGGGTGCAGAAACTGCTGCTCCGCGCCCCTCAGGGAACCAATTAGGTCCGGAGACGCGTATGCAGAATCGTCGAGACTTCGTCAAGACGGCGGCTGGTGCAGCCGCCGGGGCAATGGTACTGGGCCGCCACCACCTGAGCGCGCAGGCGCCGGGGGCGCGGCGGCAGGTGAGCATCGGCGGCAAGCGCGTGCGTGTCGTCGACGTCCACCACCACTGGGACATGCCGATCCCGCTCGAGGTCGTCAAAGGGACGCCGTTCGAGGAACGCGCGAAGGGACCTGGTCTCGAGGAGCGGATTGCCATCCTCGACAAGATGGGCATCGATACCGCGCTCATCAGCGTCAACGATTTCTGGTGGTGGGACATCAAGGACCAGGGATTGGCGAAGACGATCTGCACGGTGCACAACGACACGCTCGCCAAGTGGCACCAGATGCATCCCGATCGGCTGTTCGGGATGGCGTCAGTGCCCCTCCAGTTCCCGCAGTTGGCTGCGGACATGCTGCAGGACGCGGTCAACCGGCAGGGTGCGCGCTGCGTGACCGTTGGCGGGCACGTCCAGGGCGAGAGCCTCTCGATGCCCAAGTTCGACGTGTTCTGGGCGAAGGCGGCGGAGATGGGCCAACTGGTCTTCATGCATCCCAACGGCTCGGCCAACATCATCAAGGAGAACGGACTCTCCGGCCGCGGCGGGCTCGGAAACATCGTCGGCAATCCACTCGAGACGACGGTGTTCCTGTCGCGCCTGATCTTCGACGGCACCTTCGACAAGTTCCCGGCGTTGAAGGTGGGCGGCGCGCACGCCGGTGGGTACCTCCCCTCCTATCTGGGCCGCACCGAGGTCGCCTGCCAGCGGCAGGGTCAGACCTGCATCATCAAGAAGAAGCCGAGCGACTACATGCGGTCGAATGTCCTGGCTGACACGATGGTGTTCTCCGAAGAAGGTCTGCGTCACCTCGTCGCGGAGATGGGCGTGGGCCAAGTGGTCTTCGGCACCGATATCCCCTTCAACTGGCCGGTCAACGTCGACCTCGTCGTCGACTCGAAGTCATTGAGCAACGCCGACAAAGATGCCATCCTCGGCGGCAACCTGGTTCGTCTGCTTAAGCTGTAAGAAGAAAGTGGACCTTCAGGTCCGCCTGGAGACAACGATGTCGAATCGCAGAGACTTCTTCAAAACCGCCGCAGGCGCTGCGACGGGGGCGTTGGTGCTTGGCGGCGGATCGGTGACGGCGCAGGCGCCTCCGGCGCGGCGCCAGGTGACGATCGCGGGCAAGCGCATCCGCGTGATCGACGTGCACTGCCACTGCATCATCCCCGAGGCGGCCGAAGTCGTGAAGGGGACGCCCTTGGCACAGGCCGCCGGCGGCGGCGGGAACCAGGTGATCGGGCCGCAGCGTCTCGCGCTGATGGATCAGCAGGGCGTCGACGTGCAAGCCCTCAGCATCAACGGCTACTGGTGGTACGCGGCCGACCGCGACCTCGCGGCCCGCATCGTCAAGGCGCAGAATGAAGGGCTCGTGAAGATCATGGCGGCGAACCCCACGCGGTTCGTCGCCATGGCCTCGGTCGCGCTGCAGCACCCCGACCTTGCCGCGCAGCAGCTCGAAGAGGCCAAGCGAATGGGCCTGCACGGCGTGACGATCGGCGGGCACGTGAACGGCGAGGACCTCTCGAATCCGAAGTACGACCCGTTCTGGGCCAAGGCCGCGGAGCTGGGCACGCTCGTGTTCATGCATCCCGGCGGCTCGGAAAACATCATCAAGGACGGCGCCTTCCGCGGACGCGGCGATCTCGGCAACATCATGGGCAACCCGCTCGAGACGACGTATTTCCTGTCTCGCCTGATCTTCGACGGCACCTTCGACAAGTTCCCGAACCTGAAAGTCGCCGGGGCGCACGCCGGCGGCTACCTGCCGTCGTACTTCGGACGCACCGAGGTCGCCTGCGATGTGCGCGGCAACGCGAACTGCGCCAACAAGCGCCGCCCGAAGGACATTCTCCGGTCGCAGATCATTGCCGACACGATGGTGTTCTCGGACGAAGGCCTCAGGCATCTGGTCAACGAGATGGGCGTCAGCCAGGTCGTCTACGGCACCGACGTGCCGTTCAACTGGCCGGTGACCGTGGACCTGATACTGAATGCCACCTGGCTGAGCAACGCCGACAAGGAAGCGATCCTCAGCGGCAACCTCGCGCGGCTTCTGCAAATCGCGTCGTAGTCCGGGCTGGAGCCATACATGCCGAATCGAAGAGACTTTGTCAGGACCGTCGCCGGCGCGACCGCGGGCGCACTCGTCGGATCCGCTGGACTTGCCGTCGCCCAGGGTCGTCAAGGTGGGCGCGGCGGACGCGGCGGCGCGGCAGCGCCGACCGGACCAGTGGTCAGGCGCCAGGTGTCGATCAACGGCAAGCGCATCAAGGTCATCGACATCCACGCCCATGCCACCGTGCCCGAGGTCGATCCCGTGCTCAAGGGCACGCCCTACGAGAGACAGGGCGGTGGGCGCGCCCTCGATCAGGAGCGCATCGACGCCATCGATCGCCAGGGCATCGACCTCCAGGTGCTCAGCATCAACGGCTTCTGGTGGTACGAGGTCATGGATCGCGACCTCGCGGCGCGCATCGTCAAGGCGCAGAACGAAGGGCTTGCGAAGTTCGTCGCGACGCATCCGGATCGCTTCGCGGCGATGGCCTCGACCTCGCTGCAGTTTCCCGACCTTGCCGCGCAGCAGCTCGAGGATGGCGTGAAGCGCCTTGGACTTCGCGCCGCCGCGATCGGCGGACACGTAAACGGCGAGGATCTCTCGAACCCGAAGTACGACCCGTTCTGGGCGAAGGCCGCCGAGCTTGGCGTGATGGTCTTCATGCATCCGGGCGGCGCCGACAACATCATCAAGGAGGGGGCGCTGCGCGGACGCGGCGACCTTGGCAACATCATCGGCAACCCGCTCGAGACGACCTACCTTCTCGAACGGATGATCTACGACGGGACCTTCGACAAGTTTCCCGGCCTGAAGATCGGGGCCGCGCACGCGGGCGGCTACCTGCCGTCGTATCTCGGACGGTCGGAGGTCGCGTGCGTGGTTCGCGCCAACGCGATGTGCGCCAACAAAAAGAAGCCGAGCGAGTATCTGAAGTCGCAGATCTTCGCCGACACCATGATTCTCTCGGATGAAGGGCTGCGCCACCTGGTGGCGGAGATGGGCCCGGGCCAGATTGTCTACGGAACGGACAACCCGCTGAACTGGCCGGTGACGATTGATTTGGTATTGAACGCGAAGTTCCTGAGCGACGCCGAGAAGGAAGCGATCCTGGGAGGCAATCTTCTGCGGCTGCTCAAAATCGGCAGCTAAGTAGCTGGGTGGCTAGGTAGCTCGGGCCAAGAAACCCAGCAACCCCCTAGCCACCCAGCAACCTAGCTACCCAGCTACCAACAGCAACCCAGCTACCGCTTCGTCGGGTCGAGCGAGGCCAGGTACGCGGTGATGTTGACCACGTCCTGGTCGGTCATCGGCGCAACCGCCTTCTTCATCAACTGCGCGTCGATC
>CAMCNL010000334.1 GCA_945876205.1 Candidatus Sulfopaludibacter sp. SbA3
GCGATAAATGACATGGAGCCCAGCTACCTTCGAACCTTCTTTTCCCGGCTCGCCAGGTACTTATAGAGCGCGTGATCGAGCGGCTTCGAGGTGTCGAGCAGCGTGTAGTCGACGCGCACTTCGGAAAACCGCTGCTGCAGCGCGGTGACGTGCGCGTTGACCAGCGACACGTATTCCTTCCGCATCGCATCGGGCACCACCGGCACCTGCACGCCGCTCTCCAGATCCTCGAACGCCTGCGCATCCGAGAACCCGAACTCGAGCTCCGCGGGATCGAGCACGTGGAAGACGACGATATCGTTGCCCCGGAAGCGGAGCGGCGTAATCGCGTCGACGATCTCTTCGGGGTCTTCGTAGAAGTCGGAGATGACGACCAGCACGCCGCGCCGGCCGAAATGCTCGGCCACCTTGTGCAGCGGATCGCGCATGCGTCCGCCCGGGCGTCCGGCCTTGAGGCGATCGAGCACGTGAAGCACCGTGTCCATGTGCTTGGCCGACGGCGGCACGTGTTCGACGATCTCGCTGTCGAAGGCGACAAAGCCGACGCGGTCGCGCTGGTGATGCACGAGGTTGGTCAGACACGCCGTCAGGATCCGCGCGTAATCGAGCTTGGTGATGCCGCGGCTGCCGTAGTCCATCGACTTCGACACGTCGAGCAGCACCGAGAAGTTCATGTTCGTCTCGGCTTCGTACTCCTTGATGTAGTAGCGGTCGGTGCGCGCCCAGACCTTCCAGTCCATCCGGTGGATGTCGTCGCCGGGCACGTAGCCGCGGTGCTCGGCAAAATCCACCGAGGCGCCGAAGTAGGGTGCCCGGTGAAGTCCGTTGATGAATCCGTCGCACACCGCGCGCGACACGAGCTCCAGGTTGCCGATGCGTGCGAGCACGACCGGATCCATGAAGCGCGCGCCCGGGATGGCGCTCGGGGTATGCCCGCCGAGAAGGCTCATTACATCCCGCTCCGCGGCAGCGGCACCGCTTCGAGCAGGCGGTCGACGAGCATGTCGGTCGTGATCCCTTCCGACTGTGAGTGGAAGTTGGTGATGATGCGGTGGCGCAGCACGGGATGCGCCAGCGCACGGATGTCCTCGAAGCTCACGTGGTAGCGGCCGCTGGTCAGCGCGCGCGCCTTGCCACCGAGCACCAGGTACTGCGCCGCGCGCACGCTGGCGCCGAACGCCACCCACTTCTTCACGTTCTCGGGGCAGGTTCCGTCTTTCGGCCGGCTGGCGCGCACGATGTCGAGCGCGTGCCGCATCACCGGCTCGGCGACCGGCACCCGGCGCACGAGACGCTGGAACGCAATCAGATCCGCGCCGGACACCGGACGCTCGAGCGTCGGATCCGACAGCGCCGTCGTCGACCGGACGACGTCGTATTCCTCGCCGTAAGGTGGGTGATCGATGACGATGTGGAACATGAAGCGGTCGAGCTGCGCTTCGGGCAGCGGGTAGGTGCCTTCGAGCTCGATCGGGTTCTGCGTCGCGAAGACGTAGAAGGGCTCTTCCAGCTTGTAGGTGCGTCCCTGGATGGTGACGCGGTGCTCCTGCATCGCCTCGAGGAGCGCCGACTGTGTCTTGGGCGGCGTGCGGTTGATTTCGTCGGCGAGCACGATGTTCGCGAAGATCGGGCCGGCCGCGAAGACCATCTGGCGCCGGCCGGTCGCCGGATCTTCCTGCACCAGGTCGGTGCCGGTGATGTCAGAGGGCATCAGGTCGGGCGTGAACTGGATGCGCGAGAACTTCAGGTCGAGCACCCGCGAAATCGTGTGAATCAGCAGCGTCTTGGCGAGGCCGGGGGCGCCGACCAGGAGGCTGTTGCCGCCGACGAACAGGGTCGTCAGCACCTGGGTGATGACCTCTTCCTGTCCGATGATGATCTTGCGCAGCTCGACGAGGATCTTTTCGCGGCCGATCTTCATCCGGTCGGCAAGCGCGAGATCATCGGGAGACTCGAGGTCGACGACGTTGTCCGCAACCGGGTTCATCACCACTCTGTCACTCATTTCGGGGCTCCTTCGATGGCTCGAATCTCGCGCGTCTTCAGCGCCATGTCGGTGACGAGCTGTTCGAGCTCGCCGGTGTATTTCGCCGGATCCATGCTGTCTTTCAACAGCCGCAGCGCCTCGACGCGGCGCTCCAGGTCCCGGCGTTCAAGGTAGAGCGCGCGCAGCTTGGGGTCGGCCGGCAGCGGCACGGCGTCGGCCGCCGACCCGAGCGACATCGCCGCGGCGAGCTTGCCGTCGCCGCCGGTGGGCATCGGATCCTGGCTGCCCTGCTTGTCGCCGTTGTCGTCGAGCATCGAGTGCTCGGTCGCCAGCAACCCCTCGCGCTCGTAGGCGCGCGTGACCTCGCCCTTGGCGTAGCGGAACGCCTCGAGCATGCTGACGCGCTTGTTCTTGTCCGCGTCTGCCCCTTCGGCCGAGAACGCCTCGACGAAGAAGCCGCCGAAGAGCGTCGTGAACTGCTCGGCCCCGTTGCGCGTGGCGGTGATGATCGTGCGGCCGGGTCCGGAGAGCCCCTCGACGAACGGGCCGCTCGAGCTCGACGTGTTCACGAACACGACGTTGCGCGCGGGCAACCGCCGGAGCATGGTGTTGAAGTCGGCCGGGCCGATGTCAGGACCGGGCAGGTTGAACTTCGCGCCGCTGCCGGTATCCGCGCTGCCGTGACCGAGCAAGACGACGTAGACCACGTCTTCCGGAGTCGCGGCCTTCGCGAAGCCCGCGAGCGCCTTGTCGATCTCCTCGCGCGTCGCCCGCCCGTTGACCTTGGCGTCGCCCTCGCCCGGCTGGTCGGCGAGGTAGACGAGCCGATCGGCGGGGATGCCGACTTTCTCGGACGCGTCCGCGAGCGTGGCGCCCCACTTGTGAAAGAGCTTGCCGTGCTCGGGGTCACCCGAGAGGCCGACGACGATCAGCAGGAATGCCCTCAACATCTAAGGGAGCTTTCTTTCGAACATATTGGCGGGCCGCTCCGTTGTCGCGGCCCGACGATTCTTGGCGAGCAGCCAGGCGTACCCGCCGCCCGCATCAGTTCGGACTGTCACGACAACCCCACCGCGCGACGGTATCCCCACTCGGCGCAGATCAGACCCATCAGCGCGACGAGGATGATCGGCATGTTCCAGAGCTCGCGCTCCTCGACCGAGGTCACGCCGCGTCCCGCATAGCGGACGTCTTCGGCGATGCCCGCGATCGTTTCCGGGGTGTAGTACTTTCCGCCTGTCTCCTCGGCGATGCGCCGCAGCGGCCCCTCGTGCATCGTCGGATCGAAGTACTCGGCGTCGCTCGCGCCGGCGCGGACGTAGATCTTGCCGCTCCCCAGCACCTTCGAGTTGCGCGAGGCGTCCACCGCCACTTCGTATGAGCCTGTTTCGCTGCTGATGAACGTGCCGCGATACTGGCCGTCACGCTCGCCGGTCCACTGCAACTGCACGTCGGTCGTGCTGCCGCCCGGCCGCACGACGTGCGCGAGCACGGTGGCGTCGTTCAGCTCGACGTAGGTCGGGTCGACAACGGTCGCCTCAATCGTCACCGCCTCGCCCGGCTCGACCCGATCCGACGCCGCGCGCACGTCGACAACGCCGGGCACGCCGTCCACCATCCAGCGCAGCATCTGCCGCCAGTAGTTTTCGTGCGTCTGGTCTTCGAGCGTAATGCTCGCGTGCATCTGCCACTGCCACGTGTCCTGCAGCGTCAGCGCCACCGCCTTGCCACGGCCGTACTGCTGCCACGTCAGCACCGGCTGGGTGCGCCCGCGCTCGTCGGTGCCGTTGAGCAGCACCGTGGCGCCCGCCTTCGGGGTGAGCGGCGCGTTCACGCTCGTCACCTGCGGCAGGTCCTTCCAGCGCGCCAGCGACGCCCCCTCGCTCTGGCCAATCTGCGTGGACGCGTGCGACTCGCCCGCCCGCGTCGGTC
>CAMCNL010000335.1 GCA_945876205.1 Candidatus Sulfopaludibacter sp. SbA3
GATCCTGGTAATACATCGTCGTCTGGTGAACGAGATCCGCCAGCGACTCTTCCTCGCCCTCGGGCCGGGTGCGGAAGAAGATCATGTTCTCGCCGCGCACGATCGCGATGGAGGTGTAGTCGGGCCGCATGTGGACGGCGAGCCAGTCGCCGGAGGGTGCGGTGCCCGAGGCGAGAAACAGGTTGACCACGCTGAAGGTGGCGAGGTCAACGAGCCCCGCATACACACCCGCGGCGCTGCACACCTTTTCGTATTCATCGATCACTGCACGCCGCGCGGTCGCGACCACGAACTCCGCCCCTCCCGTCGCCTCGCGGAGCCCCGGCGTGTAGGTGATGCAGGCTTCTTCGATCGGAAACGGAGCTGACTTGCGGATCTGCCATTTCACGAGCTGGTCGAGATCCTCACGCTTCTCCGGCACCTGGTCGAACTTGAGGAGCGAGACCTTCGCAGCCAGGTCGGGCACGATCAGCGCCACGCGGGCAGGCCGGGTGCCGAGGCGCCCGAGCACCGTGCGCACGGCCGCGGCCACCGCTGTCGGGTCGATGATGTTCTGGGAGGTCAGGGAAGGGACGACCGCGCCAGGCGGCAGCGCCTCAACCGCATGCGCCTGGATGGCGAGTCCGGCGCCGCGCGACCCGCGGCTCGGGACGACGACCGCCGCCGAGACACGCTCGGGCGCGATCTCCACCGCGGCATCGGGAGGCGGACTGGCCAGCCATGTGGCAAGCAGGCTCATTCGACGAACGTCACCTTGTTGATCTCGCGCAATGTCGTGTGGCCCGTCAGCACCTTCTCGACCGCGGACTCGCGCAGAAAGCGCATGCCTTCCTCATGCGCTGCCTTCTTGATTTCAGACTGGGGGCGCCGCTCGAGAATCATCTCACGTATGCGATCGGACAGGTCGAGCAGTTCGCAGATCGCCGTGCGCCCCTTGAAGCCGGTGCGGCCGCACTCGATGCAGCCAGCCCCCTCGTAGAACTGATGAGTCTTGGCGAGCTCGGGATCGAGCGCCGACTCGATCAAGGCCTTCGGGTCGATGCGCACCTGCCGCTTGCAGTGCGAGCAAATCAGCCGCACCAGACGCTGCGCCAGCACGCAGTTCAGCGCCGACACGAACTGGTACGGCTCGACGCCCATGTTGATGAAGCGGCCGAGGACGTCGATGACGTTGTTGGCGTGGACGGTGGTGAACACGAGGTGGCCGGTGAGCGCCGACTGGATCGCGATCTGCGCGGTCTCGGGGTCGCGGATTTCGCCGACCATGATCTTGTCCGGGTCGTGCCGCAGGATCGACCGCAGTCCGCGGGCGAAGGTGAGGCCCTTCTTCTCGTTGATCGGAATCTGGGTAATCCCGGCGAGCTGGTATTCGACCGGATCCTCGATCGTGACGATCTTGTCTTCGATCGACTTGATCTCGGACAGCGCGGCGTAGAGCGTGGTCGTCTTGCCCGAGCCGGTCGGGCCGGTGACCAGCACCATGCCGTACGGCTCCTTGATGTACTTCCGGAAGCGCTTCAGCTCCGCCTCGGGAAAGCCGACGATGTCGAGGTTCAGTTCGGTGAACTGCTCGCTCATCGACTCTTTGTCGAGCACGCGGATGACGGCGTCCTCGCCGTGCACGCTCGGCATGATCGAGACGCGGAAGTCGATCGTCTTGCCCGGCATGCGCACCTTGAAGCGGCCGTCCTGCGGCACGCGCTTCTCGGCGATGTCGAGCTCGGCCATGACCTTGATGCGCGAGATGATCGGGCTGTGGAACTGCTTGGCGATCGGCCGCATCGCCGGCTGCAGCACGCCGTCAATCCGGTATTTCACGTGAACGGCATCGTCGCCGGTCTCGATGTGAATGTCGCTCGCCCTGCGCTGGATCGCGGTGTAGATCGTCGAGTCGACGAGCCGGATGACCGGACTGATGTCGCTCGTCAGCCGCTCGACGGTGAGGCTCTCCTCCGCGTCTTCGTCTTTGAGGACCTGTAACTGAAACCCCTCGGTGGCGTCCTCGAGCACGCGCTGCGAGCTCTCGCTCTTCTTCAGGATCGACTGGATGGCGCTCGGCGCGCCCACCGTCACCTTGATCGGCGTCGCCAGGATCACGGCGAGCTCGTCGATCATCGGGATGTCGGTCGGATCCGACACGACGATCACCAGTGACTTGCCGTCCCTGCGGTACGGGACGAACCCGTAGCGCAGCATCAGGTCGGCGGGAATCGAGCGAAACAGCTCCTGGTCGATCTTGAATTCGTCCATCTCGACGAATTCCAGCCGGTAGCGCTCGGCCAGCTTCTGCGCGCGCGCGACTTCCTGGGAGTAATCCTCGGGAGTCTGGACGACGAGGTGGGTAGGATCGACGGTCGACATAATCTATTGACTGAGGACCGAGCCGAGCTCGAACAGCGGCATATACAGCGCCAGCACCACCATGGCGATGACGACACCCATGATCACGAGAATGATCGGCTCGATCAGCGTGATGAACCGTGACACTTCCGTCTCAATCTCTTCATCGTAGAACTCGGCCAGGCTGTTCAGCATTTCCTGCAGCGCGCCGGTGGACTCGCCGACCTCCACCATCTTGATCGCGACGTCGGGAAACATCCCTCGCACCCGCAGCGCCGCGGCAAAGCTCTGACCCTCGCGCACGATCCGTGTGACCTTGCCAATCTCCACGGCGAGATACCGGTTGGACATGGCGGCGCTGGCGATTTCCAGCGCGTTCACCAGCGGGATGCCGCCTCCGAGCAGCGTGCTCACCGTGCGCGCCAGCTGCGACGTCGCGAACTTCCGCACCGTCTGACCAGCCCACGGCAGCTCCAGCAACAGCTTGTCGAGCAGCACGCGCTGTCCTGGCTGCCGCACCCATGCCGCGATGCCGACCCCGGCGCCGACGATCGCGATCAGGATCAGCCAGAGATTGCCGACGACCAGGTTCGAGATGCCGACCACGATCCGCGTCGAGAGCGGCAGCTCCTTGCCGAAGTTGCCGTAGAACTCGGAGAACGCCGGCACCACCTTCACGACGATGATGCCAATCAGCACGACCATCAGCGTGACGAGCACCGCCGGGTAGATGAGCGCGGAGATCGTCCGCCGGCGCACCGCGCCGATGATCTTTTCGTAGGCGACGTAGCGGCGGATCACCGCGTCGAGATTGCCGCTGCGCTCGCCCGCCATCAGCGACGCGGCGTAGACCTTCGGAAAGAGATCCTGGTGTTCCGCGAACGCGTCCGACAACGCCGCGCCGGCCTTGACCTTTTCGTAGATGCCGTCGAGCACGACCTTGAAGGTGGCGTTCGATACGCGCTGGCGCAGGATGTCGAGCGACTGTACGAGCGGCATCCCCGCCTTGAGGAGCGTGGCCAGTTCCTGGTTGAAGATGAGGAACTCCTGGCGGCCGATGCGGCGGCGCCCGCCGCCGAACGCCAGCCGGCCGAGGCTGCCCTTCTGCTGCAGGGAAAGGACGAATAGCCCCTTCTCCTCCAGCTCGTGGCGCAGCCGCGCCTCGCTGTCGGCGATGTAAATCCCCTCGATGATCTCGCCGCCGGCCGTGCCGAGCCTACAGCGGAATTCCATCACACCAGTGTGGCATACCTTCCCTCTGATTAGACCGGGGGAAGGCACGGTCAGCCGGCATGAAATTGTGTGAAGGGGCTACTTGGGCTGCACGAAGGCGCGGAAGACCCGGATGCCCAGCTCGCGGGTATCGGTGCTCCGCATCTGCGGGATAGAGGCCGGGACAAACGTCTTGTCCACCGCGATCGTCATCTCCACCGACTCGCCGGCGCCAAGCTGGCTGGCGCTGATGTCGATGCGGCGCAGGTCGCGCGCCCCCCCGGGCGGAAGCGTGAAGCCGTCGAGCACCGTCGGGCCGATGCGCACCTCGACGCGCTGCGGCTCGGGCAGCGCCATCACCGGCTGA
>CAMCNL010000336.1 GCA_945876205.1 Candidatus Sulfopaludibacter sp. SbA3
GTCAAGAACATCACCGACTACGGCGCCTTCATCGATCTTGGCGGCATCGACGGCCTGCTGCACATCACCGACATGTCCTGGGGACGCGTCGGGCATCCGTCGGAGCTCTTCAAGGTCAACGACGAAGTCGACGTCATCGTCCTCAAGTACGACCCGTCCACCGAGCGCGTCTCGCTCGGCCACAAGCAGCTCGTGCAGGATCCGTGGGCCACGGTGCAGGATCGCTATCCCGTCGGCGCGCGCATGAGCGGCAAGGTCGTCAGCCTCACCGACTACGGCGCATTCGTCGAGCTCGAGGCGGGCGTCGAAGGCCTGATCCACGTCTCCGAGATGTCGTGGAGCAAGCGCGTCAAGCATCCGTCGAAAATCCTCAACGTCGGCGACTCCGTGGACGCGATGGTCCTGGGCGTCGATCCGGCGGCGCGGCGCATCTCGCTGGGCCTCAAGCAGGTCGAGACCAATCCCTGGCACGAGCTGACCGAGAAGTATCCGGTCGGCACGAAGATCAAGGGCAAGGTTCGCAACCTGACCGAGTTCGGCGCGTTCGTCGAGGTCGAAGAGGACATCGACGGCCTGATCCACATCTCCGACATGTCGTGGAGCAAGCGGATCAAGCACCCGTCCGAAGTGCTGAAGAAGGGCGACGTGGTCGAGGCGATGGTGCTCAGCATCGACGCCGAGAACCAGCGTCTCTCGCTTGGCCTCAAGCAGCTCGCCACCGACATCTGGGATGACTTCTTCTCACGTCACCAGATCGGGGCCGAGATCGAAGGCAAGGTGACGCGGATGACCAACTTCGGCGCGTTCGTCGAGCTCGACGAAGGCATCGAGGGGCTCATTCACGTCTCCGAGTTCGACGACGCGCACGTTGCCTCTCAAGGCGGTGGCGAGAAGATCGAGCTCAAGGTGGGCGAAAACTACAAGATGAAGATCATCAAGTTGAGCCCGACGGAGCGGAAGATCGGCCTCAGCATCCGGGCACTCAAGTCCGACGACTTCAAGCCGGACTGGGACTCCTTCGCGAGTGAAGCGGAGAGCACCGGCGGCGCGACGCTCGGGGATCATTTCCGGAATCGCTGAGGAGCGATATGAACACTGGGGCCGGCAGCATGACGAAGGCGGAGCTCGTGGAGGAAGTGTCGCGAGTCTCCGACCTCACCAAGAAGCATTCGGAAGTCATCGTCGACACGGTGTTCAAGAGCATCATCGAGGCACTCCACCGCGGGGAGAAGATCGAATTGCGCGGCTTTGGCAGCTTCCGGCTGCGGAAGCGGGAGCCGCGCAAGGGTCGTAACCCCAAGACGGGCGACAAGGTGGACGTGCCGCCGAAGAAAGTTCCCTACTTCAAGCCGGGCAAGGAGCTGAAGGAGCTGATCAACCGCGAGGCGGAATCGGCTGAAGGCCTCACCGCCGCGTCGGTGCTCCCGCCAGGCGCTGCTGCGCAAATCTAGCGTTGGACCGCCTCTGGTCCCCATGGCGGCTTGAATACGTGACCGGCACCAAGCTGGACGGTTGCGTGTTTTGCGAGCCGCCTCGTCTGTCAGACGACCCGCTTATTGTCTGCGCCGCACGTCTCGCATACGTTATCCTCAACCTCTATCCGTACAACAACGGTCACCTGATGGTCGTTCCCCATCGGCATGTGGGATCGTTGTCGGCGCTCTCGTCCGAGGAATTGATGGAGATCGGCGTGCTCACGCAGCGCTCTGAGATGGCACTCACCGAAGCCTATAGTCCGCAGGGCATCAACGTGGGGATCAATCTTGGCAAGGCCGCGGGGGCAGGCGTGCTCGGCCACCTGCACGTCCATGTCGTGCCGCGCTGGTCGGGCGACACCAACTTCATGACCGTCGTCGGCGAGGCGCGCGTGCTGCCCGAAAGTCTGGAATCAAGCGCCCAGCGCCTCCGGCCGATTTTCGACACACTCACCACCCGATAAGCGTCTCAGCGACCGTCCGCGAGCGCTATCGCGATCCTGGTCCAGCGTGGCCATTCCTGAACCTCGAACGTCGGCGAGGAAATGACATGGCTAACATCCTGATCGTCGACGACTTCGCCGCCAGCCGCGACCTGCTCGGCGCCATCCTGGCCACCCGAGGGCACCACCTCCTCCAGGCCGCTGACGGCGCGGAGGCGCTTGCCGCCGCGCGCGACGGGCATCCCGACCTCGTCATCACCGACGTGCTCATGCCGACGATGGACGGCTACGAGTTCGTGCGGCAGCTTCGCCTCGACCCGGACGTCGGTGCCACACCCGTGGTGTTCTACACCGCGTACTACCTCGAAAGCGAAGCGCAGCGCCTGGCGCAGTCGTGCGGGGTGTCGCACATCCTGACCAAGCGAAGCGACCCCGAGACCGTGCTCGGCACCGTGGATGCCGTGCTGGCCGATGCGAAGCTCGGACCGACGGCCGTGCAACTGGAATTCGATCGCGACCACCTGCGCCTGGTGACCGACATGCTCTCGGACACCGCCCGCAAGCTCAGCATGACCAACAGCCGGTTGGAAGCGCTGGTCGAAATCGGCCTCCAGCTCGCCACCGAACGCGATCCCGTCGCCTTGCTCGACGCCTCCTGCCGCGCCGCGCGCGACCTGCTGGGTGCCCGCTATGGCGTCCTCGGGGTATGGGAGCCGAACTTGCCAGGCGGGAGTCATGTCGTGACGTGCGGCCTGCTCGAATCCCTCGCGACCCCATTACGTCGTGATCTCGATCGCGAGCGGCTCTTTCCGGGGGCCGGACAGCGGCCGTATCGAGCCCTCAATCCCGGTGGCGACCCGACGGTGTTCGGGTTGCCCGCGTCGCATCCGCGGATCGAAGCCATCCTGGCCGCGCCGCTCTCGTCGCTCGAGCGCACCTACGGATGGCTCTACGTGTCGGAAAAGGTTGGCGGCCAGCCATTCGACGACGACGATGAGCGGCTGCTTGGCATCCTCACCGGGCAGGTCGGACGGATCTATGAGAACGGCTGCCTGCTGAAGGAGACGCAGCGTCACGCGGAGGAGCTGGCCGGACACATCCAGCAGCGCCAGCAGGTCGAGGCGCAGCTCCTGCAGTCGCAGAAGATGGAGGCGATCGGCCAGCTCGCCGGCGGCGTGGCCCACGACTTCAACAACCTCCTGACCGCCATTCTCGGCTACGCCGAACGCCTGGTGCCCGCACTCCAGGGCACGCCGCGACTGCGCGACGTCGAGCAGATCCGGAAATCGGCGACGCGAGCGGCGCATCTGACACGGCAGCTCCTGCTCTTCAGCCGCCGGCAGATTCTTCAGCCACGCATCGTCGACCTCAACGCGGTGATCGCGGACCTCGCCACCATGCTGCGGCGCCTGCTCAGCGAAGACGTCACGCTGAAGCTGACGCTCGAACCGACGCTGGCGCGGATCACCGCCGACCCGGGACAGATCGAACAAGTGATCATGAATCTCGTCGTCAACGCCAGGGATGCGATGGTGCGGGGAGGGACGATCGTCATCGAGACGAGCACACTCCAGGCCGACGACCAATTCCTGGAGTACGTCGGCATGCTGGGGCCCGGGCCGCAGTCCCTCGTGCGACTGGCGGTGATCGACAGCGGCGTCGGCATCGACGCGGCGACGATGAAGCGGATCTTCGAGCCCTTCTTCACGACCAAGCCGAGGGGGCAGGGCACCGGACTTGGCCTCGCGACGGTGCTCGGCATCGTTCAGCATCACCACGGCGTGGTGAAAGTGGCCAGCGAGCCAGAGCGTGGCTCGGTGTTTCAAGTGTTCCTGCCGGCCACCGACGAGCCGATCGTGTCCGAATCGGTCGAGGCCACGCCGGACGCCAACTTGACCGGCACCGAGTGGGTGCTGCTGGTCGAGGATGAGGAATCGGTGCGAACGCTGGTGCGGACCATTCTCGAGGGTCGCGGCTTCCACGTCCTCGATGC
>CAMCNL010000337.1 GCA_945876205.1 Candidatus Sulfopaludibacter sp. SbA3
TCGGCCGCAACAACGTCGTCATCGACCTGGTGCCACCGAACACGATCTTCGAGCCGCGCCTGCAGCAGGTGGACCTGCGGTTGAGCCGGAGATTCGTGATGGGGAAGAGCAAGATAGCGGCGAACCTCGATCTGTATAACGCGCTCAACGCGAGCGCCGTGCTGAATCAGACGACGAGGTACGGGGCGGCGTGGCAGAACGTCGTGCAGGTGATGGGCGGCCGGATGCTGAAGATCGGCGCCCAGTTCGACTTCTGAGTCTGGTCGCGTGGCCTGAAGGCCACGCGCTACAGATGATTGATCCGCGCTACAGATGGTTGATCCATCGCCTGTAGCGCGCACCCTTTAGGGTGCGCGGCGCGTGGGCTATTTCGCGCTAGCCGGCGCCGCGGGCCCGTTGATGAAGTTCTTGTCCTGGTTGTTCTCTTCACACATGTATTCCATCAGCTCCTGGTCCTTGGGCATCAGGAGCGCGGTGAAGGTCAGGGTGAACGGCTTGGTGTAGGCGACCAGGTCGTCGATCAGGATCTCCCACTTCAGCGTCCCCAGGTCGGTGCGCGTGAAGCGTTCGACGGTGTGCAGCTTCTCGCTGTGCAGATGACCGTAGTTATCGAACCACGTGAGGTCGTTGAATCCGACCGTATCCACCACCAGCGTATCGCCCTCCCAGCGGCCGATTGAGTGGCCATGCCAGGTGGGGTCCGGCGGATCCGGATGGGTGCGGCCGTCCATGAAGATCTGGCGGTAGCCGTGCATCGATTCGTTGATGAAGAAGATGTGCGTCGGGGTTTCGACGAGTCGAAACGGATAGGGATTGCCGCGCGGCGTGGAGAGCGGCAGGCAGTTGGTCTGCGGATCGTCGGTGGCCTGCAGCTTACGCATCCGTTCGAGCGTCTCGGGCCGCAGCGGCATCGTCTCACCCTTGGGCAAGCCGTCGGTGATGTTGGCGATACCGCCGCGGCGCAGCCAGAGACCGGTCAGGTCGGGGCGTCCATTCGCCTGGCGGGGCACTGGGCCGGCCGTCGGTTTCGCCGTGATGTTGCCGCCGGCTCTCGCGGTCGGCGGCTTGGTCGTGGGTACCGATACCTGCGCTTCAAGCGCGGCCGCGGACAGGATCGCGGCAGCGATCCACGACGTTAGGGCACGTGTTCGCACGGCAGATCTCCTTGAAGTCGGCTATCGAGTGAGGTCAGCGGCGGCGGAGCCAAACATCGGCTTGCCCGCCGCGTCGACGAGCGATCCGGCGATCGCCATGCGCTCGCCGACCCTGGCAAGGTAGCCGGCGACGGTGATCTGATCGCCGGGCTTGAGGCTGTCGCGCCTCCAGCCGTTGCGCGCCAGCACGTTCGGGCTCGCCATTTCGAAATTCCAGGTCTGCAGTTGTCCGCCCGGCAGCTTGACGTCGATATAGACGCGCGCGTGCGGGTTGGTCCACTCGACTTTCGAGACCGCGCCCTTCACCTCAATCGGCTTGTCGGCGTCGTACTGGGCAGAGAAGGAATGATGGGCGGCGACCGGGATCGACCACAGAAGGAGCACGCCGGTCACGACGACGATCGATCGGATCTTGGGGACCATGTTGGGGCGTCTCCTTCGTAGTGCGTCGTTGGCTGGCCTGGAGTCGCCAATATATAGGTCCGCCCTCCGAAGTTCAACCGCCCGGATTCAGCTCTCGAAGGTCGCCAGCCGGGAGCGGGGCTGCCAGAATGGCCTCCAGCGCGTCGAAGTCGAGGGGCTTCACCAAGTGGTGGTCGAATCCCGCCTCCCGCGAAAGCTGGCGGTCGCGGTCCTGCCCGTACCCGGTCGTGGCAATCAACACGACATCCTTGAAGATCGCCTGCTCACGGATCTTTCTGGCGACCTCGTACCCGTCCAACCCGGGCAAGCCAATATCCAGCAGCACCACGTGCGGACGGTAGAGAAGGGCCGCTTCAAGTGAGGTCGGACCGTTGTGCGCCGTCCGCACGTCGTGCCCGGTCGTTTCCAGCAGCATTTTCAACATCGCCACGGCGTCCACGTTGTCATCCACGACGAGCACCCGCAAGGGTGGTCCAGGCGGCGCGGGGAAGGGCCGGTGTGTTGACGGCATCCGGGGTTGGGGTTGGAGGGTGGGAGCCGCTACCACTGGAAGGCGCACGACGAACTCGCAGCCCTGTCCCAACGTACTGGACGCTTCGACCCGGCCCCCGTGCATCTCCACGAGCCCTCGCACCAGGGCCAACCCGACGCCCAGCCCGCCTTGTGAGCGATCGGGCGATCGTTCCGCCTGGGTGAACAGGTCAAAGATCCGTGGCAGGAGCTCCGGGGCGATGCCGCACCCCGTGTCCCGCACCCGCAGCACACACTCATCGCCCTCCTGCGCAACGGTCAGCCAAATCCGGCCGCCTTCCTCCGTGTACTTGACGGCGTTGCCGAGCAGGTTGATGACCACCTGTTCCAGCCGGGCGGCGTCGGCGTACAGCCACATCGGTTGCGGCGACAGAGACACCGTGAGCGCCTGTCGTCGTTCGTTCAGCAGCGGGCGAATGGTCTCCACCGCATGGTTCACGATGCCGTTCGGTTCGAGCGGTTGTTGCTGAAGCCGAATCTGTCCGGTGGTGATCCGGGAGACGTCCAGCAGGTCGTCGATGAGCCGCGTCAGTTGCTGCACCTGGCGCTGGATGATCGTGCGCGCTTGATGCTGGAGGTCGTCTTCGTTCTTGTGGAGAGCCAGCAACTGCACGGCGCTGACGATGGGCGCCAGCGGGTTGCGGAGCTCGTGACCGAGCATCGCCAGGAACTCGTCCTTGCGGCGGTGCAGGTCTTCGAGTGCCGCTGCCTGCGCCCGCAGCGCGATTTCCAGGCGGCTGCGTTCGGTGATGTCGCGGATGGCACTGGAGACGAGCGTGCCGTCCGCGGTCTCCAGCGGGCTGAGGCTGATTTCGATCGGGAACTCGCTCCCATCCTTGCGCCGCCCCAGCAGCTCCAGCCCGGCACCCATCTCGCGCGCGCGCGGCGCGGCGGAGTAGCCCTCGCGGTGCCCGTCGTGCCGTGCGCGGAAGCGCGCCGGCATCAGCATGTCCACGCGCTGGCCGAGCAGCTCCTCGCGGCTGTATCCGAAGAGTCGCTCGCTCTGCGCATTGGCCAGCACGATGACGCCTCGCTGATCGACGATGACCATCGCGTCTGGTGCCGACTCGAGAAGGGCGCGAAATTTCGCCTCGCTCGCGCCGATCGCCGCCTCAACGCGCTTGCGCTCGGTCACGTCGCGCGCGATGCACGAGACGCCGACGACGTGGCCGTCCACGATCGTCGGTGTGCCGCTGATGAAGAGATCGCGGCGCTCGCCGGTGGCGACGATCATGGTCGTGTCCGTCGTGACGCACTCGCGGCCGTAGGCGGCCCGGAAGGCATGCATCGCGGCGTCCCGTTGGTCTGGCGCGCAGAGATCCAGGAAGTGAATCGTCTTCAGATCCTCGAGCGTGCGACCGATGAGCTTGAGCGCGGCAGGATTGGCCGCTTCGAAGCACCCGTTGGTGCCAAGGGAAAAAATCGCGTCGAGACTGCCGTCGAAGAGCGAACGGTATCGCTCGCCGGTCTCGTTCAGGGCAGCGGCGGTCATCACCAGGGCGTCGGTGCGTTCGGTCACGCGCTGTTCGAGCGTGTCATTCAGCTCGCGCAGTTGCTCCACGGCCCGGCGCCGCTCGGTCACTTCGGCGAGCAGGGCGCGGTTGGCCATCCCGCACTCGCGGCTCTTGCGGTGCAGCTCGGCGAAGACCGCGACCTTCGAGAGGAGGATCGTCGCGTTCACAGGCTTGTGGAGGTAGTCCACGGCGCCGGTGCCGTAGCCTTCGAGCACGTGCTGGTCTTCGTTGTAGTAGGCGGTGAGGAAGATGATCGGCACCCGGGCGGTCTTCTTCCGCTCCTT
>CAMCNL010000338.1 GCA_945876205.1 Candidatus Sulfopaludibacter sp. SbA3
CTGTTCTATCTCACGGGACGCGCGCTCTTCCTGAAGGACACGGGCCGGAAGCTCGCGCACGTCGAGAAACAGCTCCGCACGGGCGACACGATCGTCCGCGATCTGTCCGAGCGCCTGGCCGAGGAGGACTGACGTTATGGCCCGAGACGGTCGCAGCGACACGCGGGAGACGCGGGACGAGCGGCAGGCGCCGGCCGATCGATCGACGGCGCGCACGGACGCCGGCCGGTCGTTCGAGGTGCCGACCGGCGGCCTCAGGCTGCCGCGGACCGACCGTCGTGAGCCGATCGCGCTGCGCGAGCGCGTCTACCACCTCCGCGAGTCGGAGGCGCGGGCCTTGGCCGTCATCGGCACGTTCCGCGCCGTGCCGGAGGCCGAACTGAGCCACCTCGCGGCGTCGAGCCGTGCGGATCTCCGGGGCCTGACCGAGCAGGGGCTGATCGCGCGCAGCACGGCGATCGTGAATCACCAGGCCACCCCGTTGGTCGTGCTGACGCCTGAGGGGAAGGCCCTGCTCGACGCGCACGCGGACGCGGGAGGCGCGCGCCAGCAGTACCACCAGGGACTGGTGAAGCCGCGCGAGCTGGGACACGACGTCCAGCTCTACCGCCTGTACCAGATGGAAGCCGCGCGGTTGGAACACGACGGCGGGCGCATCACGCGGGTGGTCCTCGACTACGAGTTGAAGCACGACTATCAGACGTTCCTGCATCGCAAGGACAAGCCCGAAGGCACCACGCACGAGGCCGATCTCCAGGCCTTCGCCGACGCCCGGCAGCTCCCGATCATCGACGGACACCTCGAGCTGCCGGACCTCCGGATTGAGTACGAGACGGAGGACGGGCGCGTCGAGCACCGTGATGTGGAACTCGTCACCGAGCACTATTCGCGGGGGCAGATGGCGGGGAAGGCGCAAGCTGGCTTCGCGTGCTATCGGGCTGGCGGCGGAGGCGGGCATGGCGGCTCGACGCGGACGGGCGGCACGCCGCTCGATCCGCATCATCTGGAGGCGCTGCTATGACCCTGGACGACCGGGTCCACGCGCTGGCGTCCTTGGGTCTCACGCCCCGGCAGACCCGCTTCATCACGCTGGTCGCGCTCCACAGCGGCTACTGCTTGCGACGGCAGTACCTGACCTTCGCCGGACTCCGGTACGGGAAGAACGTCCGCGAGTTCCTCGACGGCCTGGTGGACCGCGGCCTCGCGACGCGGTTTGCGTATCGCCGCGACCGCGGCCATCTCTATCATGTCTGCGCGCGGTCGATCTATCGCGCGATCGACCAGGAGGAGAATCGCAATCGACGGCACACGAGCCCGGCGCTGATCGCGCGCAAGCTCATGGTCCTCGATCACGTGCTGCGCCACCCCGAACGCGACTGGTACGCGACCGAGCAGGACAAGGTCGCGTTGTTCACGGAGCGCTTCGGCGTCCCCGTGGGGGAGCTGCCGCAGCGGGTGTACACGGCTGCGGACGGTCTGGCGGCACCGACGATTCGCTACTTCGTCCAGAAGCTGCCGCTCTATCTGGAGGGCGCGCCGCCGGTCGTCCACTTGGTGTATCTCGTCACGGACGACACCGGGCGCGGCTTCGAGCAATTCCTGAGCGATCACGCCCGCCTGTTGGCGCGCCTGCCGGCGTGGACCGTGGACGCCCTGGGCGCCGGGGCCGTCCACGGCCTGCCGGCCTGCCACCAGGTCTTCGAGGCGTTCGTGGCGGGGGCGACCCCTTCGACGGGCACGCAGCTCGCCGACCTGCAGTGGTTCTTCGAGACCAGGCGGCTGGTCGACGGGGGACAGCTCGGCAGCCTGTCGGTCGCCGACCTCAACCGCTTCCGCGACGCGCGCGCGACGTTCGGTGCGCCGGCCATCGCGAGCCTCTATGCCCGCTGGCTCCTGCAGGGCGACGCGGTGTTCGCACGTGCGGCGGTCGGAGCATCGTCACTCGCCGCTCGGCCTGGCCAGCTCGTGACCGAACAGCTGGCGGGCCAGTACGAACAATTTGGCGAACTCGCGGGGGTCGTATGAGGGGCCGACAGGGTCGGAGCACGATGGCCCCCCTGTCGGCCCCGGTGTCGGCCCCTGCGCTGGCCCCGGCACCCGCGCGCGCCTGCGAACGTATCGGCGCGCGTAACCCCCTGAAGACGCAACGCATTCCCGCAGTCGCCGCGGCCGGTGGCCGCGTCGGTCGGGCGGCGTATTGGGCCGCC
Source organism: Candidatus Sulfopaludibacter sp. SbA3 (assembly GCA_945876205.1). Taxonomy (GTDB): domain Bacteria; phylum Acidobacteriota; class Vicinamibacteria; order Vicinamibacterales; family UBA2999; genus CANNDT01. The sequence goes on from CAMCNL010000338.1 coordinate 2,208, forward strand.
CTCTGGGACGGAGCGAGGGTCCCGAGCAAAGGGGGAGCGACCCCCCGTTCCGGGGCGGTCCTTGCCCCAGGGCCTCTCGGCCCTGCGGCGGACCCTGAGGGTCGCTCCCCCTTTGCTCGGAAGAAGACGTCGCCGACTATCGCACCGCCATCGGATCACGGCGGCGACGCGCGCTCGATCACGCCTCCGACACTCGCAGTGTCGCGGGCACGTCTCGTCACCGCGAAAGGAGCATGCCCATGTCACTGATTAAGCCGCGCACAAACCGCGTGCGGGTCGTGCGTCACATTTGCCGACTCCAGGAACCGAATCGAGACGCGCTCGTGCAGTACGCACGGTTCATCGGCGACACCGTCGATTACGTGCTCAATCAACTGATCGATGGCACCCTGCTCAAGGATCGCGACTTCCTGGCGTGGCGCGCCGAGCAACCGGCGACCTCGCCGGTCGGCTCGCCGGCCGCACCGCCGGCCGAGCCGACCGGACACAAGGCCGGGAACGGATCGCGGTCGCGCCCCGACACGCACGCGTGAGCGACGCCATGCAAAACGTGATGGCGTACCGGTTCGTCCTCAGCCTGGCGCTGAGCGCCGTCGTGGGAGTGGTCGGACTCTACCTCCGGCCGTTCCCCGCGGACAACCTCTTGCTCGCGCTGATTGCCGAGCGGCGCCCGACGCTGTACGCGGAGTTGAGCTACGCGTACGCCACGCTGTGGTTCAGCACGCCGTTCCTCGGGATCAGCGGCGTCTGCGCGTGGCTCTACATCTTCGTGATCCAGACGGATCGCCGCCGACCGCAGCAGCCGCTCCCGCCGTATCCCGCGCCTGAGGACCGTGAGGATCTCTTCCTGGTGCTCGGCGAGCAGCACCACCGCGGCTCCGCGGAGCGCGCGAGTGAGCCACGCTGGCTCGTCATTCCGGAGCGCGGGCTCTACACGGGCATGGTCATCGTGGGCGCCATCGGGACGGGCAAGACCTCAGCCTGCATGTACCCCTACGTCGAGCAGCTCCTCGCGTACCGGGCGCACGACCCGGCCCGCAAGATCGGCGGGCTCGTCCTGGAAGTGAAAGGCGACTTCTGCCGGCACGTCCGCGACATCCTCGCGCGTCACGGGCGTGCCGACGATTACGTCGAGATCAGTCTCACCTCGCCGTATCGGTACAACCCGCTCCACAACGACCTCGACGCCTACGCGCTGGCCTACGGCATCGCCACGCTCATGACCAATCTCTTTGGTCGCGGCCAGGAGCCGTTCTGGCAGCAGGCCAGCACCAACCTCGTCAAGTTCGTGATCCTGATCCATCAAATCCTCGACGACTACGTCACGCTCTTTCAGGTCTACGAGCACGCTATCAACCCGGACAAGCTCCGCGCCAAGATCGCGGACGGCGAGCGGCGGTTCACCGCGAAGAACCGTCGCCTCGTCGTGAACAAGCGTGAGCACCTCCTCACGCCCGTACTGGCGCCGTGGACGTGGCACGACGACGCGCACGTCGACCAGAGCTGGACGCCGTGGTCGCCCGACCTCGAAGACGTCCTCACCGCGGCCACGATTCCGTTCTCCATCACCGACGTGGCGCCAGCGGCGGACCAGGCCGACAAGGCGGCGCAGTTCGAGGCCGTCAAGCGGTGGTTCGAGGATGACTGGATGCGCATCGAGCCGAAGCTCCGCACCTCCATTGTCGAAGGC
>CAMCNL010000339.1 GCA_945876205.1 Candidatus Sulfopaludibacter sp. SbA3
ATCAGGCGCTGAACTCGCTCTTCATCATCACGCTGGCGCCGATCTTCGCGTGGCTCTGGGTGCGGCTCGGGCGCAGCGGCAAGGAACCGTCCAACAGCACGAAGTTCGGCTTCGGGCTGGTGCTGGTCGGCGCCGGCTTCGCGGTGCTCGTGCCGGCGGCGTTTCTGGCCGAGCAGGGCATGAAGGTCAGCCCCCTGTGGCTGGTGCTCGTCTACTTCCTGCACACCTGCGGCGAGCTGACGATCAGCCCTGTCGGGATGAGCGCGATGTCGAAGCTGGCGCCGGTGCGCATCGGCGGGCTGGTGATGGGCGTCTGGTTTCTCGGCGCGTCGGTCGGCAATTACATCGGCGGCCGGCTGGCATCGTTCTACGAGGCGATGCCGCTGCACACGCTCTTTGGCGTGGTCGCCGCGTTCGGCATCGCCGCGGGTGTCGTGATGTTCCTGTTGTCGCGGCCGATCACACGGCTTGAAGGCGGCGCCGGTTAAAGAGATGCCGTTAGAAAAGTACAAAGAGAAGCGCAACTTCAAGGAGTCGCCCGAGCCGGCCGGCGACACCAGGCTCGCCGCCGAGCGCGCGCGCAAGATCAAGGGTCAGAAGCCGCGCTTCTTCTGCGTCCAGAAACATCTCGCCAGCCACCTCCACTACGACTTCCGCCTCGAACACGACGGCGTCCTGCTCTCGTGGGCGGTACCCAAGGGACCATCGCTCGACCCAAAGACCAAGCGGCTCGCGATGCACGTCGAGGATCACCCGATCGAGTACGGCGAGTTCGAAGGCGTCATCCCCTCCGGCTACGGCGCAGGCATCGTCATGCTCTGGGACAAGGGGACGTGGCTACCTGAAGTCGAGGACGTGGATGCGGCGCTGAAGAAGGGCGACCTGAAGATCACGCTCAACGGATACAAGTTGAAAGGGTCGTGGGTGCTCGTCCGCACCAAGGGCGCGTGGAGCTCGCGTGGCGGCGGCGCGGACCGATCGTGGCTGCTGATCAAGCACAAGGACGACTGGGCCGGCGACGTCGACATCACCGAGTTCGCGCCGCTGAGCGTGAAGAGCAAGGGCGACTTCGCCGACATCCTGGCGCAGGACAATCCTGATATCTGGCGGTCGAACCGCCCGGCCAAGAGCGGCGAGACCGGCGCGATGTTCGAAAAGATCATCGCGCGTGCGCTGGAGATGCGGGACGGCAAGACCACGGCAACCACGAAGGCCACGAAGACTACAAGGACGACGAAGCGATGAGATTACGGCTTGCGCTCTGTGCGTGCGTGCTCGTGGCGGCTTGCGGGCGTACTGAACCGCCGGCGCCGGCGAGAACGGCCAGCAACTGGCCAGCGACCCGCGATGCGGTGATCGAGGAATATCTCAAGGCGCATCCCGCCTACGCGGTCTACCAGGGCCGGCACGAGTACGACGGGCTGCTGCCGGACTGGAGTGCCACCGGCATCGCCGCCGACGTCACCCGGCTGCACGCGGCCAAGGACAAGGTCATGGCGCTGGGCGATCTCGAAGGCGCCGAGCGGTTCGAGCGCGATTACATGGTCGCGCGATTCGATCGCGATTTGTTCTGGCTCGAGACGGCGGAAGCGCCGTTCACCAACCCCGCCTGGTACCTCGACTGGATCGTCGACAACATCGACCCCGCTCCGTACTTGACCCGCACCTACGCGCCGCTCGACGTGCGCATGAAGGCGTACACGAAGTACGCGAGCGCGATTCCGCAGGCGGCAATGCAGATCCGCGCCAACCTGCGGCTGCCGCTGGCCAAGCCGCTCGCCGAGCGCGGCATCTCCGCGTTCGGCGGCCTCGCCGGGTTCTATGCGAGCGACGTGCCCAAGGTGTTTGCCGAGGTCAAGGACGCGGCGTTGCAGAAGGAATTCGCGGCGGCCAATGACGAGGCCGCCAAGGCGATGCGTGATCTCTCGGCGTGGCTGAAGACGCAACTGCCGACGGCGACCGCCAGCTACGCGCTCGGCGCCGACAAGTTCGCGAAGATGCTCTACGCCACCGAGCGCGTCGATACGCCGATTGCCGAGCTCGAGGCGGCCGGCCGCGCCGACATGGAGCGCAACCAGCAGGCGATGCGCGAGGCGTGCGCGGCCTACGCCCCTGGCGCGACGATTACCGCCTGCATCGCGAAGATGAACGCCAACAAGGCTCCCGGCGGCGTTGTCGAAGGCGCCAGCGCGCAGCTCGAAGGCCTGAAGAAGTTCGTCGCCGATACCGGCGTGGCCACCATCCCCGGGCCCGAGCAGGCCAGGGTCGCGTTGTCGCCGCCCTACAACGCGGCCAACTCCGCGTATATCGACATCCCCGGACCGTACGAAAAGGGACAGGCGTCGATCTATTACATCGCCCCGCCCGATCCGTCGTGGACGCCGAAGGAGCAGCAGGAGTATCTGCCTGGCCGCGCCGACCTGCTGTTCACGTCGGTGCACGAGGTGTGGCCCGGACACTTCCTGCAGTTCCTGCACTCGAACCGTAATCCATCGCTCGTCGGCCGGCTCTTTGTCGGCTACGCCTTTGCGGAAGGCTGGGCGCACTACGCGGAAGAGATGATGTGGGAGATGGGCCTCGGCGAGGGTGACCCCGAAACGCACGTCGGCCAGCTCACGAACGCGCTGCTCCGCAACGCGCGGTATCTCTCGGCCATCGGCCTGCACACCGGCGGTATGACCGTCGCGCAGTCGGAGAAGATGTTCCAGGAGCAGGCGTATGCCGACGTCGGCACGGCGCGCCAACAGGCCGCTCGCGGCACCTACGATCCCGCGTACTTGAACTACACGATGGGCAAGCTGATGATTCGCAAGCTACGCACCGACTGGACCGCCACGCGCGGCGGCCGCACGGCGTGGCGGATGTTCCACGACGAATTCCTCAGCCACGGCGGCCCGCCGATCCCGCTGGTGCGCCAGCAGATGATGGGCACCGCCGGGGGACCACTCTTCTAGTTCGGCCCCGCACGCGCGTTCGACGCGATTTCACCACGCCAGGGGGCTGGTTCGTGGCAGAATCTGCCCAGTTTCCCCCCAACGATGGCTTTACGCATCGGCACACGGCTGGGGCCCTACGAGATACAGGAGCCCATCGGCGCCGGCGGCATGGGAGAGGTGTATCGCGCACGGGATACGCGGCTGCACCGCGACGTCGCGATCAAGATCCTGCCGCACGAGATTCACGACGATCCCCGCCTGCGGTTGCGGTTTGAGCGCGAAGCCCGGGCCGTCGCCGCGCTCAACCATACCAACGTCGTCGCCGTCCACGACGTCGGCGAATCCGGCGGCACGCTCTACTATTGCGCTTGAGCTGATTCAGGGCGACACGCTGCAGCAGCGCCTCGACCAGGGCCGGCTGCCACTCGCCGAGGCGATCAACCTCGCGGCGCAGATCGCGAGCGGCCTCGCGCACGCGCACGAGGCGGGCATCGTGCATCGCGATCTCAAGCCGCGCAACGTCATGATCACGCCCGACGGCCTCGTCAAGCTCGTCGACTTTGGCCTCGGCAAGTTCGTCCACCCCACCGCGGCCGCGCTCGACGGGGCCAGCACGGCCACGCCCGTCTCCAACGCCGGCACATTGCTGGGCACCGCCGGTTACATGGCGCCGGAGCAGCTCCAACACGGGGGCATCGTGGACGCCCGGACGGATCAGTTCGTCTTTGGCGCCGTGCTCTACGAGATGCTCACCGGGACGCGGGCGTTTCACAGGGACACGGCGGTGCAGACCTTGTCAGCCATCATCGAGGATGAGCCGGCGCCCCTGGCCGCGCTCGCGCCGCGGGCGCCGGCCACCCTCGTGAAGCTCGTTTCGACGTGGCGACCGCGCCGCGCGGGCGTCGTGCTGATCGGCGCAGCGGTCACCGTGCTCATCGCGCTCACCGGCCGCGTCTGG
>CAMCNL010000340.1 GCA_945876205.1 Candidatus Sulfopaludibacter sp. SbA3
ACAGGAACCCTCCCTTGAGCAGGTACTGGCGCAGCTTGGCGCCCTCGGTCGTGTCGATCGAGGCATCGCCCGGCGCCGACATGATCGCCAGCGGGCACTGGAACATCTCGTCGCCGCCGAGCCGCACGAGCAGGATGTTCGGCTCGCCGCCTGGCCTCTTGCTGACGCTGACCTTCGTGAGCTCGCCAAGCCGGATCGAGAGATTCTGATCGGCGCGCGGAAAATCGGTGCGCCAGCTTCCGCCGCTGCCGTTCATCGATGGGCGATAGACGACGCGGCAGTAGTGGAACATGCCGTCGAAGTCCTGCGGCGTCGCGACGCGGGCGTTGAAGAAGCCGCGGCCAAACTGGGCGTGCACGGTCGCCGCCGCGGCCATCGTGATGATGGCGGCAGCAAGCGTCCAGCGTCGTCGGCCGATCATGAGCCACAGTCTAGCGCGCAGGCGGGTCCCTCACCAGTGGGAAAGACCTTGACACTTCGCTCAGCGTCCCGTAGAAGTGCAGCCTGCACGTCACCTACATCGGCCGGAAATGACATGACGGAGGCTGTGATGCAGCGCTTTCTCAGGAATCTCGCCGTCGGCGCCTTGATGGTTCTTCTCGGCAGCGCCCTCGCGTGGGCGCAGGCAACCGCTGAACTCAACGGCCGCGTCACCGACGAAAGCGGCGCCGTGCTGCCGGGCGTCACCGTCACCGCAACACAAACCGATACCGGCTTCACGCGATCGGCCGTAACCGAAGGGAACGGCACCTACTCGATGCCGAACCTGCCGACCGGACCGTACCGGTTGGAAGTGTCGCTCCAGGGATTCAAGACCTACCTGCAGACCGGCATCGTGCTCCAGGTCGGCGCCACGCCGACGATCAACGCGACGCTCGCGGTCGGCAGCCTCGAGGAGACGGTGGCCGTCGAAGCCGCGGCGCCGCTGGTCGACGTCCGCAGCGCGGGCATCAGCGACGTCGTCGAAAACGAGCGCATCGTCGAGCTGCCGCTGCAGGGCCGCCAGGTCACCGACCTGATCGTGCTCGCCGGCGCGGCCGTGCAGACCGGCGTCGCCTCGAATCGCGCGATGACTGGCGGCGTCACGATTTCCGTGGCCGGCGGCCTGTCGTTCGGCGTGGCGTACACGCTCGACGGCGCGATGCACAACGACGTCAACAACAACGCGAACCTGCCGATGCCGTTTCCCGACGCGCTCCAGGAGTTCAGCGTCGCGACCAGCGGGCTGAGCGCGCAGAACGGCATGCACTCCGGCGCATCGGTGAACGCCGTGACCAAGTCGGGCACCAATAGCCTGCACGGCAACGCGTTCGAGTTCGTCCGCGACAAGCGCTTCAACGCGAAGGATCCGTTTGCCGCGATCGATCCGGCCACCCGCGAGCGTAAAGACGATGGCCTGACGCGTCACCAGTTCGGCGGAACGCTCGGCGGGCCGGTGATGAAGGACACGCTGTTCTTCTTCGGCGGCTACCAGGGGACCAATGTCACCCAGACGCCGGCGTCGAACATCTCCTACGTGCCGAACACCGCCATGCTGGCCGGCGACTTCTCGACCTTCGCCTCCGCAGCGTGCCAGGGACGAGACGTCGTGTTGCGCGGTGGGTTCGTGAACAATCGCATCAGCCCGTCGGCGTTCAGCCCCGCGGCGCTGAACATGGCGAAGCGCCTGCCGACGACCACCGACCCCTGCGGACAGATCACCTACACGCTGCCGAACGACAGCAAGGAAGGTGACGGCCTCGGCCGCGTCGATTGGCAGCAGACCGCCAACCACTCGATCTTCGCGCGCTACATGTTCAAGTTCGCGAAGAAGCCGCCGCCCTACGAAACGTCCGACAACGTGCTGACGACGAGCGCCCAGGGCGTCGACAATCTTTATCAGGGGATCGTCGGCGGCTCGACGATGGTGTTCGGGTCAAACGCCGTGCAATCGCTCCGCGTGACCTACAACCGCACGCGGGTCAGCCGCAGCACGAAGAAGTGGTTCTCGCCGTACGACATTGGCTCCGACGTCTACAGCTACAGCCCCGGCGAGATGTCCTACAGCGTGACCGGCGGCTTCGCCATCGGCGGCGTCAACAGCGGCATCTTCAACACCGACAGCTACCAGGTCTCCGACGATCTGACGCTGGTGCGTGGGAGCCATCAGTTCGGCGGCGGCGTGAGCCTGGCGTACCTGAAGATGGACTTCCTGACCAACGCGCGATCGGGCGGCACCTGGATCGTGAACGGGCAGAGCACCGGCCTGGGGCTCGGCGACTTCCTGCTCGGGCGTGTCGCGAGCCTGGAGCATGGCGCCGCGAATGCGCTGCCGATGGACATGTGGTACTACGGCGTCTATGGGCAGGACACGTGGCGGGCGACGTCGCGCGTCACCGTCAACGCCGGCCTGCGGTGGGAACCGTTCCTGGGTCAGAGCGTGACCAACGGCGCCATCTACAACTTCAGCCTCGACAACTTCAAGAAGAACGTGAAGAGCACGGTGTTCCTCAGGGCGCCCGCGGGCTTTACCTATCCCGGTGACGAAGGGTTTCCCGCCGGCAAGACCGGCTTGCACAAGCAGTGGTTGAACCTCTCGCCTCGCGGCGGCGTTGCGTGGGACGTGCACGGTGACGGCCGCACGGCGGTCAGGTCTTCCTACGGGATCGGCTACGATTTTCCGACAGGAGAGCGCCACAACATCAACGCCGGCGCGCCGCCGTGGGGCAACCGATCGCTGCTCCAGGATCCTCCCGGTGGTCTCGACGCGCCCTACCGCCACGTCGGCGGCGATCCGCATCCGATCGCGACGACCGCGAACACCGAGTTCCTGACCTACGGCGCATTCGGCGCGACCGACCCCGACATCAATTCACCACGCTCGCAGTCGTGGAACGTGACGATCGAGCAGCAGCTCGGCGCGCAGTGGGGCGTCAGCGCCAGCTATCTCGGCGGCTACTCGGACCGGCTCTGGACGCAGATCCAGGCGAACCCGGGTGTCTTCCTCGGTACGGCGCCCTGCGTGCTCAATGGCGTTTCGTATCCTGTGTGCAGCACCGCCGCCAACCTCAACGAGCGGCGCGTGCTGACGCTGTCGCGCGAGAATCCGGCGGCCGCCGCGCTGATCGGCAACCTGGACGTGCACACCGACATCGGCTCGCAGACGTATCGCGGGTTGAAGCTGTCGGCACGCAATCGCAATGTCGCGGGCGTCTCGCTGAACGGCAACTACACGTGGTCGCGCTGCTTCGGCGACAACACCACTGGTGGGTTTCCGCAGCTGGCGCAGGGGCCGACCGATCCCGCGCACCCGGAAGCGGATCGCGGGCACTGCGAGTCGGATCGCACCCACGTCGCGAATCTCAGCGTCGGCTACGAGACGCCCGAGTTAGGGAACGCCGTTTTGAGTGCGATTGCTTCGAGCTGGCGCGTGTCGGGCGTGATCCTGACGCGGTCGGGCAGTTGGCTGACCGTCACCACGGGCACCGATCGGGCGCTCAACGGTCAGCGCTTCCAGGAGCAGCGCGTCAACCAGGTGAGCGACGAGGTCTACGGCGCGAAGACGCTCGACAACTATCTGAACCGCGCCGCGTTCGCGCAGCCCGCGCTCGGCACGTTCGGCGATCTCGAGCGCAACAGCATCAAGGGCCCGGCGTTCTGGACGATCAACATGGCGCTCTCGAAGGTCGTGCGGTTCGCCGCGTCACAGACGGTTGAAGTACGTCTCGAGGCGTTCAACCTGCTCAATCACTTCAACTGGGGCAATCCCGGCACCAACCTGAACGTGGCGTCATTCGGCCGCGTCCAGGCGTCGGCCGGCGACCCGCGCATCATGCAGTTCGGACTCAAGTACGGATTCTGAAGGAGGTAGGGGGAAGGGGAGAGGGGGAAGGG
>CAMCNL010000341.1 GCA_945876205.1 Candidatus Sulfopaludibacter sp. SbA3
CGGCGGCACCGCGCAGGACTTCGTGCTCGACACCGGCTCCGAGGAGACGGTGCTGTCGGCACAGACCGCGCAGCGCGCCGGCGTGCGGCCGATCACCTACACGCTCAGCGCCGGCGTCGGCGAAGTCGGCCTGCGCGGTCTTCAACTGGCGCGCCTCGACTCGCTCGAGATCGGCACGCTGCAGGTGCGCAACCTGCCGGTGCTGATCAAGAATCCGGCCTTGAACGGCATCCCCAAGCGCGAAGGCGAGAGCTTCTCGCCGTTGTCGCTCGGCATGTCGATCACCATCGACTACCAGGCCCGGCTCCTGACGATTGCCCGGCACCTGCCCGCGCGACCCTCCGATTTCCGCCTGCCGATGCGGATCGCGCGGCTCGCGATGGTCCGCGGTCTCCTCAACTCCACCAAGTCGGCGTACTTCGTCGTCGACACCGGCGGGGAAGTGATCTCGATCAGCAGCGACACGGCCGACTCGCTCGAGAAATCAATGTATCGCCGCATTCCGCTGCGCGTCTACGGCACCTCCGGGTGGGACCGCGACGCCTTCCTGCTGCCGGGGGTGAACCTCGACTTCGATCGCATCGAATACCGCAACTATCCGCTGGTCGTCTTGAATCTTCGCGCGCCAAGCGTCCTCCTGGGGTTCCAGGTGGGCGGCATCATCGGTCACAAGTTCCTCAGCAGCTATCGCGTGTCGATGGACATGGAGCTCAGCGAGCTGCGACTGGAGAAGTTTTGAAACGCGTTGCTATCGCCATCGCCGCGCTTGCGGCGTGCACCATCGTCGGGCGGGCCGCCAACCAATCATCCGTGGATGATGCGCACGTGCAGTTTCAACTGGCTACGCAACTGATCGAAGCAGGCCGTTATCTCGAGGCGCTGGACGCCTTCGACCTCGCGGCCAGCAGTGACGACCAGGCGCTCGTGGCGCGGGCGCGCAAGGCCAGGATACGCGGCGCGCTGCGAATCGCGAAGTTCGACGTCGCGCGGCACGACGGCGAGCTGCTGAGCGCCTCGGCGGTGAACGACCCCGAGGCGCAGACGTTGTACGGTGACGCGCTCTGGGCGAAGGGGCTGTTCGACGAGGCGGATACGCAGTACCGCGTGGCGCTCGCCCTGGAGCCGCAGTCGTCGCGCGCGCAGTTCGGCCTCGCGCGGTCGCTCGCCACGCGTACGCGGCTCGACGAAGCGCTGACCGAGGCGCTCGCCGCCGCCGCCTCGGCGCCGCGCGATCCCGAGATCCAGGCGCTGCTCGGACACATCTACGAGCGGCTCCGCCGCTTCGATGAATCGGCGACCGCCTTCGAGCAGTACATCAGCCTGCTGCCCAATCCTCAGGACTCCTCGGCGTCGGTCTTCCTGTCCAAGATTAAGCTCCTGCGAAGCTTCAAGGGCAAGCAGCCGCTGATGATCGAGGGCGAGCGCCCCGGCGCAGAGCCGGAGATCTACCGGGTGCCGTTCAAGCTGGTGAACAAGAAGATCCTGCTGCAGGGACGGCTGAACAACATCAACGTCGAATTCGTGCTCGACACCGGCTCCGAGCGCACCGGCGTCTCGCGCGAGACAGCCCGCCGCGCCGGCATTGCGACGGTGACGTCGACGCTCACGGCCGGCGTCGGCGCGGCCAGCCTGAACCGCCTCGACCTCGGGCGCGCCGACCGGATCGAAATCGGCCGGTTCCGGATGCGCAACGTCCCGCTCGCCATCCGAAGCACACGCCTCTCGGGCCTGCCGCGGTGGCAGAGCGAGAGCCTGTCGCCGGTGTCGCTGGGGATGTCGGTGGTCGTCGACTACAAGCGGCACGAGGTGATCCTCGCGCGCACGCTGCCCGAGGCCGCCGCCGACTTCCGCCTGCCGATGCGGGTCAACCGGCTGCCGATGGTGCGAGGAATGCTGAACTCACAGCACCCCGCGTATTTCGTGGTCGATACCGGCGGCGAGATGATTTCGATCAGCTCCGACACCGCCAACGGCCTCGAGATGCCATTGCCGTCGCGGCGCATCGCGCTGCGCGTCTTCGGCATGTCCGGACTCGACGTGGACGCCTTCCTGATGCCGGGCATCGACCTTGATTTCGACACCATCGGCTACCGCAAGGTCGGCCTCGCGGTGCTCAATCTCCGCGCTCCGAGCGTCCTGCTTGGCTTCGAGCTCGGTGGCATCGTCGGCCACAAGTTCCTCGGCGACTACCGCGTGTCGGTGGACGTCGCGCGCAGCGAGCTGAGATTAGAGAAATTCTAGGAATCTGTATTCGGGACAGCCTTCACCGTCACGACACACCGAGGCACCGAGGCACCGAGATGAAAATGGTTCTTTCCGTCGTCGCCGTCGCGGCGCTGTTGCCAGCCAGCGCGGCCAGTCAGGGTGTCGTGATGCAGCGCAATCTGTCGCTGCCGATGGCGAAGATGATTGCCGAGGCGACGCTGGCCGAGTGCAAGGCGAAGGGATTCAACACGGCGGCGGCGGTCGTCGATCGCGCGGGGCAGGTGCTGGTGCTGCTGCGCGACGAGCAGGCGACGACGCAGATGGCCGAGATGGCGCGGCGCAAGGCCTACACCGCGCGGATGTTCCGCACGCCGACCTCCGCCCTTCAGAAGCGAACGATCGAAGACCCCACCTACGCCGCACAGCGCGACATCGCCGACGTGCTCGCGCTCGGCGGCGGCCTGCCGATTCAGGTGGGCACCGACACCTTCGGCGGTGTCGGCAGCGCCGGGTCAAATCAGGAAACCGATGAAGGCTGTGCCAAAGCCGGTATTGCCAAGGTCGCGGATCTCCTGAAGTGACCCACCGTACGTAGTGTCCGGCTTCAGCCGGACTTCATCCCTCACGGCACGCCGAGGCACCGAGACACCGAGCAATTTCTTGGCAGACGCGGTCCCTCGCGGAGTGCCGCACCGCGGTGTTCTCTTATCTCCAGTTGAGCGAACATCGCGTCATCCTGCTGTCCGAGGCGGGTTCGGGTAAGACGGAGGAGATCCGCAATGTCGCCCGCAAGCTCCGACAGGAGAGCCAGCCCGCCTTCTTCGTGCGTATCGAGCATGTCACTCAGGATTTTGAGGATGCCTTCGAGGAGGGCAGCTTCGAGGAGTTTAATATCTGGGCTGCCTCCGGTGAGGTGGGGTGGCTGCTGCTCGATTCCGTCGATGAGGCTCGGCTGCGCGACCCGAAGGACTTCGAACGCGCGATCAGGAAATTAGGTAGGTTGCTCGCGCCGGTGTTACAGCAGGCGCATATCGTGATCACAGGCCGAACGACGGCTTGGCGAGCGAAAACCGACCTCCTGTTGTGTCGGGCTGCGCTCCCTTATCAACCCCCTCAGAGGCCGGCCGACGAGGCCGTTTCAGCGGACAGGCATCAACGGAGCCGCGGTACGGCAGGGCAGCCCGGCGCAAGCTCGACGGAGCCTTTCAGAATCGTCGCACTCGACGACCTGCATGGCACGCAGATCGATGCCTTTTTGCGCGGTAAGAACGTGCAGGAGCCCAAAGCGTTCCGGGCGGCAGTAGATCGCAGAGATGTTTGGTCGCTGACCACGCGCCCACAGGACTTGGCTGAGCTCGTTGAGTTCTGGAACGACCATCAGCGGATCGGCTCGCGCTTTGAGCTTATGCAGAACAGTATTGCCCGCCGGCTGGAGGAGCGCGATCAAGATCGATCGGAGGCGCGTCCGATCGCTATCGAGAGGCTACGTCTAGGCGCCCGCCTCGTCGCGGCGGCGACCACGCTCGCTCAGGAATCGGCGATCCGTGTGCCCGACGGCAACGACAACGCAAGAGGCATCCCGATCCGAGAGGTGCTCACCGACTGGGACGACGTCGATTGCGCCACGCTGCTTAGCCGGCCGATCTTCGACGAAGGCATATATGG
>CAMCNL010000342.1 GCA_945876205.1 Candidatus Sulfopaludibacter sp. SbA3
CCAGAATCTTGAGCTTGCTCATTACGTTTCGAACCGCCCTCGCGCGAGGAAGTTCATCGCGAGTGTTGTGGCCAGCGCCGTGACCTCCACAAGATAGCGCGCTTCTTCGCCAATCTCACCCCAGAGTTTCATTCGCTCGCACGTCCGGCAGATTGAATCGATCAGTCCCCGGACGATTGGCCGCCGCACGCCGGTCCAGTAGGTGATCTTCTCGACCAGCTCCGGCGTGTGCCTGCTGACAATATCGGCCGCGGGTTTCGATTCCTTTCGCCTGCGGGTCAAAAAGATCTGTCCGAGGTGGACGTCGAGGGCGATATCGATGCGCGCCTGCCGCTCCTGGGACGCCTTCTCGTAGAACTGCTCGACGGTCTCGCCGATGTCATCCGGCGTGATATCCACCTCGCCGGTGTTGACGACCGGGTCGGTATTGGCAAGGCGCTTCGCCATCCGCTCGACGTAGCGCAGCTTCTTGATCGCCGGCCAGCCCTTGTACTGCCGCTTCCAGGCACTGCGCGGCGTCAGCCACACGGCGAACGTCTCGGCAAAGTCCTCGTCGGGATGTTTCTGGGCGTACCAGCCTTCGATGTGGCGGACGAAGCTCTTGCTGAACGGAATCGGCTTGTAGTCGTCCCGATAAGACCTGAAGAACGGACCGAAGAGCGTCCGCCACTCGGGCGTGGTGTACAGCCGATAGGCGTAGTTGAACACATGCCCGGCCTCGTGGCGCATGTACATCATGATCTGGCGCTCGCTCTCGAGCGCGTCGACTGCCTTCTCGAGCCGCCGCAGCTTTGGATCCGCCAGGTAAAAAGGAATGCCCAGCACCGGCTGCTGGTCGGGACATCCCCATTCATCGGTGAGGTAACACACCGGACGGAACTTCTTGAGGCCGCGGCGCTCGATCTCCTTGTAGAGCTCGCGCACGTAGCCTTCGACAGGCGAGCCCTCGAGCTTCAACCCGAGCTCGCTCACCTTCTTGCCCAGGACCCCGCGGATCTCGGGGTCCAGGGACTCGAATTTCACCACCTGTTGAGTGTACGTCGGAGTCAGGGCGTGTTTTTGGGTCCGAGGCCGTCGTCGGCGAGGTCGCTCTCGTCTCGGCTCGTGCCTTCGTCGGTGTGGCGGCGCGAGCGGTCCCAGTCGCCGCGCGCCTGATCGCGGTTGGGGTTACGGTAGTGCGCCTCGGTATGGTCCTGTTTGATTTCAGTGCTGATCTCGTCGAGCACTTCGCGAAGGACCTGCTGGTCTTTCTTGATTTCCGGGCTTTCGTCGCGTCGGCGATCAGACATGGTGGGTCTCCCACCAGGTGTGTTCCAAAGACCATGCCAGCGAACTCAGCTGGCGCACTCTCCGTCCATCACAACCATTTCGAACGCACTGGTATCGCCCAGGTCGACAAGATCCTGCGGCGTCGCTTCGCCGGGCAGCAGTTGCGCCAGATCCTTCAGCGCATCGGTGGCGAGCGCCGGCGGCACGCGCCTGAAAAACGCGCCGAGCGATTCGCCGGGTTCTCGCTGGCCCTGGTACATCGTCAGCAGCCGATCGATCGCCTCCGTCATGCGCCGCACCGGGATCTTCGAGACGACCTTTCCGAACCGGGCGCCCGACTCGGTGCTGCCTCCGCCGACCAGCACGAAGTACTGCGGTACCGCCTGGTCGCCAACCTTGCGAACGCTGCCCTGGAATCCAATCGCAGCGATGTGATGCTGGCCGCAGCCGTTCGGGCATCCGCTGATCTTGATGTCTCCGTTTTCTACCAGCGTCACGAACTCCGGGTGCTTGTCCAGGTGCTCGGTGAGGGTGCGTCCAAGTCCGCGCGACTGCGTCACGGCGAGCCGGCAGCTCTCCGCACCCGGGCAGCTCACCACGTCGGCGAGAGTGTTCGCACCGGCGGCGCCGAGCCCAGCGGCCTGGAGGCGGCGATAAAGGTCCTCGAGTGAGGCGATCTTCACCCACCGGAAGAGTACGTTCTGCTCAATCGTGAGACGGGCGGTGCCGTCGCTGTAGGCCTCGGCCAGGTCAGCCAGCACATGCATCTGTCCTGCGGTCATATCGCCCAGGGGGAGCCGCACCGTGACATGCACGAAGCCGCCCTGCCGCTGCAGGCCGACGTTGGTGTGCATCCAGCTCAGATACGAATCCGAGAAGGTCTGGAGCTTGACCGTGCCGGGCAGGATCCCGGGCCCGTGCACCTCCACGCGTGCCGCGAGGCGCTTGACGTCATCGACCGATGGCGCCGCCGCCGGAGCCCAGTCGGGTGCCTGCTCGGGCTGGAGCGCCCGAGGACTCAACTTGAAGGGCACCCCGCCTTCTGCGCGAACTTCCGCGAGCGCCTCTTCGTACTTCGCGCGCCACCCGTCCCAGCCAAGCTGGCGGATGAGGAACTTCATGCGGTTGCGCTGCCGATGCTGGTAATCGCCAAACCGGTGATAGACGCGAACGATCGCTTCGGCCACTTCGAGCATCTGCTCCTCCGGCAGGAATTCATAGAGCAGGTATCCCGAGATCGGCAGGATCGAGGTGCCACCCGCGATCGTCAGGCGGAAGCCGCGGCGGCCGTCGACGATGCGCGCGAACCAGCCGAGGTCATGGATCGACGCGAGCGCGTGATCCGTGGGGCATCCCTCGAACGCGATCTTGAACTTGCGCGGCAGGACGCCGGAGAGTGGATGTCCGAGGAAATACCGGGTCATCGCTTCGGCGTACGGCGTGATGTCGAACACCTCGTCGTGCGCGACGCCGGCATAGGGACACGACGTGATGTTGCGCACCGAGTTGCCGCACGCCTCGCGAGTGGTCATCCCGAACTGTTCGAGATCGCGCATGGCGTGCTCGGCGTCCTTGAGCAGCACGAAGTGATACTGGATATTCTGGCGGGTGGTGATGTGGCCGAAACCGCGTGAATATTTCTCCGAGACGTCGCCGAGCGCTCGCAACTGCTGGCCGGTGACGATGCCCTGCGGAATCTTGATCCGCATCATCTGCACGTCGTCCTGGCGCTGGCCGTAGGTGCCGCGCAGCAGGCGGAAACGGCGCCAGTCGTCGGGAGAAATCTCGCCGCGCTCGTAGCGGCCGAGCACCTCGACGAACTCGTCGATGTCGCGCTTGTTGCCGAACGCTGGGCGTTCGCGCCCTACTGCCTGATCCTGATCAACGACGGCCATACATCACCTCGTGTGTCGGCACTGCACCGACCAGTGCTTCACGCACTCGAACAACTTCTCCGACAACCATGACGCCGGCGGCTCCCTCTGGCGGCGCCACGGCGCCGGCCTCCGACAGAACCCCCGTCCAGATCCATTCATCGGGCGTAGAGGCGCTGCAGATGATGGCCATGGGCGTCTGGCGCCCCCAACCGTGTGCCATCAGCCGCGAAGCCAGCTCGCCGCGCGCCCCGATCCCCATCATCATCACCAGCGACACGCTGTTGGGCCGCACCGCGTCCAGCGTGTTCTCGATCGCGTCGGAATTGTGGCCGGCCATCACCAGGAATGCCGACGCCACGCCGCGATGCGTCACCGGAATGCCCGCGAGCTCCGCCGCCGCGACCGCGGTGGTGACGCCGGGCACGACCTCGAACGAGACGCCCGCCTTCACCAGCGCCAGCGCTTCCTCGCCGCCGCGGCCGAACACGAACGGGTCGCCGCCCTTCAACCGAACGACCTGCTTGCCCTGCTTCGCCGCGCGGATCATGAGGCGATTGATCGTCTCCTGCGGCACGCTGTCGCGCCGCGCCCGCTTGCCGACGCAGAAGCACTGCGCGCGCGTGAGCGTCCGGAGTGCGTCGGCGTCGACGAGCGCGTCGTAGAGGACGAGGTCCTCCTGTTCGACCCGGCGCACTGCGCGAATCGTCCAGAGCT
>CAMCNL010000343.1 GCA_945876205.1 Candidatus Sulfopaludibacter sp. SbA3
CTCCCAGTGGCCCGGCGCCATGCCGTGGGGAAAGAACATGCCGACGAACCGCGTCTTCGGCTCCGCGCCAACGGTCTGCGCCAGCGACCCTGCGGGCACCATCGCATCGAGCAGTGGCAGCGCCAGCGTCACGCCGGTGCTGCGCAGGAAGAGCCGGCGGGGAACGTGCTTCTTGAAGATAAAAGCCATGTTGTTTCCTCTACACGGTCCGGCTTCCGCCTTCGCCAAGGCTTCGGCGGACAAGAAAGCCGGACACGACGTACTCACGGGAACCTGGCGTACCCACGGGAACACTAGGTGCCGGGCTGCGATTTCGTATTGGTCTGAAACGGCGCGCTCCTGACGATGGCCATCACCAGCGCGGAGAAATGATTGTCCTGACGCGCGACGTCGCGGGCGATGGTGCGCACGAGCGGCATGTCCTGGTACTCGAGACCGCGTCCAAGCGCATAGATCATGAGCTTCTCGATGCTCACCCGCATGAACTGACCCGAATAGCGGGTCGTCCACCGCTGGAGCGCCGCCGGGCCGTCCACCATCGTACCGTCAAATACCTGCGCCGATGCATCGATCGGCGACCCCTCGTCGTGGCTCCGCCACAGCCCAACCGCATCGAAATTCTCGAGCGCGAAACCAATCGGATCCATCAGCCGGTGGCACTGCACGCAGTCGGGCCGCACCCGATGCTCGATCATCTTCTCGCGCATCGTCGGCTCCTTCGTACTGCCGCGGGCGTCGGTCGCGCGCGGCGGCAGCGGCGGCACGTCCGGCGGCGGGTCCGGCGGGCTCATGCCGAATATGTTGGTCATGATCCACTTGCCGCGGCTGACCGGCGAGGTACGGTCGGGCTTGGACGTCGCCGTCAGGAAGGCACCCTTCCCGAGAAGACCACGACGATTTTCCATTCCGGGACCGAGCGTCACGCGACGGAACTGGCTGCCGTAGATGTTCGGGATGCCGTAGTGCAGCGCGAGGCGCTCGTTGACGAAGGTGTAGTCGGCGGTCAACAGCTCCAGGATGTTGCGATCGTCGCGAACGATGCTGTCGAACAGCATCTCGACCTCGGTGCGCATTGCCTGCCGCAACGGATCGTCGAAGTCGGGATAGAGCGACGCGACCGGCGCCACGCTGTCGAGACCGCGCAGGTTCAGCCACTGGCCCGCGAAGTTCACGGTCAGCGCCTTCGCCTTCGGATGCGCGAGCATGCGCCGCACCTGCTGTTCGAGGCCGGCCGGGTCCTTGAGACGTCCCTGCTGCGCCGCCCGCAGGAGCGTCGCGTCGGGTGGACTGCTCCAGAGAAAGAACGAGAGGCGCGAGGCGAGATCGATGTCGCTGATGCGATATGCCTGGCCGGCAGCCAGGCTCGCGGGCTCTTCTTCGATGCGGTAGATGAACTGCGGCGAGGCGAGCACGCGCGTGAGCATCATCTCGACGCCCACCTCGAAATCCTTCTCGCGGCGGCCGAGCCGGTAGAACTCCATCAGTGAATCGACGTCGGTGGCCGTCGCCGGCCGCCGGAAGGCCTGGGTGGCGAGGCTCTGCGCGATTCGGCGGGCGCACGCCTCTTCATCAGCCGGACGCGCCGGCGTGCACGCGAAGACACGGCGCCGGCTTGGGGAATCGGTCGCGCTGGTGGCGCTGTACGGTCCCTCGATGCGAATCGTGCCGACGTGCGGGAAGAACGTGTAGCCCGGCGTCGGGCCCGTTTGAATCGTCGATCGCCGGAAGCGGCGGTCGAGATCGAGCAGCGGCGCGTACTGCGTGGCCAGGAACGTGGCGCCAAGCTTGTGCGCGCCCGCGGTCGCCTTGAAGCGCACGCGCATCGCCGCGCCGCCGCGGCCGCCGAAGAAGGCTTCAGGACCCGCCTGCCCGGTTCGCGACGCGGCCTGCCGCTCGCCGCGGCACTCGGTGGCCGGCGCACGTCCGCCTCCGTTCCAGTCCATCAGCCCGAGCCGGTCGCCGTCCATCAGCACTTCGATCCGCTCGCACGGCACGGAGCCGAAACCGGTCGGCGTCATGTTGTCGCCAAAGATCGGCGTCACCGTGATCGTGTACTCGCCGTCCGATGGAAAGAGGTGCTCGACGAGCAGCCCGCCGCGCGTGCCGAACGGCAGCCCTTCGATGTGATAGTCCTGCGTCGTGTCTTCGCGCGCGCGATAGACGACGAGTGTGGGTTCTTCGGGAAGGCCCAGCGCCAGGCGGCTGATCTTCTGCGCTGCCGTGACGTAGGCCTCGACCAGCGTCGACGAGATGCCGAGCGCGCCGGCAATGTTGTCGAAGCCCGAGGTCGAGTCGTCCGACGGCAGGTACTTCGCGGGATCGATCGGCAGGTCGAGCAGGTCGCGCACCGAGTTGGCGTATTCGGTGCGATTGAGACGATGCAGCCCGGGAGGCGGCGTGTACGGCGTCGCGGCGCGATCGAGCTCGCCCTCGAGCCACGCGCTCATGGATTCATAGGCCGCGGGATCGGGCCGCGGCGTCCCCGCGGGCGGCATCATGCCCGCGCGAAGCTTGCGCGCCACGAGCTCCCAGGTGCGCGCATCGTGCGCGACGCGTGAGGTATCGAGCACGTCGAGCGAGAGCTTGCGCGCCGAGTCGACGCCGGCGGCCTTCGCGCGTTCGCTGTGACAACTGAAGCAGTACCGCTCGAGCAGCTGCCGCTCGCTGGCGGCGTCTGTGGCGGGTGTGGGCGTCTGGGCAGCCGCCGGCACGGAGCCGGCCGCGGCGTGAAGCGCCGCGGCCGTCAGGATACCCGCGAGCGCCGCGGCCGGTAGCGTTAAGCCAACGAACCTTCGCACCGGCAATCGGTTGTCCCCCTCAGATCAGAACTGGTACTTCAGCGCGAACTGCATCACGCGCGGATCGACTGGGCTCGTGGTGATGCGGCCGAAGGTCGCGGCGCTGAGGTTTGTGCCGGGGTTGCCCAGGATGAACCAGTTGAGCGCGTTGAACGCTTCGACGCGTGCCTCGAGGCGGCGGTTGTTCCCGAGCCCGAACTGACGGACGAGGGAAAAATCGAGCGTCCTGAAGCCGGGACCGTCGTAGGCATTGCGCACCGAGTTGCCATACGTGCCCAGCGCCGGCTGCGCGAACGCCGTTGCGTCGAGCCACTTGTTGAGCGTGCCGTCGCCGTACGGGTTGTCCTTCACCTGGCTGGCGCGCTGAATGCTCGCCTGGATGCCCGACAGCGCCCGATCGGAGCCGGTCGTCACCGTCAGCGGCGAGCCGGACTGCGCCCGGAACACGCCTGACAGCCGCCAGCCCGACGCCAGCGCACGCACCGCGGTGGAGCTGAACTGCGGCGTCTCGACGCTGGCGGTCAGATTGACGATGTGCTTCCGCCAGTCGGAGCACCGGCCTTTGTCTTCCTCGTAAATCTTCTTCGTATCCGCCTCGGACGGTGGATTGAGGAGTGAGACCGGCTTCATGTAGCCCGTGGCGACGTTCAGCGGGCCGCCGCCCTGGTTAATCAGCCCTTCGCAGCGCGAGATGGTGTAGTTGGCGCTGGTGGTGATGCCGCCGATCGACCGGCGCTGCACGTTGAGCAGCAGGCCCTGGTAGTCCTGCCACCCGGCGTCGGTGATCGTGTCGAGATAGCCGTAGAACTGTCCGACGGCGGGATTGAGCAGGCTGAACTCACGCCGCTGATCGAGCGAGCCGTTGCAGTTGGCGAACGTCCGCGGCGCCTGGCCTGGCAGGTTCGCGGTGCACGGCGCCGTGGGGGTCGCCCCCGGCGTCGTCACCAGTGCCGGGTTGTTGTCGACCGTGCCCCAGACGTTGACCATGTGGTTGCCGAGATAGGTCACCGACAACGCCATGTTGTC
>CAMCNL010000344.1 GCA_945876205.1 Candidatus Sulfopaludibacter sp. SbA3
ATGCTGACGGGTGCGAGCGCGGACGGCAGCCAGGGGCTCCGCGCGATTCGCGCGCGCGGCGGGTGTGCCCTGGTGCAGGAACCCACCTCAGCCGCGTGCGATGTGATGCCGCGCGCCGCCCTCGCGGCGACGTCGGTCAACCACGTGCTCGGACTGCGCGACCTCGGGCGCGTGCTCGGGGCGCTGGCCGGCGTGCCGGTGGAGGCGCGATGACGCCCGTCGGCATTCTGCTGGTCGACGACCACCCGGAGAACCTGCTGGCGCTGGAGGCCATTCTCACTGATACCGGTCACACACTGGTACACGCACGGTCTGGCGCCGAGGCGCTGAAGGCGCTGCTCGGTCAGGACTTCGCACTGATCCTGATGGACGTGGCGATGCCGGAGATGGACGGCTACGAGGTCGCGGAACTGATCCGGCGCCGCGATCGTTCACGCCACACGCCAATCATCTTCCTCACCGCGAATATCAAGAGCGATACGCACGTCGTCCGCGGCTATGCGGCCGGCGCCGTCGACTATCTCTTCAAGCCCCTCGCCCCTGAAGTGCTCCTCTCGAAAGTGGCGGTGTTTGTCGAGCTGTACACGCAGCGGAAGGCGCTGAAAGAGGCCGCGGACGCCCTGAAGAGTGCCTACGACGACATGGAGCACCGGGTCGAGGACCGCACCAGCGAGCTGGCGGCGACCAATCGCTCGCTCGAGGCCGAGATCGCCGAGCGCCAGCGCGTCGAGGTCGAGCTCGCGCAGTTGCTCGAACGGGAGCAGCGTGTTCGTGTCGAGGCGCAGGCGATGAACAGATTGAAGGACGAGTTCCTCGCCACCCTCTCTCACGAGCTCCGCACGCCGCTCAACGCGATCCTCGGATGGACGAAGATTCTGGAGACGGGTAGCCGGGACAACGAGTCGATCGACCGCGCCACGCGAGTCATCAAGAGGAACGCGCAGGCGCAGGCGCACCTGGTGGCCGACATCCTGGATGTCTCCAGTATCATCGGGGGCAAGCTCAAGCTCCATCTGGAGCCCGTGAGCCTTCGCACCGTGATCGACGCCGCGCTCGAAGCCGTGGAGCCGGCGGCCGACGCCAAGGGCATCGTCATCGATACGGTGTTCGGCGACGTGGCGCCGATCATCGCCGACCGGGATCGCCTCCAGCAGATCATGTGGAACCTCCTGTCGAACGCCATCAAGTTCACGCCGAAGGAGGGACATGTCCGGATCGAGGTGCAGGCGCAGGCGCGCGACATCGTCGTGACGATCGCCGACTCTGGGCAGGGCATCGACCCGGCGTTCCTTCCACACGTCTTCGACCGCTTCAGCCAGGCCGACGGCACGTTCACGCGCCTGCACTGGGGACTCGGCCTCGGCATGGCGATCGTTCGCCACCTCGTCGAGCTCCATGGCGGCCACGTCACGGCCGCGAGCGACGGGAAGGACCAGGGAGCCACATTCACGGTGACGCTTCCGGTCGGCGCCAGCCCAGGCCGGGAACCCACGCTGAAGCCGGACGGCGTCGCGGGCGTGGCGGACCGATAGAGCTCTCCCGGCAGGCCGCCGTCAACCGGTCGCGGTTCTCCAGCGGTACGGTGATCGACACGCCGACCGGGTACCGCACTAATCCCTCCACGGTTGCCTCACGGCTGGATCCAGCTATGGAGCGTGCGGATGTAGTTGCCGCGTTGGAAGGCGGCCGGGTCGCGGGTGTGCTCGAGGCTGCAGCGTCCGCGCGCCTGATCGAGGCGGCTGAATTCGTGCGAGGCCATCCAGCGCTCGAGACCGCGGCGCATGAAGCCGATGTGCTCGGGCCCGTGGCGCAGGAGTGCCGACACCAGCTGCACGACATCAGCGCCCGCGAGCACCGCCTTGATGCCATCGTCAGGCGTCGCCACGCCTCCTGTCAGTGCGAGAGAGGGCCGGACACGGCCGTAAAGGATGGCAATCCACTGCAGCCGCAGCCGCAACTCGGCGTTGGTCGAGAGCTCGAGTTGGGCGCTGGGCTCCATGGTCTTCACGTCGATGTCCGGCTGATAGAACCTGTTGAAGAGCACGAGACCATCGGCGCCGGCCGTGTCGAGCTCTCTTGCCAGGTAGCCAAGGGCGGTGAAGTAGGGTGGGAGCTTCACCGCCACCGGGATCTTCAACACCCGCTTCACTTCCTTCACCGTCGTGACGATCTCGTGCTCGACGGCCGTGCCTGGCGTGGTGAGGCTCGTCACCAGGTCGTAGAAGTTCAGCTCGAGCGCGTCGGCGCCCGCCTGTTCGATCACCTGGGCGAAGCGGAGCCACGCCTGTCCAGACGTGCCGTTGAGCGACGCGACGATCGGGATCTGGACCGCCGTCTTGGCGCGAGTGAGGTGCTCGGCATAGGCATCAGGCCCGAGCGGGTACTCGCTTGCGGGTGGGAAGTGGGCGAGCGTTTCGGCGAATGCCGGATCGTGGGGATCCAGGTTCGCCACCCGGCCCTCGGCTGCGAGGGTGATCTGCTCTTCGAACAGTGAGTGGAGCACGACGGCGGCACAGCCAGCATCCTCGAGCCGTTTGATGGTGTCGAGGCGGTATCCGAAGGGTGATGCCCCGGCGATGAACGGGTGGGGCAATCGCATTCCGAGATACGACGTATCCGTCTGCAGGTCCGCCGCCGTCGTCTCCATGACCCGATCCTTTCGCGTCCTGCCGTCGGTCAGGTTGCTGCAGGTTGCGCGCCACGAGCAGGTGCCCGGGATCCGGCCTCGCCCAGGACACCGCTGCGAAAAAACAGGACTCGCGCACGCAGAATTCCCCGCGATCCTCGTGGCGCACGCGCGTTGCGCCGCGCATTCACGCCTTGCTCACACCTCATGCGTCACGGCACATCAATTGCCCGCGTAGTCGCCGGCCGGCATCGCCCGCGGGCCAGAAGGGAACACGCAAACATGCAACGACACTTGAAGCTCCTTGCTGCTGCCGCTGCCGCCGTCGTGCTGGCCGCCTGCTCGCAGGGCAGCGTACCCACAGCGTCCGCTCCGCCCGAGCCGGCTGCCCCGACACCGGCGGTGGCATCGTCTACCCCCGCAGAGGTCGAAGCGGCCGTCACCCAGTTGGAACGCGACTGGGTTGCCGCGATCGTGAAGAAAGATGCGGACGCGCTCGACAAGTTGCTCGCCGCGGAATTCACCGGAACCAGTCCGACGGCGCATAACTACACCAAGGAGATGGCGATCGGCGATCTCAAGAGCGGCACCTATGTCGTGACGGCGATGGATCTCGACGAGATCTCCGTGAATCCGTACGGCGACGTCGCGGTGGCCTTCACGAGCCAGGAGGAGAAGAGCACCTACGGCGGGAAGTCGATCAGCGGCCACTACCACTACACCGACGTCTGGGTGAAAAAGGACGGCCGGTGGCAGGCCGTGGCGTCGCACGGAACGCTCTACGACAAGGGGCACGTCGCCAATTGATCGGCGTGTGAGCGTGTGAGACCGGCGGTGGCCTCGGACGTTGGCAGGCCACCGTCGTTACCCATCCTGCTGGCTCTGGCAGAGGCCGCCGCTGCTGGACCAGTTCTTGAAATCATCTAAGTCCAGAATTTGACAGGTACGAAAAATTTCCCATGGTGAAGCACACATCGCGGCTGCGCGTGCTGGTCGTCGAAGATGAACTTCTGATTCGGTGGTCGATTGCGGAAACCCTTGCCCGCATCGGGCACACCGTGATCGAGGCCGACAGCGCTCAGTCCGCGGTCCGAGCGCTGAAGGAGACGACCGCGCCCGTGGACGTCATCCTGCTCGATTACCGGCTGCCCGATTCGAATGATCTCAGCCTGCTTGTGACGGT
>CAMCNL010000345.1 GCA_945876205.1 Candidatus Sulfopaludibacter sp. SbA3
CTGGGCCCTGGCCCGCTCGTCCCCAACCGGAACTGGGCCTTCCCCGCTGAAGACAACCTGAACTGGAAGGACATTACCTGGCGCAGCGGGTGGGCCTACGATCTGCGCGGCGACGGCAAGACCGCCCTGCGCGCGAGCCTCAATAAGTATCTGGCCGGTCAGGCGCTCGGCGGATTCGGTTCCGACACCAATCCCATCCGGCGCCTCGTGAACACGACGACGCGGTCATGGGCCGACGCGAACCGGGACTTCATCCCGCAGTGCGATCTGGTCAGCGCCGCCGCAAACGGGGAATGCGGGCCGCTCGCCAACAGCGCGTTCGGCACCCAAACCCCGAGCGAGATCCGAGACCTCGACCTGCGCACGGGATGGGGGCATCGCGGGTTCAACTGGGAGTTCTCCACCGGCCTGCAGCGCGAGCTTGCGCCGCGCGTGTCGATGGACGTCGCCTATTACCGGCGGTGGTACGGCAACTTCGCGGCGACCGACGACCTGAACCTCACGCCGACCGACTTCGATGCCTTCAGCATCGTCGCCCCCGCCGATCCATTGCTGCCGGGCGGTGGTGGCAAGACCATCACCGGTCTGTTCGATCGCGCGCCGGCCGCCTTTGGCCGTCCCGTGAACAACCGGACCACGCTGTCGAAGAACTACGGCAAACAGGTCGAGCACTGGAACGGGTTCGATCTGAGCCTGCAGGCGCGCCTGCGCCCCGGCATGATGCTGCAGGGCGGCGTGTCGAGCGGCAGGACGACCACCGACAATTGCGAGATTCTCGCCAAGTTGCCGGAGATGGCTCCTCTCGCCACCTCCACGCCGTATTGCCACGTCGAAACGCCGATGCGGACGCAGGCGAAGGGCATCGCCACCTACGTCGTGCCGCGCATCGACGTGCAGCTGGCGGCGACGTTTCAGAGCATTCCTTCGGCGACCTCGCTCGTCGCCAACTACAATGTGCCGACTGCTGTCGTCGCGCAGCGTCTCGGACGGCCGCTGTCAGGCGGCGCCGCCAATGCGACGGTGAATCTCGTTCCGCCCGGCACCATGTTCAACGAACGCATCAATCAGGTGGACTTGCGCATCGGCAAGATCCTCCGCTTCGGGCCGCGGCGCGCGATGATGGGTATCGACCTCTACAACCTGACCAACAGCGACGCCGTGACGGCGGTGAATCCGAATTTTGCGACTCGCTTCCGGCCGACGAGCATCCTGCAGTCGAGATTCGCCAAGATCAGCATGCAGGTCGATTTCTAGTGGTCGCGGAGGACGCGGCCCGAGTCAATTCGCGGGCCCGCGCGTTCTGCCGATCGAGCGCCCGATCGAGACAGCGCCATGCCGACATCACCCTTGCCTCGACGTGTCCGGCGCCAGGTCCACGGCACGGCGGAGGTGACGTCGACCAACGACAACGGTGCGGCGTCGTGGCGCCCGACGAGCCGAACGATCCTCCCGCGAACGCGGCCTATCCGGGTTTCGGCGCGTTCGGAACGATCGACCCTGACAATAACTTTCCCCGCGTGCAAGTAGATTGGCGGAAAATTGGCCCCAGCGCCGACAACCGGTGTTGCTCTTTGCTTTGAGGATGTTGCGATGCGCGCTTGCCTGATGTCAGTGGTCGCGTTGTTCACATTGATTGGTCTGCCCCTCACGGCTGGGGCGCAAGCCTCGGCGGCGGCGCCCGCCGTCCCGCCGCCCGGGTACCTGGACCGGCCGAATTACCTCCCGCTCGGTCCCCCGCCAAACCTTCCTCCTTCTGCCGTCCCCGATTTGTCAGGCGACTGGGCCCGGGACAATCGGCCGGGGCGCCAGACCAACTCGCAGAGCCTGAGCGTGGCCGACAGGGGCGCGCAACGGCGAGGAAAGGAAGGCGATATCCCGTATGAGCCATGGGCGCTCGACTACACGATGAAGCAGGTGCCGCCGACAGGCGGACCCGACTCCAAGTTCGAGCTCACCACCGACCCGTACATTCACACGTGCGAGCCGTTGGGCGTGGGGCGGATTCACAACTATCCTGCCAAATATCGACTGGTCCAGACTCCCGAGGCGGTCTACATCCTCAACGAGGTCGGCCCCCAGTTCCGCGTCGTCTGGCTGAACACGAAACATCCGGCCGACCCGGATCCGCAATACCTCGGGCATTCAGTGGGCTGGTATGAGAATGGCGACACGCTGGTGGTCGACTCCGTTGGATTCAACGATCGCACGTGGCTGGATCAGCAGGGTCACCCTCATACGGAGAAGCTGCATTTCATCGAACGCTACAAGAGGGCGGATAGGGACAGCCTCGAATTGACGATGACGATCGACGATCCGGGCGCGTACACGAAGGCGTGGCAGGGCAATTTGAACTTCACCACGTCGAATTCGGGCTTCCTGCGCTACCAGTGGGTCTGTTCCAGGCGCGACAACTACGACCACTTCGAAAAAGTCGGCGCCGCCGGCACCGTGGGAGATAGCAGTTTCAAGCGGTAACACGACAACCGCAGGAAAGGACGTCATGGCTCAGATCGCGTTGAAGGTCAACGGCCGCTCCCACACGCTGGACGTAGATCCGAGCACCCCTCTCTTGTATGTGCTCAGCGACGACCTCGAGCAGCACGGACCGAAGTTCGGCTGCGGTCTGGGTCAGTGCGGCGCCTGCACCGTCATTTCCAACGGCAGGGCGATTCGTTCCTGCATCACGCCAGTTGGAACGATCGGTGGCGCCGATATCACGACGCTGGACGGCCTCGGGACTCCCGAAACCCCTCACCCTCTCCAGAAGGCGCTGATCGACGAGCAGGCAGCGCAGTGTGGATTTTGCCTGAGCGGCGTCATCATGACCGCCAAGGCATACCTGGATCAGAATCCGAAAGCCACCGAACCGCAGATCAGGCAGGCGTTGTCAGGGGTGCTGTGCCGGTGCTTTACGCACACCCGAATGCTTCGCGCGATCAACCGCTACGCGCAGCAAGGGAGGACAGCATGAAGCCGATGACTGTAGACGCGGCTGCTGCTCTCGAGCGTGCGTGTTTTTCGCGCCGGACATTCCTCAAGGGTTCCGGTGTCCTCATCGTCGGGTTCACGATGTCGGAGGTGGCCGGGCCACTGGGCCTGATGCCGGCCGTGACATCCGCTCAGGCACCGGCCGATCGCCGTACCCTGCTCGACTCCTGGATTGCGATTGCCGCCGACGGCACCGTCGTCGCCTATGCGGGCAAATGCGAGCTCGGCCAGGGGCTCTACACGGCCCAGACGCAGCTCGTCGCCGAAGAGCTCAGCGTGCCACTCGCCCGCGTCAGGCTGATTTCGTGCGACACGGCGCTGACGCCCGATCAGGGAACCACGTCGGGGGCACAGTCACATCCGACCAACTTTCGCGACGCCAATCTCGCGCTCGCGGCAGCCAGCGCCCGCGAGGCGCTCGTTCGGCTCGGCGCCACGCGTCTGGGCGCGTCCGCCGATCAGATGACCATTTCGAATGGCGTGATTCGATCCAGGTTGGACGCGTCGCGCAGCGTCACCTACGGCGAGCTGATTGGCGGCAAGCGATTCGACATCCCGCTCGACGCGAATGCCAGGCGGAAACCGCACAGCGAGTGGTCGGTGCTCGGAACGCCGGCGCCCCGCGTGGATCTTCCTGACGTGATCACCGCGCGAGTCGAGTACGTGCACAACGTGCGCGTCCCTGGCATGCTGCACGGTCGGGTGGTGCGGCCGCCCACGGTTCGCGCGAACCTCGTCGGCATCGACGAGAGTTCTGCCAGGGCCATGCCGGGGTTCGTCAAGGTCGTCGTGAAGAAGAATTTCGTCGGAGTCGTCGC
>CAMCNL010000346.1 GCA_945876205.1 Candidatus Sulfopaludibacter sp. SbA3
CTCTGGGGCGTGCACGGGATCAGCGTCGATCAGGAAGGCAACATGTACGTAGGGGTAGTGGACGCCGGCCGCGTGCAGAAGTTCCGCCCGCGAGCGGGTGCGAATCCCGCTTATCTCATTAGCAAGCCTATCTATTCGGCCTGGCAGTAGGCTCACTATCGGCTTACCTGTGCCGCCGCCCCCCGGCGGCACAGGCAACGGCCTTGCAACTGAAGCAGGGAACCCATGGCGAAGAAATCGTCCCGACCCGCCCCTCTACCCTTCCGCGCCGGCCGTCGGAAATCGCTCATCGAGTGGAACGATCCGTCAACGCAGGTACATCTTCTGGATTGGCGGCGGCGTGCGCATGAGTTTGGCCTCGATGTCGAGGAGCGCGAAGACACGGAGGGGGGCCAGCCGTTTCAGGTCGCGCCCGAACAGCTACTTGCCGAAGAGGAGCCGGAGGCGTTTACGGCTCAGCCGGTTCCCGGGCGCGACGACGACGCCGAAGACGAAGAACCCGAAGTTGAAGGGGCCGCGCTTCCCGGCTCGCGCGAGGACGTGGACCTCGTTCGCGTCTATCTCCAGCACATCGGCAAGCGAAAGCTGCTGAAGGCCAAGGATGAGCAGGCCATCGGCCTGCGGATCGAGAACGCGCAGAAGGATCTGGTGGCGGCGCTCGGCGACATCCCCGGCGCCGTCCAGACGCTCGTGGCGCTCGCCGACCGGATACGTACAAAAGGCGATCCGGCCGCCGAACTGATCCTCCTCCCCGAAGGCGGCGAGCTGCGCGAGGAGACGACGACGCCGGTGTTGAAGGCGTTCGCGCGTATCAAGCGGCGTCGCTCCCTGCTCGACAAGCTTCGCGCACGTCTCGAGAACCCGCGCACCGGCGCCAGGACCCGCGCCGACACCGACAAGAGCATCACCAGGACGCGTAAGGCGATCGCCGAGGAGCTCGCGGCGCAACCGATCCGTCCATCGTTGATTGACGACATCGTGACCGAGCTGCGGGAGATGGACGCGGAGTTCCGGAACCTCGAGCAGGTCCCGCGCGCGGAGCGGGTCGATCGCTGCCGCGCGCTCGAAGCGCGGGCAGGCATCCCGCGCGCCGAATTCCGGCGGCGCTTCGCCAAGATCGAAGCCGCCGAAGACGTCCTGCGCGACACCAAGCGCGAGCTGATGGAAGCCAACCTCCGGCTCGTCGTCTCGATCGCGAAGCGCTATCTCAATCGCGGCCTCACCTTTCTCGATCTGATCCAGGAAGGCAACATCGGGCTGATGAAGGCGGTCGATCGCTTCCAGTTCCGCCGCGGCTTCAAGTTCTCAACCTACGCGACCTGGTGGATCCGCCAGGCGATCACGCGGGCGATCGCCGACTCGGGCCGCACCATCCGGCTGCCGGTCCACGTCATCGAATCGCTGAACAAGCTCGAGAAAGAGCGCAAGGCGCTGCGGTCGTCCGGCCGCGAGCCCACGGCGCAGGACCTCGCCGATCGCCTGAAGATCCCGGTCGACAAGGTGCGCCTGCTGCTCGACGCGCAGAAGACGCCCTATTCGCTGGAGATGAAGATCGGCGAAGACGACAGCACCGAGCTCGGTGACGTGATCCCCGACACGAGCATTCGCAATCCGGAAGACACCGCGATCGACAGCGACGTGGCCAACGAGGTCAAGCGCGCGATGGCGCCCTTGTCAGACCGCGAGCGCGAGGTCCTCAGCCTTCGTTACGGGCTCGGCACCGACCGCGAGTACACGCTGGAGGAAATCGGACGACGGCTCTCGGTGACACGCGAGCGCATCCGCCAGATCGAGAGCCGCGCGCTGCAAAAGCTGCGCGCCGCCAAGCAGCGCGAGCTCGAAGAGATCCGGAACAGGCGCAGGCCGGCGTGATGATGGCCGACCAATCGCGTGCCTGAGTCCGAGTACCGTCCGCAACTCGCCACGCTCGTGAAGGAGCCACCGCGCGGCGCGGAGTGGCTCCACGAGATCAAATTCGACGGCTACCGGATCGGGTGCCGCATCCGCGGCGACCGCATCGCCTTGATCAGCCGTAACGGCAAGGACTGGACCGACGCCTTTCCCGAAATCGTCGCCGCGGCGGCGAAGCTCTCCACCAGAGACGCGCTCATCGATGGCGAGGTCGCCATGGTGTTGCCCGACGGCAAGACCAGCTTTCAGGCGCTGCAGAACTCGTCGTCTCGCGGGCGGGCGACGCTCGCCTACTTCGTGTTCGATCTGATCAAGCTCGATGGCGAGCGGATGGCCTCGCTGCCACTCGAAGCACGTAAGGCGCGGCTGCGCACCCTGGTCGGCGGCCGGCAGACGGGGCGGATCCGCTACAGCGAACACATCGAGGGCCGCGGCGACTCATTCTTCGAGCAGGCGTGCCGCATGGGTCTCGAAGGCATCATCTCGAAGCGGCGCAATCGGCCCTATCGCGAGGGACGCCATGGCGATTGGCTCAAGACCAAGTGCCTCCTGCGGCAGGAGTTCGTCATCGGGGGGTTTACCGACCCTGCGGGGATGCGCGCCGGTATCGGCGCGCTGCTCATCGGCTACTACGACGGTGACAAACTCGTCTTTTCAGGAAAGGTCGGCACCGGCTTCACGCAGAAGCTCGCCCTGGAGCTGCGCCGCCGCCTCGATGCGATCGAGCGCAAGACCGGCCCCTTCGATCCGCCGCCGCCGCGCCCGATCAGCCGCCGCGCGCACTGGGTCACGCCGGCGCTCGTGTGCGAAGTGATGTTCACCGAGTGGACCAACGACGGCAACATCCGGCATCCCTCGTTTCAGGGATTACGCCTCGACAAGCAGCCGCATGAGGTTGTGAGAGAAGGCTGACCAGGACTACGCGGCGGTGAGTTGCTGCTGCGACCCGTGCGGCGCCATCGTCACGGCAGCGCCCGCCATCAATCCCACCCACAGGTCGAGCGCGCCCGAGTCATCTGACCATGGCATCTGCGGCGGAACCGGCTTGGCGAGGAGCGCCGTCACCGTCGAGTGCGGCACGAGCACCGAGCGCGGGTCGAGTCCGCCGATGACACAGGCGATGTCGGAGCCGCGGGTGAGGATCGGCAGGTTCGCGGTCGACTGCGCGGGCGCGGCGATCGCGCCGGCCACATCGACGGCAAGAACTTTCAGTTCGTCTCCAGTCCCGTCGCCCTGAGGAATCGAGATGCCCTGGGGCCAGGTGGGATCGCAATCGAGCCAGGCGTATGCCCCGCCGGCTTTGAGCACGCCGAGGCACATCACGGCGAGATCGAATGACCGGGGCATGTTGATGAGCGCCGTTGCCCCGCGGCGGAATCCGTGGCCGAGCAGGCATCTGGCCACGGAGTTCGCCCGCTGGTTCAGGTCACGATAGGTCAACGACCGGCCGTCGTCGAGCAGTGCCGGCGCTTCGCCGTGTACAGCTGCGTGTTGTTCGATGATCCGGTGAATCGCCGTCGTTTCCACGAACCGAACGAGTGCAAGCGAAAGGCCACATGCCACAGCCGTGCTGGATCGACATTAACGCCAGCGAAACAGGGGCATCGCCAGGGAAAACGGGATGACCGTCCAGGCCCCGAGGATCACCAACTCTGCCGAAATATCCCGTACCGCTGCCCCTTCCAGCACGACCGCACGGAGGGCATCGTTGAGCGCGGTCAGTGGCAACGCCTGGATAACACTACTTTGTCACCTTCGGAGCGGGGCATTCCGGCGAAAGCTGTCGAGCATGTGTAGCAGCCGCCGATTGTGGATGACGTACAGCACGCCCATGATCTCGCGGACCCATCCGCGGACCACGGGCA
>CAMCNL010000347.1 GCA_945876205.1 Candidatus Sulfopaludibacter sp. SbA3
CAGATCCATTCTGGGCTTCGCCATCGCGTCAACACCTCCGTGTCGTCCTTCTCCAGCCAGAGAGAACTCACGGAAAGATGCGCGATGGCGGCTCCTGCTGTCTACGCCGCCGCCATTATCGAATTTCCACCACGTCCGGGGACTCTAACGGCTTCGGCGCGACAAGAAAACCGGACACTACGTACGTGGCCGTGCAATGGGAGGACCACCGAACACGATAAGCTAGCGAATCGTGCCAACGACGCTGATTTCCACCAAGACGCTTGCCGCACACCTCGACAACTCGTGGGCGATCGTCGACTGCCGCTATGACCTCAAGAACACCGACTGGGGACGAGAGCAGTACCGCGCTGAACACATTCCCGGCGCCGTGTACGCAAGCCTGTCGCACGATCTCGCCGGGACGCCGAGCGGCACCAACGGCCGTCACCCCATTCCTCCCGTTGATCAGCTGGCCGCGACCTTCGGACGCCTCGGGATCGGCCCTGGCACACAAGTCGTGATCTACGACCAGGACGGCGGCATGTACGCGAGCCGGATGTGGTGGATGCTGCGCTATCTCGGACACGACGCGGCGGCGGTGCTCGATGGCGGCTGGGCGAAGTGGACGCGCGAAGGACGTCCTACGCGATCCGGAGATCATCAGCGGCCGGCGGCCGTATTCACATTGCAGGTCCGTCCCGAGATGCGCCTCTACGCGGCGGACGTCGAAGCCCTCGTCCGCGATCGATCGGCGCTGCTCATCGATGCCCGCGCGCCCGAACGCTACGAGGGCCAGTCAGAGCCGCTCGATCGCGCCGCCGGGCACATCGCCGGCGCCGTCAACCACTTCTACAAATTGAACCTGGCCGATGACGGGACGATGCTGCCGGTCGAGACGCTGCGTGAGAAGCTCGAGGCGGCGCTCGGCGGAAAGCAGCCGGATCAGGCGGTGATGTATTGCGGCTCGGGCGTGACCGCCTGTCACAACCTGCTCGCGATGGAGCACGCAGGCCTGACGGGAGCGCGTCTCTATCCCGGCTCGTGGTCGGAGTGGTCGAGCGATCCGGCGCGGCCTGCCGCCAAGGGACCGGCGGCGGCCGACAAGTAAGGGCGCACCGTCACCGTGAATCCCTGCTGGTTCGGCGCGGCGTACTGGCGATGGGTGTGGATGCGCGCGTAGGGAATCTTCACGAGGACGGCGTTGTCAGAGTCCGGCTCCGGACGCAGCTGGACGGTGACATCCCCGCTCGCCGACGACAGTTCGTGAGCCGCATCAGAGCTCACAAACCCCACGATGAACACCTCGCCCGCCACCCTGTGGATCTCGTAGCTGCGATACCGGCGCGTCACGAAGAGCGGCGCATTCGTCAGGCCCGGCGAATATGTGTATCCGTAGACACCGTCCGGCAGGATGTTCACACCCGCGCCTTCCTCCTGCTCGGTAACGAGGCGAACGCCGCCTGCTTCACGAAGCGTTTCCTGATCCGCTCGCGTCGGCGTGTTCTCGTAAACGACTTTACCCATGTCCGTGGATTATATCGGTTGAACTAGCGTCCGACGCCCACCGGACATGAGACGCCCGTCCCGCCCATGCCGCAATATCCGCCCGGATTCTTCGCCAGGTACTGCTGGTGATAGTCCTCGGCGTAGTAAAACGGGGGCGCTTGCACGATCTCTGTCGTGATACGGCCGTACCCTGCCGTCGTCAGGCCGTCCTGGAACGCCGCGCGCGACGCGTCGGCGGCCTGCTGCTGCTCCGGCGAGAAGGTGTAGACCGCCGAGCGGTACTGCGTGCCGGAATCGTTCCCCTGGCGCATCCCCTGCGTCGGGTCGTGATTCTCCCAGAAGATTTTCAGCATCTCGCCGTAGGTCGTCTGCTTCGGATCGAAGACCACGAGCACGACTTCGGTGTGCCCGGTCATCCCGGAACAGACTTCCTTGTACGTTGGGTTTGGGGTGTAGCCACCGGCGTAGCCAACCGCAGTCGTGAACACACCCGGCGTCTGCCAGAACTTGCGTTCGACGCCCCAGAAGCAACCCATTCCGAAAACGGCCTGCACGAAGCCCGCTGGAAACGGGGGCGTCAGCGGATTGCCGTTGACGTAATGCTTCTCCGGGACGGGCATCGCCGTGTCGCGCCCAGGGAGTGCGGCGTCCGACGCGGGCAGACGAAGCTTGAGTGCGCTGTTGAAAAGAGCCATACCCTACAAGATGCCTGAAAAGCCCGCGGCGATCCAATCCTTCGGAAATGCTGGCGGGCCCACGGGATCCCCGGAACGCCGCCGGCCTGAGCCCGAAGCGCTCGAGCTCACGATCGTCTACGAAGATGACTCGCTCCTCGTCGTCAACAAGCCACCAGGCATGGTTGTGCACCCGACGTACAGGAACAGCTCGGGGACGCTCCTCAATGGCTTGCTCTGGCATGTGCGCGAGCGTGATGGGATGGTGCCGAGCATCATCACGCGACTCGACAAGAACACGTCGGGTCTCGTGCTGGTTGCGTTGTCGCCAGAGGTTCACGCGCGCGTGCAACGCGACGCGTCGGCCGGGCTCGTCAAGAAGGAGTACCTCGCGCTCGTACGCGGCACACCGACTCCCCGTTCAGGCAGCATCTCGCTCCCGCTCGCGCGCAGCCCCGAAGACCGTCGCCTCGTCGTCGTCACACTCGCCGGACAGGCCTGCGAAACCCGGTACGAAGTGCTGTCCCCTCCGTGCGAGCCGGACCTTGTTTCGTGTGGGCCGGACCTTGTCAGGTCCGGCTATTCCCTCGTGCGTTGCGAGCTCGTCACCGGCCGCACACACCAGATACGGGTGCACTTCGCGGCCGTCGGCCATCCCATCGTTGGCGATCCGACGTATGGAGAGGCGCACGCGACGCTGGCTCGGCAGGCGCTCCACGCATGGCGGCTGACCCTTCGACACCCCGTTTCAGGCGAACCTCTGCAGGTGGAAGCTCCGGTGCCCGCCGACTTTCAGCGCCTTGAAGACGTCTTACTGGACTAGAGGCGGCTCAGCTCGATTCCGTCCTGTTTCCATGCGACACTCGGTTATCGGTGGCTCGCCCACCGCATTCTTTAACAACTGATCTGGCAGGTGACCATGGGTGCTCAGGAGAGACTTTCGCGTACGTGTGCGGTCACGTTCCTCGCGCTCTTGCTCACGATCCCTGTGGCGGCGCAGTCCGGCCATACCGGCACGCTCGATAACATCCGGATCGGGAATTTCGGTCGGGTCAGCGACACCTACTTCCGCGGCGCACAGCCTGGCGGACGCGATTACGCCGACCTTGCTGCGCTTGGCGTCAAGACCGTGATCGACCTGCAGGAGTATGGCGACAAGGCGGAACCGGCCGCGGTGCAGTCAGCCGGCATGAAGTACGTGCGCATCGGCATGAACACCCGCATCAATCCGACACGGCAGCAGCTCGAGGAGTTTCTCTCGATCGTCAACGACCCAGCCATGCAGCCGGTCTACGTGCACTGTGCTGGCGGCCGCCATCGCACGGGCGTCATGACCGCCGTCTACCGCATCATGAACGAGGGCTGGTCCGGGGATCAGGCGTTCAAGGAAATGAAGAAGTTCAACTTCGGTGCTGACTTCCTGCACCCCGAGTTCAAGAGCTACGTCTACGCATTCCGTCCGCTGCCGCTCGCGCCGCCGAGCACCACGCTCGCCGAGAACGCGACAGCCACGAAGTAATCTACTGCAACGAAATAGGGGGCAGGGGGCAGGGGGAAGGGGGCAGGGGGCAGGGGGCAGGGAGTAGAGAATAGGGCCCTTCCCCCTACC
>CAMCNL010000348.1 GCA_945876205.1 Candidatus Sulfopaludibacter sp. SbA3
ACTACAAGTTGAGCGACGAGCCGAACACCGCGGTGCCGTCCGCCCTGGCAGCCGCGCCGTCTCCGAACGACGTACCGACCGTTGACGTGACGATGCGGCTCACCGAGGGGGCGCAGTACTTCGTCAACCGGATCACCTTCAAGGGCAACACGACCACGCGCGACAACGTCATTCGCCGCGAGCTCCGGCTCGTCGAAGGGACGGTGTTCAACACCGAGGCGCTGAAGTACAGCATCCGCCGGCTGAATCAGCTCGGCTACTTCAAGCAGATCGAGGAAAGCGACCAGAAGGCGATGAAGGTCGACAAGACGCCCGACAAGCCGAACAACGTCGACGTCACCCTGACCCTCGAAGAGCAGAACCGCAACCAGCTGACGTTCGGCGCCGGCGTGTCGCAGTACGAAGGGGTCTTCGGTCAGCTCGCGTTCCAGACCGCGAACTTCATGGGACGCGGCGAGAGCCTGACGGTGTCGATGCAGGCGGGCGACCGCGCGCAGAACTACCAGCTGGCGTTCACCGAGCCGTTCCTGCTCGATCGCAACATCACCGGCGGCATCGACGTCTTCAAGCGCTCGCTGCAGTACATCGGCTACTACACGCAGAAGTCGACCGGCGGCAACATGATGTTCGGCTTTCCGGTCGCCGACTTCAGCCGCATGTTCGTGAACTACTCGTACGAGCAGGTCAGGATGACCGACCTCAATGAGGCGCTCATCGACCAGTCCTGCATCATCAGCGTCCGCGGCTGCTCGACGATCTCATCGCTCAGCGATCTGTCAGAGCTGTCGCCGTCGCAAATCGAAGTCGTCCGGCGCAATCCCTTTGTGTTCGATTCGCTCCTGCTCGGTCAGGGCGGAAGCCGCACGATCAGCAAGGTCGTCCCCAGCTTCGTGCACAACACGGTCGACAACCCGATCTTCCCGAACACCGGCAAGCGCGTGACGGCGTCGGTCGACCTCGCGGTCCTCGGCGGCAACACGCAGTTCTACAAGCCGCACCTCGAGGCGATCTGGTTTCACCGGCACCTCGCGCGCACCTCGTTCGGCTTCAGGGGCCTGTACGAATTCATCTCGCCGCTGGGCAAGACGACCTCGCTCCCGGTGTTCGAACGGTTGTTCCAGGGCGGCGAGTACAGCATCCGCGGCTACGACATCCGCTCGGTCGGCCCGACGGTGCCAGGGTCGCAGGTGGTGCTCGGCGGCAACAAGAGCCTGCTCTTCAACGCCGAGTACATGATCTCGATCGCCGGTCCGGTGCGCCTGATCCTGTTCTACGATGCGGGCCAGGTGCGCGACATCGGCCAGTCGTTCAGCCTCAAGGAAGACCTGACCGAGCAGGTGTTCCCGCCGCAGCCGCTGCTCCTCGATCCGCTGGCGGCGGTCAGCCTCACGGATCCGAATGCGCCAGGGGCGACCACGCGGGTGATCGGCAGTACCAGCGCCTTCAAGACCTCGACCGGCGCGGAAATACGCTTCTTCATGCCGGTGCTGAACGTGCCGTTCCGCCTGATCTTCGCGGCCAATCCGCAGCGCGGGGGCGTGCTCGACAACAGCCTGCGGCCCGCGAAGAACTTTACGTTCAGATTTGCGGTGGGGTCGACGTTCTAGGTCTTCGACCTCGATCCCGCCCGCCGACATCACCCACGGAGTTTTATGTACCGATTCGTGCTTCACGCTCTGCTTCTTGGCGCCCTGCTCATGACCTCAGCGTGCGGCGACGACGCATCGACGCCTACGAACCCCACTTCGACACCGCCGCCAACGATCACCGAGACGTTTTCGGGATCCATCAACCGCAATGGCGCGGCGACGCATACGTTCCTGGCCCAGGATGCCGGCACGGTCACCGCCACGTTGACGACGCTGTCTCCGGCGGGCACCGAGGCAATTGGACTTAGTCTCGGCACCTGGAACGGTACCGCCTGTCAGATCGTGATCGCCAACACCGCTGCCGCCCAGGGCGCCGTCATTCTCGCGGTCGCCTCGTCGGCGGGAAACCTGTGCGTTTTTGTGCAGGACGTCGGCAAGATTGCCGCCGCGGCCTCGTATGAAATTACCGTCGTCCACCCCTGAGTGCGCGTGGCCGGCTGATGGATCTGGAGTAAAATCTTGAGCTTTCCGACACCGAAAGGATTGACCGTAATGAGAGGTTTCGCCCTAGCCGCGGTTCTCAGCATGACGCTGGCCGCCGCTCCGACCTTCGCGCAGGTGCCGCCGCCGCCCGCGCCGCGCCCGGCCGCTCCGGCAGCAGCTGCGCCGGCTCCCGCTCCCGCCGCGCAGGCGCCCGTCGTCCGGCCGTTCCCAACCGGCACGAAGTACGCGTTCGTCAACATCCAGCGGATCGCCAACGAGTCGGCCGAAGGCAAGGTCGCCACCACCCGCGTCGCCGCGCTCAATCAGCAGAAGGTCAACGAGCTGAACGAGAAGAACAAGCAACTGCAGGCGGCGCAGCAGAAGCTCGATCAGGGCGGGAGCGTGCTCAACGTCAATGCCGTGGCGCAGCTCCAGAAGGACATCGAGCGGCTGCAGATCGACATCCAGCGATTCACCGAGGATGCGCAGCAGGAAGTGCAGAACCTGCAGGCACAGCTACAGGACGATTTCCAGCGCAAGCTGACGCCGATCGTGCAGCAGGTGGCCGTCGAACGGGGCCTGCACATGCTGTTCAGCGTCGCCGACAGCGGCCTGGTCTGGGGCGATCCGTCGCTCGACCTGACCGAGGAGATCATCGTGAAGTTCGACGCCGCGCCTCCCGCTCCCGCAGCGGCAGCGCCCGCCGCGGCGGCTCCGCGTCCCGCGGCACCGGCCGCGCCGCGCCCGGCCGCTCCCGCAACTCCGAGATAGTAGTCTCGCGGCTTCTTCCCAAGGCTGACGCTCAGGTGCTTAGGTGCTAACCTAGGCACCTGAGAACGGTTCATCAGTGTCCATAGACCTTCCCGCACTTCTCGATCGCGTCTACTACCGCTATCCTTCGTACCTGATCGACACCGTGGCCGAGCACGAGGCCGGCTCGCGGATGGTCGCGATCAAGAACGTCACCGTCAACGAAGAGTTCTTCCAGGGACACTTTCCTGGATCGCCGCTGATGCCGGCCGTCCTGATGATCGAGGCGTTCATGCAGGTGGCGGCCGTGCTGATCCTCGAGCGGACCGATGCGCCAGAGACGGCGCGCGTGTGGCTGCGCGGCGTGGACAACGCGAAGTTCCGGCGCCAGGTGGTGCCAGGCGATCGCCTGCGTCTCGAGGTGCAGCTCGGCCGGGTGCGCACCCGCCTCGCGAAGGCGCGGGCGGCGGCCTTCGTCGGCGATCAGCCGGTGGCCGAAGCCGAGCTGATCCTGGCCATCGATCCGGGCGCCGCCTACGTCGATCCGACGGCGCACGTGCACGCGGGGGCGCGCATCGGTCCTGGCACGACGATCGGGCCGCACGCCACGATTGGCCGCAACGTGCGGATTGGCGCGCGCTGCCGCATCGGTGCGTCGGCGGTCATCGACGGCTGGACCGAAATCGGCGATGAGACGCAGATCTATCCCATGGCGTCGATCGGCCTTGCGCCGCAGGACCTGAAGTACAAGGGCGAGCCCACGAAGCTGACGATCGGGCGCGGCAACATCTTTCGCGAGTTCGTCACCATCAACCGCGGCACGGCCGGCGGTGGGGGCGAG
This sequence comes from Candidatus Sulfopaludibacter sp. SbA3, assembly GCA_945876205.1. Classification (GTDB taxonomy): domain Bacteria; phylum Acidobacteriota; class Vicinamibacteria; order Vicinamibacterales; family UBA2999; genus CANNDT01. Next base: position 3,664 of record CAMCNL010000348.1, read on the forward strand.
ACGCGGATCGGCGACAACAATCTCTTCATGGCCTACGTGCACGTCGCCCATGACTGTCACATCGGCAACGACACGATCTTCGGT
>CAMCNL010000349.1 GCA_945876205.1 Candidatus Sulfopaludibacter sp. SbA3
GATGGCCTTGCCGCGCGGGCTGTCAGCCGGCACGAAGCGCTGCACGCGCTCGCCGGCGAACACCTCGCCCGTATAGATATTGCCCTTCGAGTCGGTGGCGATCATGTGCAGCCCGAAGAACTGGCCGCCGTTTTCAGCCATGCTGCCCAGCGTCCCCACGACCTTGCCGTCGGCCCGGTTGAGGAACCAGATCTTGTTGTTCGTCAGGTCCGAAATGAACAGGTACTTCTGTTCCTTGTCGGGCGAGAACGCTACGCCGCCGGTGGAGCCGCCGACGCCGGTGTTCGGCGCGAGGATGAACTCCTGCCCCTTGTAGTTGCCCTGCCGGTCCACGACCTGGATGCGGTTGGCGACGCGATCGGCCATGTAGACGAGGCCGTCGTTCGAGAAGTTGAACGTCAGGTGGCCGGCAAACTCCTTCGGCATCGGGCCGTTCGGCTTGTACTCGCGGTCGGCGTCGCTGGTGCTGATCTCCGACAGCTTGTGGCCGTAGGCGCCCCATCCGCGCTTGAATTCGAACTTGTCCAGCGAGAACACCATGATGCGGCCGTTGAGATAGTTGTCGGCGACGTAGATCTCGTTGTTGGCTTCGTCGACGCGGATCTCTTCGAGGCCGCCCACGAGCATCGGGGTCGTCGGCGGGTACTTCGCGCGGAACGCCGCTCGCGCGGCTGCCTGCGCCGCGGGATCAGGCGCGTTGCCACCGCGGCCGCCGCGTCCGGCTCCGGGAGGCGGCGGAAGGAATCCCGCAACCGGTCCCATGCCGCCCTGGCCCGGGACGTGATTCGGCAGCGTCGGCGCCGTGAATGTCTGGCCGTTCTCCGTCTCGGGGGTGTGCGGAATCTCGCCGACCAGCCTGCCGGTCTTCATGTCGTACTTGCGGACGGTGTTCTGTCCCAGGTACGCGAAGCCCTTGCTGTCGACGTCCATGCCGTGACCCTGCGGCGCGGCAAACGATCCGATCGTCTTGCCCATCTTGTCGAGGTGGATCATCGACGGCGGCAGCGTGCAGCAATCCGAGATCGCGGGGGTGAGCTCGGCCTGGAGCTCGATGTTCGTCAGGTCGTTCGGGCGGTTGTACGCCCAGACGTTGTCGTCCTTGTCGACGACGAGCCCGGTCACGCCACCCATCTTCCACTTGTTCGGAAGCGTCTGCGGCCAGCCTGGATCAAAAACGTAGCGCGGTCCGGTCTGCGCCTGGGCTCCGTTGCCCGTGTAGGACATCACGAGCGCGGCGCCCGCAAGCAATGCGAGCACAGCCCCGATCTTCGAATTCAGTTTCATCATGCAGCGTCTCCGTCGACAGTAGGTTCGGCGCGAGTCTAGTCCCCCGTGGAGGTAATCGTCAATTTGGTCGCGGCGCTAACCATTCTGCTCTGTGTGGCTGGTGGCGGAATGGCGGCCCCTCGCGAAAAGCCCAGACAGGCGCGTCAAAATCGCACGCCCGCACTGTGGCACAAGCTGTGCGCTTGGAGCAGGTGACCCTCACACCGTCGAACCCGGTGTGAGCGAGGTGAAGTACTCCAGATGTTTCTGACGCGAGACGGTTTCGCTATACCGCTCCCCGGCGATCGCGCGTGCGCGCGCCGCTATCGATTGGTAAAGCGTTTCGTCGTCCCAGAGGTCGCACACCGCGCGAAACCAGGGTTCGATGTCCTCTTCGGTGGGCAAGCGCCTGGTGTCGGCGGTGAGCCAGTGGGGAATCGGCAGCACGCGTCCGCCGCCGCCGTCGGAGACGTCTCCGCCGACGACGTGGGGCAGCGACCCACGGTTGCTGACAATCGGCGGGATGGCATTGATCATCGCTTCGGCCGCGACACGGCCGAACGGCTCTTCCCAGACCGAGGGGACGAGCAGGATCCGCGTCAGCGAGAAGTAGTCCGCCGGCGTCGGCACCGCGGGGGCCGCCATGATTTGCGGGTATCGACTGAAGTCGACTCCCGGAATCGTGTTCAGCGCGCCGCCACTGTGCCCCGACTGCACGACGAGGACCGGAATATCCGCACGTCGTCGTCCCAGCATGTCGGCGAGGCGGGCGAACAGGTAGAGGCCTTTGTGCGGCGCCGGGTGAACGAAGGTCACGAAGGCGCGCGATTCCACCGGCGCCACAACCGTCGACCAGTCGATCGGCGGCTCGAGCGGGGTGCTTCGCAGGCCGATCTTGTCAGCGTAAACGTCGGTCAGGAACTGGCTGCAGGTGAACACGTGATCCACGTCGGCGAAGTACCGCCGCTCGTAATAGCCGAATCCGCGCACCGCGAACGCGGTGGTGATTCCTCGTTTCCGTGCTTCGGCGAGCGCCGCGAAGATCATCGGGTGCCCGTTGCAGGCGATGACCTGATCGGGTACCCACTGGTCGAGCAGTTCGTCGACGAGCGCCGAATACTGCGACGCTTCCCGCCGATCGGGGCGGGCTTCATCGTGATGGCGCGTCAGGAGCAGCGTCACCGGGACGCCACCGACCTGGTAGTGGATCACCGGGCGCTTCGTCTTGCTGCGCGCCGAAGCGACGAGCGTTCGATCGACGCCGTGCTGCGAAAGGTGTTCATCGATCGTGAACGTCACTCGCGCCTCGAACCGCGCGGTCGTGAGAATGCGGCACTCATGACCGGCATCGCGAAGCCACTCCATGATCGTGCGCAGGCTCTGCGTCACGCCAGCGGTCGGATCGCTGATGCAGTGGTTATTCACCAGTAAGAACCGCATAACCAACCAAGTCTACGGGAGTGGGGAGAAAGATGTCTGAGCAGAATCGCGGGGCGGAGCTACGGGAAAAAACACAACAACTGCTGCAGGGGCCCTTGAAGCACGCGCGAATGGCCGCGCTCGCCGCGGCCCTGCTGCCGCTCGCGTCGGTGGCGGCCACGCCGGCGTCCGCGCAGTCCGCCATGTGCGCGTCCGGCGGCATCTGCGGTTATGTGTGGGACGACACCAACAACAACGGCATCCAGGACTCGGGGGAGCCCGGCATCGCCGGCGCCGTCGTCACCGTTGACTCGAGCGTGACCGCGACCGACGTCGAGGGTTTCTACTATTTCTGGGCCAGCCCTGATACCACCTATCAGATCAGCGTGCAGATTCCGCCGGGCACCGAGCCGTCACCGCCGAACGTGGGACTCGACGACACGATCGACAGCGATGGGGGCTCCGACGGGCTGGGCAACAGTGTCGCGACGCTGACGCTGACCTCAATCGCGGATTCGACCACCGACTTCGGGTTTGTCACGTCCGCCGTGGAGCAGCCCGGCACCGGCACGCCCGGTTACTGGAAGAACCATCCGGATGCGTGGCCGGTCGCGCACGTCACCGTCGGCGGCGTTACCTACACGCGCGCGCAGGCCATCGCCTGGCTCGACACCGTGGGCAAGGACAAGACGACCACGATGTTCAGTTCGCTCGTGTCGGCGATGCTCAACGTCATGGTGGGCAACGATTCCAGTTGCGTCGCCAGCACCATCTCCGCCGCGGATCATTGGATGGCCCTCTACGGTCCGGTGGGTAAGGGCGTCCATGCGGCCAGCTATGCCTGGAAGATCGGCGAGCCCCTTCACCGCCTGATGGACAACTACAACAACGGGATGCTCTGCGCCCCGCATCGAGACTGAAGCTCGACAGCGCGCTGTCCTCGTATGAGGGCGGCGCGCCGCGTGCGCTGTGTCGTATTTACACGGGGCGCCCGGGCCAGGTGTGAAGTCCCAATGTTTTCAATCAACTTACTGCGGGCATGTTT
>CAMCNL010000350.1 GCA_945876205.1 Candidatus Sulfopaludibacter sp. SbA3
CGAGCGACTCGAAATGAAACGCGCTGTCGGGCGCCTGCGGCTTCTCGGGAAGTCGCACGCGCTCGCGCTTGCGCACGACCGCGACGAGCGGTTTCTCGCGGGCGCCGGCGAAGAAGAACTCCAGCCCCACGCCGTAGACGAGCGCGATGCGCAGCAGCGTCGGCAGCGTCGGGAACAGGTGCCCTCGCTCGATCTTCGAGAGCAACGCTGGCGAAAGCCCGGTGTGCTGCCCGAGCTCGACGAGCCCCATCTTTTTCTTCAGCCGCAGCGACCGAATCTTCGCGCCGATATCGTAGTCACTCAGTCCCGCTTTCAAGGTCGCCGAGATCATCGTCCCTCCTTTTTCCTGGCAGTGAAATTCCACGCGGATCTTGTGGCATCGCTCACACGACTTTGCCCAATGGGGTCGATTTTACTTTCAGGCAACATAAGTTGCATTAAACTCAATTACACGCGCGCCGGAATGGTTCACGGCGCCGGAGCAGGAGGCAGGAGTAGGACATGTCGAATATTCGCAGGATTGGAAGCGTGGCCGCGTTGGTGATGACTCTCGCGGCGACAACAGATCTCAGGGCCGCCGACACGAAGGACGTGGTCGACACGGCCGTGGCGGCCGGCTCGTTCAAGACCCTCGCGAAGGCGCTCGCGGCGGCCGACCTCGTGTCGACGCTCAAGGGCCCCGGGCCTTTCACGGTGTTCGCACCGACCGACGAGGCGTTCGCGAAGCTGCCGGCCGGCACGCTCGAGTCACTGCTCAAGCCGGAGAACAAGGCACAACTGCGGCGCATCCTCACGTATCACGTCGTCGCGGGAAAAGTGATGGCCGCTGACGTGGTCAAGATGCCGTCGGCCAAGGCCGTCAGCGGCGACACAATCACGATCGCGACGCGCGGCGGCGTCACCGTTGACGGCGCGCACGTCGCGAAGACGGACATCGTCGCGAGCAATGGCGTGATCCACGTCATTGACGCGGTGATCCTGCCGAAGGACAAGTAGGAACCGTGGACGCTCCCGTTCTGGTGACCGGCATCACGGGGTACATCGGCGACCGCCTTCTTCGACGGTTCGAAGAGGGCGGTCGCGCGGCGCGGTGGTCTGGTCGGCGGGTGGGCTGCCTTGCGATAATCGGGGAATGGCACTTTTAGGAGGCATTGCTTTCGTCGTGCTGATGACCGCAGCAATTCAAGGCCAGCGGCCAGAACCGGTCCGCACCGTGGAGCACGTCGACCTGAATCGCTATCTCGGCGACTGGTTTGAAATCGCGCGGGTTCCGAACCGGTTTCAGCGCACCTGCGTCGGCGACGTACGAGCCACCTACGCGAAACGCGCCGATGGCCGACTCGACGTCACCAATCGGTGCCGCGTCGCAGACGGTCGCGTCATCGACGCGCTGGGCGTCGCCCGGATTGTCGATGTCCGCACCTTCGCAAAGCTGAAGGTGCGCTTCGCGCCCGCCGTGCTGTCATTCCTGCCGTTCGTGTGGGGCGACTACTGGATCGTGGGCCTGGCCGACGACTACTCCTGGGCCGTCGTCGGATCGCCGGATCGGCGCTACCTGTGGATCCTGGGGCGCGCGGCGGCGCTCGATCCCGGGCGTCTCGCCTCTGCCCTTGCGGCGGCCCGCGCCAGCGGCTTCGACGTGGAACGCCTCATCATGACGAGCCAAGGCGCGGCGTCTCGCGTCAACCGCGACCAGACCCCATGACACGCAGGATCGTCGTCAATGACAGGATGCAGCAGGGATACGTCTACCATCTCACCGAGCCCGTCGGTCGCAACTTGGCCCCGGGATTCGAGCCGCAGCTGACGCCGAAGCAGATGCTGCGGCTGGGGGTGTTCGGCGGCAAATACATGACCGACTGCCGCGCCGAATTTCCCGCAAGCTGGTTCGCTGGTGCGAGGCTGTGCGCGGGGCGTCGCGACCGGCGGCTCAATTACTTCGGCGTGAACGCGTCGCAATCGCTTGCCGTGTGGCGACGAAAGGGCTGGATTCGCCCGCAGGATCCGAGAGGATGGTTTCAGTGGTACTGCCGCTACTACATGGGTCGCCGCACCTCGGACGATGCACGGCAGATCAGGCGGTGGAGGGCGATCGCACGACACGTGGCGGCGATTCGGAAGAACTGCGAGACGGGCGACCTCGAGTGTCGTCCCAAGCAGAGGCAGGCGGTGCTGCACTGGGCCTATGACAGCCGCGCCATCTGAGCCGCGTCCGATTCGACTGGGAATCTCGGCGTGCCTGTTGGGCGAGTCGGTGCGTTTCGACGGGGGCCACAAGCGCGACCCCTTCCTGACCGACACGCTGGGGCCGTTCGTGGAGTGGGTACCGGTCTGCCCCGAAGTCGAATGCGGCTTCGGCACGCCGCGGGAATCGATGCGCCTCGTGCGCGTCGAGCAGGGCGTCCGGCTGCTCACCGTCAAGACCGCCATCGACCTGACCGACCGCCTGGAGCGGTACGCCCACAAGCGGGTCGCGAAGCTCGAGGTGGAGGATCTCTCGGGCTACGTACTGAAGAAGGACTCGCCGAGTTGCGGCATGGAGCGCGTCAAGGTCTACGGCGGGCAGGGCGCGCCCGACAAGTCCGGGCGAGGACTCTTCGCCGCCAGCCTCATGGAGCGGTATCCGTCGCTTCCCGTCGAGGAGGAAGGGCGGCTGTCTGACCCCCGCCTGCGCGAGAACTTCGTCGAGCGGGTGTTCGCCTACTGGAGGCTCCGTGGCCTCTTCGGCGGCAGGTGGAACCAGGGCGCGCTCGTCGCCTTTCACACCGCGCACAAGCTAATCCTGATGGCGCACTCGCCCGAGGCGTACCGGACGCTGGGGCGCCTGGTGGCGGGCGCCCGCGAAGTGCCGCGGCACGAGCTCGAGCGCCGCTACACCGAGCTCTTCATGTCGGGGCTGACCGTCATGGCCACTCCGCGGCGACACGTGAACGTGCTGCAGCACATCGCGGGGTATTTCAAGAATCTTCTCGACCCGGGATCAAAGGCGGAGCTTGCCGGCGCCATTGACGACTACCGGCGGGGCCTCGTGCCGCTCGTCGTGCCCATCACGCTCCTGAGGCACTACGTCCGGCTCCACAACGTCTCGTACCTGGTCGGCCAGCTGTACCTGGATCCGCATCCCAAGGAGCTGATGCTCCGCAATCACGTCTAGACGACGGCGCCGAACAGCCTGCCGACGAGGGCGGTGATGCCCATCGCCAGGGCGCCCCAGAAGGCCACCCGCGCCGACGCCTTGAGCACCGGCGCCCCGCCCGTGCGTGCCGACAGCGCGCCGAGCGCGGTGAGACACATCAGCGATGTGCCGGCCACCACGGGAATGATCTGGGGTTCCGGCGCCGCAAGCGCGGTGAGCAGGGGCAACGCCGCACCGACGGCGAAGGTGGCGGCTGACGTCAAGCCGGCCTGCACGGGTCGGGCGCTCGCGGTCTCGGACATTCCTAGCTCGTCGCGCGAATGGGCCCCCAGCGCGTCATGGGCCATCAGTTGCTCAGACACCTGCCTGGCGAGCTCCGGGGTCAGCCCTCGTGCGACGTAGATCCCCGTCAATTCCTGCTGTTCGAATTCGGGCTGAGCAGCCAGTTCGGCCCGCTCGCGCGCCAGGTCGGCCTGCTCGGTATCGGCCTGCGAGCTGACCGACACGTATTCTCCCGCCGCCATCGACATGGCGCCCGCCACCAGGCCCGCCACGCCGGCGACCAGCATCTCGCCGCGCCCGGCGC
>CAMCNL010000351.1 GCA_945876205.1 Candidatus Sulfopaludibacter sp. SbA3
AGCGACTCCCAAAGAAGACTGATGGCAAGAGGCAACTGGCACGTCGAACACCTGCTGCGGCGCGCGGGCTTCGGTCCGAACGCTGAAGATCTGTACCGCTTCGAAGAGACGCCGATCTCGGTGGCCGTCGACTACCTGGTCGAGTACCAACGGCAGCCTGACGAGGTCGACTCGAAGATCGGACAGGCGGCCTACGTCGGCGTCACGACGCGCGGCCAGTTCTCGCCGAACACCAACATCGAAGATGCCCGGCAGCGATGGCTGTTCCGCATGGTGCACTCGCAGCGCCCGCTGCAGGAAAAGATGGCGCTCTTCTGGCACAACCACTTCGCGACGGCCTACAGCAAGCTGGCCGGCGTCTACGGCGCCGTGCAGGCGACGAAGATGATGGCGCTCAAGGCCGGCGAGCTGCCGGGGCCCCAGGGCCAGATCGAATTGTTCCTCCAGAACGCGCTCGGCAGCTTCCGCAACCTGCTCGTCGAGGTGGCCAGAGATCCGGCGACCATCGTCTGGCTCGACGGCCGCACGAACGTCAAGGCGCGCCCGCAGGAAAACTTCGGCCGCGAAATCATGGAGCTCTTCACGTTCGGTCTCGGCAACTACGTCGAGCAGGACGTGTACGCGGCGGCCCGCGTCTTCACCGGGTGGAATATTCGCAACCCCGTCGCGAACGGCCGCAACGACGATCCGAACACGTATTACGAGTTCGTCTACAACGCCGCCCAGCACGACGTGGCGGCAAAGGCCTTCACGTTTCCGATTTACTCCGACGGCAACAGGACGATTCCGGCGCGCTCGGCGGCTGACGGGATGCAGGACGGCATCGATTTCATTACCGCCCTGGCCACGCACCCGGAAACCGCGCGGCGCCTCGCGCGCAAGCTCTGGAACTTCTTCATCACCGAGCTCGCGGCGCCGGATCCCGCGTTTGTCGAGGCGGTCGCCGGCGTCTATCTCGAGAACAGGACCGAGATGCGTCCCGTGATCCGCTTCATCCTGCGGTCTTCCTGGTTCGTCGATCCGGCGCGGTGGTTCACGCGGTATTCGTGGCCGGTCGAGTTCGTCGTGCGGGCGATCCGCGAGGTCGGCTGGAACGGGCTCAGCGTGGACGTCGCGCGCACGCCGTTGACCAACATGGGCCAGACGCTCTTCGAACCGCCGGACGTCAACGGCTGGGAACTCGGTCCGGGATGGTTCTCGAGCGGGGCGATGCTGGCGCGGATGAATTTCGCGACGACGCTGGCGGCCAACCAGCGGTTCAACCTCGCGCGCGAGGTCGGTGTCGTTGCGCGCAAGTCGCCTGACGAGGCGTTGGCCTTTTTCACGGACCGCCTGTCGCCGGCCTATCTCGACCAGGGTCCGTACAACGATCTGCTGACGTACCTGCGCACGAACGCCACCTGGCCCGCGACCGATGCAGTGTTGAACACCAAATCAGCCGGACTCGCGCGCCTGATCGTGGGCTCGTCCGAATACCAGTTCGTATAGGTGCAGTGCCCATGAAGGTTTCACGACGAGAGTTCCTCCGCGACGGCGTCACGGCGTTTACCGTCAGCTTCGCCGCGCCGGCGTTCCTGAGCGACATCGCGCTCGCGCAGGGCGTGCGCTCGCGCAACCTTGTCGTGCTGTACCTGAGCGGCGGCAACGACTCGCTGAGCACGGTCGTTCCGTACAGGGATCCGTTCTATTACAGCCGCCGTCCCGCGATTGCGATTCCGGCGGGACAGGTGCTGCAGATCGGCAGCGACAGCCGGGGCACCACGCTTGGCCTGCATCCGCGCCTCACCGGCCTGCACAGCATCTTCAACGACGGCCGCCTCGCCGTCATTCAGCGCGCCGGCTACAACAATTCCAGCCGCTCGCACTTCCAGGGCACCGACATCTGGGGCACCGGCGATCCGAACTCGCCTTCGAGCCTCGGGTGGCTCGGCCGCTACCTCGATACGCTTCCCTCTCCAGTGGATCCGCTGATCGGCTGGAACGCGACGCGCGAGACGCCGCGAGCGCTGATGGCGCGCACGGTGGCGGTGCCGGCGATTCCCGATTCGCGCACCTACAGTCTGTCGAGTCCCAATGGCGGGGCCGAAGCGCTGAATGAACGCAACACCGCGACGCGGATGTCGTCGCACGTTGCGGAGGATCGTCCCCATCTCTCGTTCGTGAACGGATCCGTTCGCGGGGCCCTCGATACGCTCGACCGTGTGAGCCAGGTCAACGCCTACGTTCCGTCGGTCACCTATGCCAACAACGGTCTCGCCCAGGCGCTTCGGACCGTCGCCGGATCGATCGTCCGCGGCATCGGCACCAAGGTCTACTGGGTGCAGTTCGGCGGCTTCGATACGCACTCGGGGCAGGGCAACGCCGGCGGCGGCGGCTACGCCAACCTGATGGGCACCATCGGCGACAGCGTGCTCGCGTTCTACAACGACCTGCGCAACCAGGGACTGCTCAACGACACGCTGATGCTGCAGTTCTCCGAATTTGGACGGCGCATCTCCGAGAACGGCAGCCAGGGCACCGACCATGGCGCGGCCGGCATCATGTTGGCGATGGGCGGCGGCGTGCGCGGCGGAATCTACGGCACCGCGGCGTCGCTCGATCCGAACCCGGGTAACGCTACGCTCGAGAACAGCGGCGGCGATGTCCGCTACGAAACGGACTTCCGCTCGGTCTACGCGAAGGTGCTCGATAGCTGGCTGGGCGTGAATTCGACGACCATCCTCGGGGCTGACTTCCGCGCGGGTGCACCGGCTATCATCTAGGCATGACACGACCGATCGCACCAGCCGCGGCACTCGCGGCTGTCCTTCTCTTTTCCTCGTTTCCATCCGCGCAAGACAAACAGAACACCGACGAAGCGAAGCGCGTGCGCGACGCGACGACCGTCTTCGGAGAGATCATGGGCGCCGCAGACAAGGCGATTCCGAGCGCGATCCTTGGCAAGGCCGAAGGCATCGCGATCTTTCCCGACACGGTCAAAGCCGGTTTCATCGTCGGCGGCACACGCGGCAGAGGCATCCTGAGCGTCCGCTCCGCGACCGGGTGGTCCGCACCCGCGTTCATGACGCTGACGGGCGGCAGCTTCGGCCTCCAGATCGGCGGACAGGCGGCAGACATCATCCTCGTCATCAACGACCGGCGCGGCCTCGAGAACCTGGTGCGCAACCAGTTCAAGATTGGCGCCGACGCGTCGGTGGCAGCCGGGCCGGTGGGGCGCGATGCGCAGGCGGCCACCGACATCCAGCTTCGCGCCCAGATCCTCAGCTATTCCCGCGCGCGCGGCCTCTTTGCCGGTGTCACCATCAACGGCAGCACGATCCGCCAGGATGTCGATGCCAACGAGCGGTTTTATGGCCAGCGGCTGGGGACGAAGCAGATCGTGTTCGATGGGGCCGCAGGTTCGCCAGACCTGGTGGCGCCCTGGCTCGACGCCCTCGTCCGGTATACCAAGTAACCAGGAACATCCGCGCCTGCCGCGCGTGCGTAGAACCTCATGATGTGGCTGCTCGCGGCGTTGGCCGGGTTCCGGCCCGAGTCTGCTGAGGCTCAGGCGGCGGATCGTGCCTGCCTGAGCCGGCTGTCGTCGGGCGACGGCGCCGCCGCCGCGTCGCTCTACGATCGCCACGCGAGACCCGTCTATTCGCTGGTCCTGCGTATCCTCCACGATGAG
>CAMCNL010000352.1 GCA_945876205.1 Candidatus Sulfopaludibacter sp. SbA3
CGCGGCGAGATCATCGCCGAGGCGCGCGGCGGAGGCGCGAACCTGCAGTCGGCAGGGGAGCTCGAAGTCGAGAAGGTGCTGCACCACGTGATGGAGGCGGTGCTTGCCGAGCGCGACGTGCGTCCCGAAGCCATCTGTCTCGGCATGGCCGGCGCCGCTCGGCCCGACGATGGCGATGTGGTCCGCGGCAGCATGCGACGCATCGGCTCCACGTCACGCACCATCGTCGTCAATGACGCGCTGGTGGCGCTGGTCGCCGGCGCCGGCGACAATCCGGGTGTGGTGATCGTCGCCGGGACAGGTTCGATCGCCTACGCCAAGGATGCGTCGGGCCGCGCCGCGCGCGCCGGAGGGTGGGGCTACCTGCTTGGGGACGAAGGCGGTGGGTTCTGGATCGGCCGCGCGGCGCTGGCGTCAGCCGTGCGCCAATACGACGGACGCGGACCAGCGACGCTGCTGACCGACATGGTGCTCGAGCAGATGAAGCTCGAGCACCCGACGCAGCTCATTCACGAGATCTATTATCGCGACCTGCATCGTCATGCGATTGCGGCGCTCGCGGCGCTCGTGCAACGGGCGGCCGAAGCCGGCGACGCAGTGGCCAACGACATCCTCGCGCGCGCCGGGACGGAGCTCGCGTCGGCCGCGGCGTCCGTGATCACGCGGCTCGGCATGCGCGGCGATGTCTTTCCGACGATTCTTGCGGGCGGCATCTTTCGCGGGTTGCCATCGCTCGCACGCGATGTGACCACGCGGCTCTCGGAAGTCGCGCCTCGCAGCGCCGTGCGCATCCTCGACGTCGAGCCCGCGGTTGGCGCGGTGCGCCTGGCCCTGGCGGCCACGCGCGGCTCGATGACGATTCCGCCCTACGTGTAGCGTCCTCATGGATATCCGCATTTTCGATACGGCAGGCGACGTTGCGGAAGCGCTGGCGCGCCGCATCGCGCTCGCGCTCGCGGACGATCCGGCCACCGTGCTCGGTTTGCCGACAGGGCAGACGCCGGTCGCGACCTACGCGGAGCTGCGACGGCTGCACGCCGCCGGCGAGGCAGATTTCTCCAGGGCATCGACGTTCAACATCGACGAGTTCGCGGGAGTCGGTGCCTCGGATCCCGGGAGCTTTCGCTCGTTCATGGATCGTCACCTCTTCGACGCCGTGAACGTCCGCGTCGAGCGCATTCATTTCCTGAACGGCGCGGCGTCCGATCTCGACGCCGAATGCGATCGGTACGAAGCGGCGATCGAACGCGCCGGCGGCCTCGATATTCAACTGCTCGGCATTGGCGCCAATGGACACATCGGCTTCAACGAGCCGGCCGGGGAACTCGTCGCGCGCACGCATCGCGTGACGCTGACCGAGTCGACGCGGCGCGACAATGCCGCGCTCTGGGGCGGCGATGCCGCGCGGGTGCCGCGCGAAGCGCTGACGATGGGGGTGGGGACGATGCTCAAGGCGGCAGCGCTGATCCTGATTGCGACCGGGGAGCGGAAGGCGCAGTGCGTGGAAAGGACGGTTCACGGTCCCGTGACGCCGCGGCTACCCGCGTCATTCCTGCAGCTGCACCGCCACGTCGAGGTGTATCTGGATCGGGAGGCAGCCTCGCGGCTGTGACCAAAGGCGTACGACGTTCCTAGGACTTACTGAACGCTTCGGCCGCCCCCTGCAACATGCCGCGCAGCCGCGGCTCGATGTCCTCGCCGATCGCCTCGCGCATCGAGTCGTGCGCTTTCCGCAGGCGCGTCAGCGCCTTCGGATACGTGACGCTCGTCTTCTGCATCACGATCGCCGCCTTCACGTTCCAGTGCGCCTTCTTCAGGAGCTTATCGGCCTCGTCGTACTCCAGGCCGGTCACGATGTTGACGATCCGGCGGGCGCGGTCCTTGAGCTTTTCCGATCCCGTGTGGACGTCGACCATCAGGTTGCCGTAGGTCTTGCCCATCCGCACCATGGCGCCGGTCGTCAGCATGTTGAGGACGATCTTGGTGGCGGTACCCGCCTTCAGCCTGGTCGAGCCGGCGATCACCTCGGCTCCGACGCCGGGCGAGATCGTCAGGTCGACGAACGTCTGAAGCTCGGTGCCCGGATCGCACGTGACGAAGATGATGCGGGCTCCGGCCCTGCGCGCGCGCGTCAGGGCGCCCCGCACGAACTGCGTCATGCCGCTAGCGGAGACGCCGACGACGATGTCCTTCTTGGTGGGGAGGAGCCGGGTGATGGAGCGTGCACCTTCCTCGTAGTTGTCTTCGACGCCTTCCTTCGAGGCGAAGGTGGCGTTGCGGCCTCCCGCCATGATCGCCTGCACCAGGCTGGGATCGGTGCTGAAGGTCGGGGGCATCTCGGCGGCTTCGAGCACGCCAAGGCGTCCGCTGGTGCCGGCGCCGACGAAAATCACCCGTCCGCCCTTGCGCAGGGAGGAGGCGATCATCTCGATACCGACGGCAATCCGCTCGCGCTCGCGCTGGACGGCTGCAAGCATCTTGCGGTCTTCATTGATCATCAGCTCGACGATGTCGTCCGGGGCAAGCTTGTCGATGCCGAGACTGTGGGGATTTATCGCTTCAGTGGGGAGAGCCTGCCACTTCGACCGAACGGGCATTAGAACCTCAACTATGATTCTACAATCTCACGGACAACCGATTGAGCCGAGCCACGACATCGCCTGTGGACGCCTATCTCACGCATCTCACCGTCGAGCGCCGCCTGGCGGTCAATTCGGTGGAGAGCTACGCGCGCGACCTCGTCCTGCTCGGACGCTTTGCCGCGGGCCGTACCGCACCTATTGATTCGCTCTCGCGCGCAGACCTCGAAGATTTCGTCCGCGGCCTGATGTCCGAAGGACGGTCGCCGCGCTCAGTGGCCCGCGCTATTGCATGTTATCGCGGGTTCTACAGGTTTCTCGTCATTGACGGCCGCGTGACGGCCAACCCGGCCGATGACCTTCGGCCGCCCCGCGCCTGGAAGACGCTGCCGCGCTACCTGTCGGTCGAGGACGTCGACCACCTGCTGGCGCAACCCGACGTGAGCACGCCGCGAGGCGTGCGCGACCGTGCGCTGATCGAGCTGCTCTATGCGACCGGGATGCGCGTGTCGGAGTTGATCGGCCTTCGCCCGGCCGACGTGAATCTCGAGGCGTCCTACCTGACATGCACCGGCAAGGGCGACAAGCAGCGGATTGTGCCGATCGGCGATGAGGCCGCCAGGTGGGTGCGCGAGTACACACGCGACGCGCGGCGGCAGTTGCTCGGCAAGCGGACGAGCGCGCGGCTGTTCGTCAACGCGCGCGGCGGCGGGCCGGGACTGACGCGCGTCGGGTTCTGGAAGATCCTCAAGGGCTACGCCCGGTCGTCGGGCATCAAGGCCTCGATTAGTCCCCACGTCCTCAGGCATTCGTTTGCCACGCACCTGCTCGAACGCGGCGCCGACCTCCGCGCGATCCAGATGATGCTGGGCCACGCGGATCTCTCGACCACCCAGATCTACACACACGTGCTGGAGCAGCGGATGCGCACCATTCACGATCGCTTTCACCCACGGCCGTAGGTGGCGACAGAGTGCTGAAGGCCTTACTTGCCGTCGTGGTCGCGATTGCCGCTGGAGCCTGGTTTCTCGCTCCTTCCGCGGCACGCCCCCTGGCTTCCTTGCCGTCGGGGCTCTC
>CAMCNL010000353.1 GCA_945876205.1 Candidatus Sulfopaludibacter sp. SbA3
CATTCCGCACATCAAGGCGTTCTGGATTGCGACCGGCGTGGACGTCGCGCAGACCGCGCTGTGGTTTGGCGTCGACGACCTCGACGGCACCGTGCAGGAAGAGAAGATTTACCACATGGCTGGGTCCCCCACTCCGGAAGGGATGACCACGGCTGCTCTCGCCAGGCTCGTGCGGGCGGCGGGCCGCGAGCCGCTCGAGCGCGACACCCTCTACAACATCGTCAATATTCCCGAGCTGGCAGCGTCGTAGCGCTGTCCTGCTGACCTATCGTCCGCCTCTTGCGGACGTTATAATCCAAGCAGTCCCAAACCCTTGGGGTGATAGCCAAACGGGGGTTTGGGCTTTTTCACGTCCTTACATTGCGAAAAGTTTCACAACATTAGGATGAGCTCAATAATCCCGCTGCTGACCGAGTTCGAGAAGGACCACATTTCCGAGCGCCAGGCGCTGCCCGAGAAGTATCTCGGTCTGTCTGACGCCGAGATGGAGGTGCGCATTGCCGCGGCTCGCGCCACCCTCGGCAACCGGCTCATGATTCTTGGTCATCACTATCAGCGTGATGAAGTCATCAAGTACGCCGACTACACCGGCGACTCGTTCAAGCTCGCCCGCCAGATCGCGTCGCGGCCTGACGCCGAATTCATCGTCTTCTGCGGCGTGCATTTCATGGCCGAGAGCGCGGATGTCCTCTGCGCCCCGCACCAGCAGGTGATCCTGCCCGACCTTGCGGCCGGCTGCTCGATGGCCGACATGGTCGACCCCGATCAGCTTGCAACCTGCTGGGAAGAGCTCGCACAGATGGGCATTCGTGGCGTCGTGCCGGTGACATACATCAACTCTGCGGCGTCGATTAAGGCGTTTGTCGGCGAGCGCGGAGGCACGGTCTGCACGTCGTCGAACGCGGCGGCGACGCTGAATTGGGCGTTCGAGCGCGGCGAGAAGATCCTGTTCATGCCGGATCAGCATCTGGGGCGCAACACGGCGTTCAAGATGGGCATCCCTCTCGACCAGATGGTCGTGTGGGATCCGCACGAGATCTTTGGCGGCCTCGATCCAGAGCAGGTGAAGCACGCGCGGATGATCCTGTGGAAGGGTCACTGCTCCGTGCACGAGCGATTCACGGCACAGCAGATCGAAGTGACGCGGAAGCAGTACCCGGGCATTCGCGTGATCGTGCATCCCGAGGTGCCGTGGGACGTCGTCCAGGCGTCCGACGACAGCGGTAGCACCGAGTACATCATCAAGACGGTGAAGAACAGCCCGGAAGGATCGATCTGGGCGGTCGGCACCGAGGTGCACCTCGTCAACCGCCTGGCGCATGAAGTCGCGCCGGCGCGCACGGTGATCTCACTCGATCAATTCGGTTGCCTCTGCTCGACGATGTTCCGCGTCTCGCCGAACCACCTGCTGTGGATTCTCGAGGGGCTCGTCGAAGGCCAGGTGCACAACCGCATCACCGTGCCCGACGACCAGAAGCACTGGAATCGCGTCGCGCTCGACCGCATGCTGTCGATTCAGTAATTCAAGTAATATCCTTTAGATCGCTCCACGACAGAGGTAACTTCATGGCTGATTTGGTCACGACACGCGAGCTTCCGAAGCTCCCCTACGATTTCGCCGCGCTCGAGCCGCATATCGATGCCAAGACGATGGAGATCCATCACGGCAAGCATCACCAGGCGTACGTCAACAATCTGAACGCGGCGCTCGAGAAGCATCCCGAGCTGCAGTCCAAGAGCGTTGACGAGCTGTGCCGCAGCATCAACAGCATCCCCGAAGACATTCGAACCGCCGTGCGCAACAACGGCGGCGGCCATTGGAACCACAGCCTGTTCTGGACGTGGATGGCGCCCAACGCGGGCGGCGCGCCAACCGGGAAGGTCGGCGATGCGATCAACGCCTCGTTCGGCAGCTTCGACGCGTTCAAGGATCAGTTCCAGAAGGCGGGCGTCGGCCGCTTCGGCAGCGGCTGGGCGTGGTTGATCAAGGACGGCACCAAGCTGTCGATCGCCAGCACGCCCAACCAGGACAACCCGCTGATGGAAGGCAAGACGGCGATCCTCGGCGTTGACGTGTGGGAACACGCGTACTACCTGAAGTATCAGAATCGCCGACCGGACTACCTCGCGGCCTGGTGGAACGTCGTCAACTGGGCCGAGGTCAACAAGGCGCTCTGAGATCGCCAGCGATTGGATCCCAACGCGACCGCCTCCTCGAGGCGCATCAAAGAGCTGGAAGTCATGGTCGCCGACGTCATCGTCGAGACCCCTGACACCTCGACGCTCGTGCTGTTCACTGGAAATGACCGGCTGGAATACCTGGCCGGTCACTTTCTCACCATCGATCCCCACCAGTTCGAGGCGCTCGAGCGCTTCACGTCGTTTCTCGAAGATCTGAAGGGGAAGCGCGAGCTGCCGCGCGCCTATTCGATGTGCTCGTCGCCGCACGAGAAGTACCTCGCGGTGACGGTGAAGGAAGAGCAGTACGTCTCGGGTTCGACGAAGTATCCGCCGCTCCTGTCCCCGCTCCTCGTCAAGCGCACGGTTCGCGGCATGGGCCTCGTCGTGACCGGGTTCACCGGTCCGTACACGCTGGTGCCTGACATCACGACGCAGACCGACCACGTCGTGCACATCTGCGCGGGGTCGGGCAGCGTGCCGAATTTCTCGATGCTGAAGTTCGCGCTCGAGCATCATCCGACGTTGCGGCACACGTTCCTCTATTCGAACAAGACGTGGGACGACATCATCTTCCGTGACGCGCTGACGAAGCTCGAGGAGCGCCATCCCGACCGGCTGAAGGTGATTCACACGCTGACGCGCGAGCCCGATGCGACGATCCACGGGCCCTCGGTGCGCAAGGGACGCCTGAGCGCCGACCTGATGCGCGAAGCGATTCCCGATCCCACGGCGGCCCTCGTCTACGTCTGCGGGCCCGGGATTTCGAAGTGGGATCGCGAGGTGGCGAAGGAAAAAGGCACCCAGCCCGCACCGCGGTTTCTCGAGTCAGTGCTCGCCAATCTCAAGGAAATCGGCGTCCCCAACGCCAGGATCAAGCGCGAATTCTACGGATAAAAGGAACAAAAAAGTAGGGCCCTGCTATATACTCCGCGACGGTTTCCCCAGGTTCCCCTCGTTCACACGGGTGGCCGGCGGCAAGCCGGCGCGGAGGCATCATGAGACCGCGCTCCCTCGACGACTTCCTGGGTAAGGTTCGTATCCCCTACACGACGTTCAGGCATCCGCCGGCGTTCACGGCCATGCACGGCGCGGAGGTGTCGCACGTGCCGGGGCGATGCTGGGCCAAGACGGTCGCCTGCCTCGCCGACGCCGAGCCCATCCTCGCGGTCGTGCCGGCTCACTACACAATCGACCTCGAACGGCTGCGCGTGCTCGCCGGCGCCGAGATGCTTCGCCTCATGCTCCCGCAGGAGATGATTGCGCTCTATCCCGACTGCGAGGAAGGCGCGATGCCGCCCTTCGGCGAGCTCTACGCGCACCGCGTGTTTGCCGATGAAAGTCTGGTGGGTGAGCCCGAGATGGTGTTCAGCGCCGGCACGCACACCGACTGCATCCGGATGCATTACGGCGACTTC
>CAMCNL010000354.1 GCA_945876205.1 Candidatus Sulfopaludibacter sp. SbA3
CCCCCCGCGACCGTTGTGCCCATAGATCGAGACGCGGCTCTCAAGAAGGCGGAGAAGTTTCTCCGGCAAGGCAAGCTCGATGGAGCCATCGAGGAATACGTACGGCTGGTCGAGGATCAGCCGCGCGACTGGAGCTCGATCAACGCGCTTGGCGACCTCTACGTCCGCGCCGGCGATACCGAACGCGCGGTCGAGCAGTTCACCCGCATCGCCGACCACCTGTTCACGGAAGGCTTCTTTCCCAAAGCCGCCGCTCTCTACAAGAAGGCCCTGAAGGTCAACAGCACGCATGAACCGACGCTGCTGCGTCTTGGTGACATTGCCGCGCGCGCGGGGCTCCTCGCCGACGCCAAGACCTATTTCCGGCAACTGGCCGAGCAGCGGCGTTCCCGCGGCGACGAGCGAGGCGCCGCCGAATGCCTCATGCGTCTTGGCACGCTGGAAGAGGTCGATCCTGAGTCCCGCCTCGCGGGAGCGAGGGCCGCTCAGCAGGTCGGAGACCTCGCGCAGGCCGCGGTCATGCTCAAGGCGGCTGCGGAGGAGCTCGAGAAACAGAACCGCCGCGCCGAGGCGCTCGACATCCTGGTGGACGCCGCGCAGCTCGACCCTGGCGACCACGCGCTTCGCGCCCGCCTGGCCCGCGAATGTGTCACCGCCGGCCAGCTCGATCGCGCCCGCCTCTTCCTCACCCGCGAGTCTGCGGGCGACGACCCGGACCTGCTGGTGGCCCTGGCGCAAATCGAACTGAGCGCGGGGAGAGATGACGAAGCCAAGACCATCCTGACGCGGCTCCTGACCGTGGCCTCGGACCGGCACGACGCCGTGCTGCAGTGTGCCCTCGAGCTCGCCAGGGCAGGGCAGGTCGAGCGGGCGTTCGGATGCGTCGAGGTCCTCGCGGACGCCTCACTCCTCGATGGCCAGTGGGAGCGCGCCGCTGGCGCCCTCGAAGCGTTCGCGCGCGAGGCGGCTCATCTGCCGGCGCTGATGAAGCTGGTCGAGATTTGCGTTGATGCGGATAGCGAGTCGCGGCTCCGTGCCGCGCAGGCGCAGCTTGCGGACGCGTACCTGCGGGAAGGCCGGGGGACTGAAGCCCGGATCATCGCCGAGGATCTGGTCGATCACGATCCAACATCGGATACCCACCTGCAGCGGCTGCGCGCGGCGCTCGAGCTCCTCGGGGTCGCTGACCTCGATCGCGTCATCAGCGAGAGGCTGACGCCTGGCGAATCACTGTCGATGCTGAATGAGCCGGTGGATCTCCTCGAGGTTTCCGAACGGCCGGAGATCCTCGAACCGGCGGAGATCCCCGAGCCGCTGGCGATGACCGAGCAGGCCGACGAGGCGTTCGTGCTCGAGGCGCTGGAGATCGATCTCAGTGGCGCCCTCGCGAGCATGGGTGTCGCTCCGGTCGTGCAGGCGCCGATACCGGCACCGCCGGCGGGTCCTCCGCAGGACATCGAGTCGGTGTTCGAAGGCATCCGGACCCGGGTCGAGCGAGAACAGCAGGCATCCGGCGCGGCCGAGCAGTATGACCGCGGACTTGGTCACCTGCGCGACGGACGGATCGAGGAGGCGATCGCCGACCTCCAGTCGGCGGCGCGTGTGCCGACATGTCGTTTCCGCGCGGCGACGCAGCTTGGCCGCCTGCATATCGGAAAGGGCGATCTCCGCGCGGGGGTCGAGTGGCTGGAGCGTGCGGCTGAAGCGCCGGCGCCAGCACCCGACGAGGGCTTTGCCGTGCTCTACGACCTGGCAGAAGCGCTCGAACGCCTCGGAGAGTCAGCCCGGGCGCTCGCCATCCTGATGGAGCTCGATGCCGACGCCGGCGGTTACCGCGACGTGCGCACGCGCATCGAGCACCTCACGCGCGAGCAGGCGGGGAGCCGCGGGGCATGAGACGCCTCTTCCTGATCGCCTTCTTCCTCGAGGTCGGCTTCGTGCTGATCGTCGTGCCGTGGTCGTCGTACTGGGATCGGAACTACTTCGCGCAGGCGATGCCGTTGCTGCACGCGGCGATCACCAACGACTTCGTTCGCGGCGCGGTGTCAGGACTCGGCCTGATCAACGTTGCCGCTGGCGTCAGCGAGCTGGTGTCGCTGATGCTGTCGCGACACGTCGAGCGGCCTGTCCCGAGCGATGTCGAGGGGCCCGCGCCGATCAGGCCCTCGCATTTCGCTGAAGACTAAGGCGTGAAGCCGGTCATCTGCCTGGTCACCGATCGCCGTCGTTTTCCAGGCGGCTCGGAAGCCGCGCTGCTCGAGTGCATCGCGGCCGCCGCGCGCGCCGGCGTGCACCTGATCCAGATTCGCGAGCGGGATCTCGACGCCCGGGCCCTCACGCGAATCGCCGTGGCTGCCGTCGAGGCCGTGCGCGGGACCTCCACACGCATCCTCATCAACGATCGCACTGATGTCGCGCTGGCCGCCGGTGCGCACGGCGTCCACCTGCGAGGTGATTCCGTTCCGGCGGCGCGCGTTCGAGAGATCGTGCCGCCAGGGTTTCTCATCGGCCGCTCTGTGCACTCCGCCGAGGAGGCTGGGCGCGAGGCGCGAGCGGGCGGCCTCGATTACCTGATGTTCGGCACGGTGTTCGACACGGCATCCAAGCCGGGTCTGGTGGGGTCGGGCCCTGAAACCCTTGCTGCTGTCGCTCGAGTCATACCGTTGCCCGTGCTTGGTATCGGCGGGATCGACCTTTCCCGGATGGGAGCGGTCGCCGAGGCGGGGGCGGCCGGGTTCGCCGGGATCGGCCTGTTCGTTGATTCTTCGCCTGATGGGCTGCAAGTTGTGGTGAGACAGGCTTCTCTGGCGTTTGACACACTCTCGCGCGTTCCCTAACATGAGGGCGCGAATGGCCATGGTCGAGGCGACAAAATCTGATTTCGGAACCAGGATGAAACACGCGCGGGAAGAGCGCGGCGTTTCGCTTCGCCAGATCGCCGATTCCACCAAGATCTCGGTCGGTTTCCTCGAGGCGCTCGAGCGCAACGATATCGGGCGCCTGCCTGGCGGAATTTTCTCGCGCTCGTTCGTCCGCGCGTACGCGATGGAGATTGGCGTCGATCCCGAACAGGCCGTCCGCGACTTCATCGGGCAGTTTCCAGACGACTCCGTCACGGCGGGCAGCCCACACGTGGCGCACCACGATTACGAAGCCGACACGACGACGAGCAGCCGAAGCCCGGTGACGATTATCGCCGTGGTCGCGGTCACGCTCGTGATCGGAGTGATCCTGTTCCTCGCGCTCGCCCGATAGGCTCTTCCTTCTCTTCATGGACGCCGGTTATCGCACGCCGCTCCTCGACTTCTTTCGTCGAGGTGAGGTTGCACGCGACATCCGCATGCTGGCGGCGCAAGGCGCGCTCGCGCCGCGCGCGCACGAACAGGTCGGGCTGTTGATGCTGCTCGTGAGCGATCAGGATCCGGAAATCGCCCGCGCGTCGGAAGCGACACTCCAGGCGATTCCCCGCGACTCGCTGGCGGCGTTCCTCGCGCGCGCCGACGTCTCCGAGGATGTGCGCAGCTTCTTCTGGGCGCGCGGGATCGAGCCCGCCGCGGTGCCGTCGGGCAATCCC
>CAMCNL010000355.1 GCA_945876205.1 Candidatus Sulfopaludibacter sp. SbA3
CGGGACGATGGAGGCGCTGCTGGTGTCGCCGCTGCACCCGTGGCAAGTGATCGTCGGCAAGGTCGCTCCCTATCTTGCGCTTGGATTCGTGGCCACCATCCTGATTCTCGTCGAGGCGCGTCTCGTGTTTCAGGTGCCACTGCGCGGCAGTCTGGTGCTGCTGCTCGCGGAGGCCGCGCTCTTCATCCTCGTCTCCTTGTCGCTCGGCATTTTGATCTCGGCTCGGACGTCCTCGCAGCGCGTGGCGATGATGGCGGCGCTCCTGATCACGATGCTGCCGAACGTGCTGCTCTCCGGCTTCATCTTTCCGGTTGAAAGCATGCCGGCGCCGCTGCGGCTGTTTTCGAACATCGTGCCGGGGCGCTGGTTCGTCGCGATCGCGAGGGGCATCATGCTCAAGGGCGTAGGGCTCGACTACCTGTGGGGCGAGACGCTGATCCTGGCGGCGATGGCGGCGGTGCTGCTGACCGCCAGCGTGCGGTCGTTCAAGGAGCGATTGGAGTAGCGATGCGCCGCATCCTCTTCCTCGCCCACGCCGAGGTGCTGCATATCCTCCGCGACCGGATGCTGGTGGCGCAGGTGCTGATGGTGCCGATCGTGCAGTTGCTGATCCTGTCGAACGCGGCCACGTTCCAGATTCACAACACGCCAATCTACGTCGTCGATTTCGACCGCACGAGCACGTCGCGCGGCGCGATCAGCCACCTCGCGGCGTCGGGACACTTCGAGATCGTCGCGACGGTGCCGTCGCTCGACGCGGCCAACGAGGCGCTGCTGGCCGGCACCGTCACGATGGTCGTCGCGATTCCGCACGACTTCGAGGCGTCGCTGGTGAGAACCGGCATCGCGCCGGTGGAGCTCTCGGTCAACGCCGAGAAAGGGTCTGCGGCCGGCATCGTCCAGGCGTACGCGTCGCGGGTGCTGGCCGATTACGCGGCGGAGCTGACGCCGCGGCTGAGGCCCGGCGTGGTCGCGGCCAAGGCGGGCCTGGCCGTGCCGATGCGCGGCGCGCCCCGCATCGACGTTCGCTTCCGCGGACGCTACAACCCGACACTCAACTACCAGTACTACATGGTGCCCGGCATCCTCGTGGCGCTGGTCACGATGATCGCCACGCTGCTCTCGGCGCAGAATATCGCTCGTGAGAAGGAGCACGGCACCCTCGAGCAATTGAACGTCACGCCGATCACCCGCGGCCAGTTCATCACCGCCAAGCTCCTGCCGTTGTGGGTGCTCGGCCTGCTGGAGCTCACGCTCGGCCTCATCGTCGGCAAGCTCGTCTTCGATATTCC
Organism: Candidatus Sulfopaludibacter sp. SbA3; assembly: GCA_945876205.1. Taxonomy (GTDB): domain Bacteria; phylum Acidobacteriota; class Vicinamibacteria; order Vicinamibacterales; family UBA2999; genus CANNDT01. Next base: position 1,293 of record CAMCNL010000355.1, read on the forward strand.
CATGCGGGGAAGCATTCCCCTGCTCTTCGGCGTGGCCACGATCTACCTGGTGGTGGCGCTTGGCATCGGGCTCTTTGTCTCGACGATCGTCGAGACGCAGCAGCAGGCGATGTTCGTCACCTTTTTCATCGTCAACATCTACCTGCTGATGAGCGGACTGTTTACGCCGATCGACAGCATGGCGCCGTGGGTGCGCGCCGTGTCGGAGGTCAATCCCGTCCGGCATTTCGTGACGATTTCGAGAGCGATCCTGATGAAGGGCGCGGGCTTCACCGAGATCCTGCATCCGCTGTCGATCCTGGCCGGGTCCGCCGTGGTCATCCTCACATTGGCGATTCGCCAGCACCACAAACGCGCGGCGTAGAATGTCGCATGGACATCATCGACAAGCTGGAAGCGACGCGAGCGCGCACGCTCGCGCATTTCGACCTGGGCGACGACATGCTCGCGCGGACCTACGGTCCCGGCAAGTGGTCGGTCAGGTTCATCCTGCATCACCTGGCGGATACGGAGACGGTTCTCTACGACCGGATTCGCCGCGTCATCAGTGAGCCGAAGCCGGTGGTGTGGGCCTTCGACCCCGACCTCTGGGCCGCGGGGCTCGAGTATTCGCGGATACCGCTGGATCATTCGAAGCGGATCTACGAAGCGGTCCGCGCGGGTGTCATTCACCAGGCGCGAATGTGCTACGAAAGCAAAGGCCATCTCCCGTTCGTCCACAGCCAGACCGGCGTGCGGACGCTGAAGGACGAGTTCGATAAAGTCGCGGCGCACAACGCGAATCATCTGTCGCACATCGACACCGCGCTCGCCTCATCATCGTGAGAACAATTCTCAGGATGGCACTCTCTTGTAGACTCTTGCCGGCCCGTTGACCGGGCGAGGAGTCTCGATGACACAACGATCTGTTCTCCAGTCGGTGCTGTTGCTCGTGGTCGGCGCCGCGGTCGGCGCGTTGCTGGCGATAGAGTTGAGGGCGCAGCCCACGGCACCGGCCGTACCCGCCACGGCCGCCGTCGATCTGAAGGCGCTCGAAGCGGACGTCGTGCGTCTCAAGTCGCTGGTGCCGCCGAACGCGCACATCATGATGGATGTGCAATGGCATTGGACGAACCTGTGGTACGCGGCCCAGGCGAAGAACTGGCCGCTCGCGCAGTACCAGTTCAACGAGACGCGCGGCCACATCCTGTGGCTGATCAAGAAGTCGCCGACGATGAAGTCTTCCGGGCCCGAGAAGGAAGAGGTGAATATCGAAGGCATCTTTCAGGGCATCGACACCAGCAGCCTGAACGATGTCAAAGCGGCGATTGCCGCGAAAGACAGCGTCAAGTTCGCCACCACCTACAAGACCATGCTCGAAAGCTGCTACTCGTGCCACAAGAGCGTCGGCCGTCCGTATCTGAGGCCGATGATGCCGACGATGCAGGTGCAGTCGGTGCTCAACATGGATCCGGAAGCGACGTGGCCGCAATAGCCTGAGATGTCGGTGAGGTACACCGCTCGAGGCCGCCCGCAACACGGGGCGACCTCGAACGGCTGATCGATAGTGCTGCGTTAGTTCACCGCAAAGGCGCCCCTGATGCGCCTCCAGTCCTCCCGCAGAATGGTCCACAGCGCCTGGTCGAGCAGCTCGCCGTGTCGTTCGAACGACTTGGATAGCACCGCTTCGCGCACGGCGCCGATCTTCCGCAGCGCTCCGTTGCCCCGGAGGTTCGGCGTGGCCGAGCGCGCTTCGAGCCGCTCAACCTCCATCGGTCCGAAGGCAAACGCGAGAGCCAGGTGCGCTCCCGCCACAAAGAGCCCCGTGCCCCAGTAATCCGAGCCGAGCGCAAAGCCCCACTCGGCTACGTGCTGGTCAGTGTCGAGCATCCGAATCTGGAACATGCCGACGGCCTTGGTCTGGCCTTCGGGCACCACCGCGAAGCAGGCATACTGGCTGGCCGCGCGCTGTTTGTGTGCCCATCGGATGAACTTCTCGAAACCCTCGACACTTGCCGGCGGTGGTGAAATAAACCGCGCCACTTCCTCCGTCGTCAGTTCGGCGAAGAGTGCGGGTGCGTCCTCGATCGCGAGTTCGCGAAGGGTCAGTCCCTGTCCGTCCAGTACCGGCAGGCCCAGTCGCCAGTCGGTATTGCTCTCAGCCTCCGGCGCGCCGCATCCCGTCAGCGGCAGCGTGAGACCGGGGTCGGACATCGACCTGTCGAGGTGAGGTTGATACGGCATCATCTCCATGCGCGCATCCCTCCCTTCG
>CAMCNL010000356.1 GCA_945876205.1 Candidatus Sulfopaludibacter sp. SbA3
CGAGCGGCGCTACTTCAGTGCGGAGTCGATGAAGCTGCCGGCGACGCCGTTGCTGTCCACGACCACACAGGAGCTCTTGGCAGCAATCGGATAGCTCTCACTGCTCACGGATCGTGCGATCAATTTCCACCACTTGACGGGACACTACCCCGAAGCCTCGGCGAAGGCGGAAGCCGGACCTCAGGAGTAACTGATGAAGACACGTGCAGCAGCCGTCGCGGTCGTTCTATTGATGAGCATCGGCTGCGGTCCGCGCGGGCCTGTTGTCGGTGCGTCGGACAGGCCCCCCGGGGTCGGCGGCACGATCGCCGGCATCGTCAAGACCGTAGACGGTACGACGGCGCTGAGTGCGCGGAAGGTCACGGCGACCAACACCGAGACAGGCGTGAAGTTCGAAGCCTCGACCGCGTCGAACGGCGGTTATACGATCCAGGTGCCGAAGGGGAACTACAAGCTGGACGTCGAGCTCCGGCCGGGAGAGACGCTCGCGTCTTAGCCCGGCTCGACAGACATCAATGTGGGCGACCTGGATGCGCGGCGGGATTTTGAAGTGACGATTACTGCCCGACGGTAGCCACCGGAATTAACCACGAAGTGCACGAGGATCACGAAGGGTAACCTTCGTGATCCTCGTGGTTATTGATCGGCTTATCCCTGGAAGCGTTCAAGCGCGGCGATCCGCGCTTCGATGGGCGGGTGGGTCGAGAAGAACACCATCCAGCCCTTCGTCCCGTTGATCTTCAGCGTCGCGAGCGCCTGGTGCTGCGTGTCGACGAGCTCGCGATTGGCCGCGAGGCGCCGCAGCGCGCCAAGCATCCGGTCGCGGCCCGCGAACGTCGCCCCGCCGCGGTCGGCGCGGAACTCACGCTGGCGCGAGAACCATGCGGTGATGAGCGAGCCGAAGATGCCGAGCCCGATCTCGAGCACCATGATCACGATCCAGTTCATCGCGTAGGAACCGCCGCGCTCGCCGTCGCGCGAGCTTCCCCGGACGAACGCAAAGGCGATGATGCGCGCGAGGAACATCACCACCGCGTTGATCACGCCCTGCAGCAGCGTCATCGTCACCATGTCGCCGTTGGAGATGTGCGCGACTTCGTGCGCGAGGACGCCTTCGATCTCCTCGGGGCGCATCGCGCGCATCAGGCCTGACGACACCGCGACGAGGCTTCGGTTCTTGCTCGGTCCGGTCGCGAAGGCGTTGACCTCTGGCGAGTCATAGATGCCGACCTCGGGCATCGACAGGTTTGCCGTCTGCGTGAGGCGCTGCACCGTGGCGTAAAGCCAATCGGAATCGGCATTCCCGGTCCGGCCGTCCACCAGCTGCACGCCCGTCGCGCGCTTGGCGATCCAGCGCGACATCTGCAGTGAGATGAACGCGCCGCCCATGCCCCACACCAGGCAGAAGATCATCAGCGCCTGGATATCCAGGCCGCCCGGCCCGACGTATCCGCTGCCGACGCCCAGGATGCTGAGGACGAGCGACAGCATCACGACGATCGCGAGGTTTGTTAAAAGAAATAGAAAAATACGTTTTCCCATGCAGCTAAGCCTACCACTCGTGCAGAACGTGCCCACCGACTGAGCGACCGCCACGGATCTGAGTCCGGTCGTCACCGGGGTCTGACCCCCGTCCTACCACCGGGGTCTGACCCCCGTCCTACCAGGACGATTGTCTGACAATCAATCAGACGTTTCTTGCATTGCTCTGGGTTCAATCCATATATTGCGGTGATGACAATGTGGCTTCCGAATCTCGAGGGACGGGGCGCCCCGAAGTACCGGGCCATTGCCGACGCGATCGACGAGGACGTGAAGAACGGCACGCTGCGGCCCGGCGCGCGGCTGCCTCCGCACCGCGACCTGGCCGACCATCTCGACGTGACCGTCACCACGGTCACCCGGGCGTATACCGAGGCGGCGCGCCGCGGGCTGACGTCCGGCCACGTCGGCCGCGGCACGTTCATCCGCGGCACCGAGGTGGACGACCGCGAGGACGGCCCGATCGACCTGAGCGTCAACGTGCTGATGCCCGACAAGGAAGTCGCCGTGCTCGAGTCGCGGCTGTTCCAGCGCCGCGTGCTGCCGTGGACGCAGCTCCTTGGCTACGTGCGTCCTCCGGGACACCTGCGTCACCGCCAGGCGATGGCCGCCTGGCTCGCGCAGCTTGGCGTGCGCGTCAGCCCCGAGCACGTCGCGTTGACCGCCGGCGCGCAGCACGCGATGGCCACGGTGTTCCCGGCGATCACGAAGCCGGGCGAGACGGTCCTGGTGGAGGAGCTGACCTACTCCGGCATGAAGGGCCTTGCCGAGCATCTGCACCTGAAGATTCGCGGCGTCTCGATGGACGCCGAGGGGCTGCGCCCCGACGCGCTCGATACCGCCTGTCGCACCGGACGCTCGCGCGTGCTCTACTGCATGCCGCGGCTGCAGAATCCGACCTCCGCCGTCATGAGCGAGCGTCGGCGCCGCCAGATCGCCGCGCTGGTCACCAAGTACCGGTTGCTGGTGGTCGAAGACGATACCTATGGATTCCAGTCACCTGAACGTGCGCCGCTGATGACGCTCATCCCGGATCGCACGATCTACCTGACGAGCATGTCGAAGAGCCTCTTTCCAGGGATGCGGCTCGGCTGTGCGGTGGCGGCGCCGGCGATTCTCGAGAAGATCACCGAGGCGATCTGGGCGACGATGATCATGCCATCGCCGATCGGCGCGGATCTGCTGTGCGGCTGGATCGAGGACGGCACCGCGGCGCGCATCGCGGAGTGGAAGCGCCACGAAACGGCGGCGCGTCACGCGGTGGCGCACCGCGTGCTCGGAGGGGAGCGGCTGCAGACGCATCCGTCGAGTCCGCACATCTGGCTGCACCTGCCGGCGCGGTGGTCGTCGGACGCCTTCGTCGCCGCGGCGCGGGCGCGCGGTGTCATCCTCAATGGATCGGCGGAGTTCGCGGCCGGCGACGTGGAGCCCCGCGGCGTACGGCTGTGCCTCGGCACACCGCGCACGAGGGCAGGGTTGGAGCAGGCGCTGACGCGCGTCTCGGAAGCCCTGCACGACCGCGCCCCGGCTGCTCGCGCGGTGGTCTGACCGCGGCGGCTACAGCCGCCGCGCTACAGGCGCCTGTAGCGCGCGGGCTTCAGCCCGCGCGGAGGCGTTCGGCGAGCCGGTGGAGAAACAGTCCCACGTCGGTGACAACGCCGATGGTTTGCTGTGACCCGCGGTCGCTCAGCTTGGTGACGACCGCGGGGTTGATGTCCACGCAGACTACCCGCACCCACGAGGGCAGCATGTTGCCTACGCCGATGCTGTGCAGCATCGACGAGAGCATCAGGACGAGCTGGACGTTCTTCGAGAGCGCGGCCGCGTACAGCTCCTGCGCTTCGACCAGGTCCATCACCGTTTCAGGCAGCGGACCGTCATCGCGGATGCTGCCGGCGAGAACGACATCGACGCCATGCGTCGTGCACTCGTACATGACGCCGCTCTTGAGCACGCCGGTCTCGACCGCCTGCACGATGCCGCCGGCGCGGTTGAT
>CAMCNL010000357.1 GCA_945876205.1 Candidatus Sulfopaludibacter sp. SbA3
ATCGCCTGCACGGTGCCCTTGTGGGCGACGCGGCCTTCGATGCCTTCAGGCACCAGCTTGTCGGCGGCGCGGCCGCCCTCGAGGTCGAATTCGTCCTGGAAGTAGCGGTCGCGGCTGCCGCGGCGCATCGCGCCGATCGATCCCATCCCGCGATATTCCTTGTAGCTGCGTCCCTGGAAGAGGATCAGCTCGCCGGGGCTCTCATCGGTGCCGGCGAAGAGATTCCCGATCATCGTGCAGCTCGCGCCCACGGCGATTGCCTTGACGATGTCACCCGAGTAGCGGATGCCGCCGTCGGCGATGACCGGAACATTGCGAGCCGCCGCGGCCTTCGCGCACTCCATGACGGAGCTGATCATCGGGACGCCGATGCCGGCGACGACGCGCGTCGTGCAGATCGAGCCGCCGCCAATCCCAACCTTTACCGCATCAACGCCCGCGCCAATCAACGCCTCGGTCGCCTCGGCGGTTGCGACGTTGCCGGCGATCAGGTCGGTATGGGGGAACTCGCGGCGGATGCGCGCCACCATGTCGATGACGCCCTGTGAATGCCCGTGCGCCGTATCGATGACGAGCACGTCGACGCCGGCGCCGACCAGCGCGGCGGCGCGCTCCATCGAGTCTTTCGCCACGCCGACCGCGGCGCCGGTACGGAGCCGGCCGAGCGCGTCCTTGCACGCATTCGGATACTTGATCTGCTTCTGGATGTCCTTGACCGTGATCAAGCCCTTCAGCCGGAAATTCTTGTCGACGACCAGGAGCTTCTCGACCTTGTGCTTGTGCAGGATCTCGCGCGACTCGTCGAGCGTGGTGCCGACCGGCACGGTGAAGAGCGGATCCTTCGTCATCACCTCGCTGATGGCGCGGGCGGTGTTGGTCTCGAACCGCAGATCGCGATTGGTGAGGATGCCGACCAGCCGGCCTTCCTTGCTGCCGTCCTCGGTGATCGGCACGCCCGAGATGCGATAGGTCTTCATCAGATCGAGCGCTTCGTAGATCCGGTTGGTCGGCGCGAGCGTGATCGGGTTGACAATCATCCCGCTCTCCGAGCGCTTCACGCGATCGACTTCAGCCGCCTGGTCCTGCACCGAAAGATTCTTGTGGATGATGCCGACGCCGCCCTGCTGCGCCATGGCGATGGCCAGCTCTGATTCGGTCACCGTATCCATGGCCGCGCTCACCAGCGGCACATTGAGCCGGATGTTGCGCGTCAGCCGGGTCGAGACGTCCACCTGCGTGGGCAGCACCGTCGAGTGCTGCGGCACCAGCAGGACGTCGTCAAAGGTCAGCGCCGTCGCAAAGTCGGCCCCGGTGGAGGTGAGCGTGAGTTGATCGGTCTTGAGGTCCATCAGGCGGCCGCTCCATGGCACTTCTTGTATTTCTTGCCGCTGCCGCAGGGACAGGGGTCGTTGCGGCCCACCTTGGGCTCTTCGCGCCGCACCGTCTTGACCACGTCGTCGCCACCCGTTCGTGCCGGCTGGGGCCCGCGGCCGCCGCCGCCGAATTCCGCCAGGCCGTCGGACGCCGGTGCGGCAGCCGCGCGGGCGCTGGCGAGCGCGCCCACCGCCTCGGGCTTGCTCATCGTCATCGGCGTGGCGCGGCGGGCGACCGGTCGCGCCACGGGCGCCTCCTCGTTCAGGACCGGGCGCAGCCAGAAGAGATAGCGGACCATCTCTTCCTCGATGCGCGCCTTCATGTCCTGGAAGAGCGCGAAGCTTTCTTTCTTGTACTCGACGAGCGGATCGCGCTGGCCGTAGCCGCGCAGGCCGATGCCTTCCTTCAGGTGGTCGAGCGAGTAGAGGTGGTCCTTCCACTGCGTATCGACGATCTGCAGCATGATGTCGCGCTCGACGCGGCGGAGCAGGTCGGGGCCGACCATCTGCTCCTTCTCTTCATAGGAGGCCTTGGCGCGCTCCCAGATCGCGTCGGCGATATCGGCGCTGCCTTTCTCGTCGAAGCCGAGGGCGTCGAGCTGTTCCTGGTCGAGGCCAAACACCCGGGAGACTTCGCGCTCGAGGGCATCGACGTCCCATTCCTCGGGGTCGAGCGCCTTGCCGGCGTATCGATCGACGAGGTCGTCGACGATGTCTTCGGCGAGCGTCAGCAGGTAACCCTTGGTGTCGGTGAGCTCGTCTTCCGTGACGTGCACCTTGCCTTCGAGGATCTCGCGCCGCAGCGTGTAGACGCTCTCACGCTGCTTGTTCATCACGTCGTCGTACTCGAGCAGGTGCTTGCGGACGGAGAAGTTCTGCGCCTCGACCTGCTTCTGCGCGCGCTCGATGGCGCGCGTCACCATGCCGTGCTCGATCGGAACGCCTTCCTCCATGCCGAGGCGCGTCATCAGCCCGGCGATGCGGTCGGATCCGAAGATCCGCATGAGGTCGTCTTCGAGCGACAGGTAGAAGCGCGAGGAGCCCGGATCGCCCTGCCGACCGGCGCGGCCACGAAGCTGGTTGTCGATGCGGCGCGCCTCGTGCCGCTCGGTGCCGAGGATGTGGAGGCCGCCCACCGAGACGACGTCGTTGTGCTCGTCGCCGGTCTGCTTCTGGAAGTGCGCGAAGATGCGCTCCCATTCCTTGCGCGGCACGCGATAGAAGCTGTCGATGTGGAAGAAGTAGACGAAGTCCTCGTCGTCGATGAACTTCTCGTCGCCCTTCGGCAGCTTTTCAGCGATCTCTTCGGCGAGCGTCTGCTGACGCGCCATGTGCTCGGCGTTGCCGCCCAGCAGGATGTCGGTGCCGCGGCCGGCCATGTTGGTGGCGATCGTCACCATCGCCTTGCGGCCGGCCTGCGCGACGATCTCGGCTTCCTGCGCGTGGTACTTCGCGTTCAGCACGACGTGCTTGATGCCGCGCTTCTTCAGCAGGGATGAGAGCCGCTCCGACTTCTCAATCGAGACCGTGCCAACCAGCGTCGGACGCCCGGCAGACTGGCGCTCGAGGATGTCGTTGACGATCGCGTCGTTCTTTTCGCGCTCGGTGCGGTAGACGAGGTCGGGCTCCTCGAGGCGCGTCATCGGCCGGTTGGTCGGGACGATGATGACGTCGAGGGTGTAGATCTTGTTGAACTCCGGCGCCTCGGTCTCGGCGGTGCCGGTCATGCCCGACAGCTTCTTGTACTTGCGGAAGTAGTTCTGGAAGGTGATGGTCGCGAGCGTCTGGTTCTCGCGCTCGATCTTGACCTTCTCCTTGGCTTCGACAGCCTGGTGGAGTCCGTCGCTCCATCGGCGGCCGGGCATGAGACGGCCCGTGAACTCATCGACGATCACGACGCCGCCGTCCTTGATCATGTAGTCGACGTCGAGGCGGAAGAGCGTGTGCGCCCGCAGCCCCTGGTTCACGTGGTGCAGCAGCGGCATGTTCGCGGGGTCGTACATCCCGCCCGAGCCGGGTACGAGGCGATGGGCCAGCATCTCTTCGGCCTTGGCCATGCCGGTTTCCGTCAGCGTCACCGTCTTGTGCTTCTCGTCAACGATGTAGTCGCCGGTCAGATCGAGCGCC
>CAMCNL010000358.1 GCA_945876205.1 Candidatus Sulfopaludibacter sp. SbA3
GACCTGATCTTGGTCGGCCTCGAGCGCGCGCTGTCCATGAATGAAGGCGTCAGCCGATCCTGGCAGGCGCCGCCCACAGAAGTGGCACCTTAGCGCAGCTCTCGGTTCCGCGTCCGCAGTGCCCGTTCGCGTTCAGCTCGACCCGGTTCGAATCCCGGCGGCGACGCCACATCATTTTCGGTAGGTTCAACCGGTGGTAAGTGCCTGAACGCGTGGGTGCATCGTCGGTTGCCAGCGCGCCCCTCGCCTGTAAAAGCACTGCACGCGCGTGACGCCTACCGCCGCGGCACCGCGGCGGTGATCGCCCCCGGCACGAGCCGGTACCCCATGTCTTCCATGATGGCGAGCGTGAGGATATCGATCTTGTCCGTGCCCGAGCCGAAGTCCTGCGGCGTCATGAGGCCCACCTTGAAGTCGGAGTAGGTGTCCTGATCGACATGCGAGATGCTCGAACCCTGTTCGTACTCAGCAGGCGCGTAGAGCTTCACCATCGGCAGCGGGCGTATCGACCGGCGGCTGGCCTCGATCGACTTCGGCCCCGCGAAGAACAGGTCGCCGCTCGTCAGGGCCTCGAGAACCTGGGTGACGGACTGCCGCGTCAACGGATTCCTGCCGCTCGAACCGCGGTTCACGAACACGTCGTAGGGATACGGGACCCGGTTCTCCAGTTCTCCCGTCTCGGCCGAGAAGCTGTCGAGGAAACCGAGGCCGTGCGCCACCTCGTGGATCGCCACGTAGACGAAGCTGGCCTTGCCGGCCGCCGCGACACCGTTCACGGCGTAGTCCCAGTCGACCGTCGGGTTGAAGACCACCTCGACGTCGCCGTCCATGCTCTGGCGGGCGTTCGTCAGTTGCGCCGCGAGCGCGCTCGGCACCAGCCGGCCGTCGATCGCGAAGAATTCGATCGGCGCGGCGGAGGCCAGCAGCGCGCTTTCGTCGTCCCCTTCCTCCATCCGCGCATGGACGACGATGGGGACCGTGCCCTGCAGGACTGCCGACCACGCTGCCATCGACGCTTCCATCGCGCGTTTCAGGACGGCACCCTCCTGCGCATCGAGAAACCCCGTGCCGGGCGCGTCGGTGTAGACGATCTCGAACGTTACGCCCGACGCGGCGCGTACCGACGACCGCGGATACGAGTCGACGAAGGCGCGGGCCACCGACCGCCCGAGCCGGGTAATTTCAATCTGCGGTGCCGTCAGGCGCGCGCACGTCGTCCCCGGGCGGCCCTGCGTATTGCGAACGAAGGACATCCCGTACACGGGCACTCGGTACCCGCTCGGCGTAACGTGAACGCCTGGCCCGCCCGCACCGGCGGTCTGGCCGTTGACCGAAACCGTCCAGAAGGCGAGCACGCTCGCGGCCGCGAGCGCAGAAATCAACCGTCGCAACATGCTCATGTTTTAGACGGTACGTCCTACGGCTGAGCTGGTCAAGGCGCGAGTGTCAGGTAATGCAGCGGAAGCGCCCGGTCAATGCGGGCGACGAACGCGTGCGTCAGGCGCTGATGCGGCTCGCCCGTGCCAGCACTTGCGGCGCGGCGTGGCTGTTGGACCCGGGTCCGGTACCGCCGATGGCAATCGGCTCGGCACGCCCGATGAGATCCCGGAATGTCTTCACCGGTGCGTCGGAGCGAATGATACAGACGTTGGGGTCATCGTAGGAACTGCCCAGCCAGTTGAACTTCAGGATGTGGAACTGCACCCCCTCTCCACCGGTGAGCTGGTTCATCACCCGCGCCTCGTGGAACAGGCCGATCACCGTGCCGTCCTTCGGGGCCACGTTGAACAGGTTGTTGGCTGCCACCAGTCCCGCCTCCGCCCGGTATGTTGACGACATGACGGTGGGCGTGCCAGGGATGTGCCTGCCGAGGTGGCGCGCCACCAGACGGGCGGTGGTGTCGAACCCGCCGCCCGCCCCGGAGCCGACGATGATGCTGACGGTCTTGCGACGGTAGGCCGCGGCCGCCGCCTGGTCGTCGGCGGTGAGCGTCGGTGACAGCGTCGATGAATCAGCGCCAATGGCCGCAACGGCACCCACCGGCGCGCCGCTCGGGATCGTGGTCGCGTCGTCCGCCGGCGACGACGGTCGGCAGGCGGCAAGCAGTAGCACACCCGACAGGGTAAGCAGACGGCGCAACACGCCGCCTACCTCATATCAGAAGGACGAGAATAACCGCGGGCGCGGTATCGGCGCCGCCGGGAGACCACGTCTACCAACCACGAACCGGACCTGAACACGAACCAAGAAGAGGGAACTTGGAACGGCGAACAGCAGCTCAGTTCTCGGGTGCTTTGAAGTCGGCGACGGAGAGCTGCAAGTACTTCTCCCCGTTCCACGTGTCCTGCTCCAGCGAGAACGCCAGGTCGATCGCGGCGCGGTGCTCGGCGACGAAGCTTTCGCGCTCGGAGGCGCGCCAGGCGATGCCGCGGATGACGCGGCCGTCCTGCTTGAAGGACATCTTGAGATGCCGCTCCTTGAGCACGCGGGGACCGTCGATGACCTCGACGCCGGTGGCGCGGAAGACGGGGCACGGGTTGCCGGCGCCGAACGGCGCGAGCAACGACAGCTCGGATACGACCTGGGGGCTCATCGAACGAAATGCCAGCGTCCCGTCGATCCACAGCCGCGGACGCAGGTCATCGGGCTGCAGGATGCCGTCGGCATGATCGTTCACGCGTAACCGCAGCTCGCGGATCCGCGCCGACTCGAGCGTCAGCCCCGCCGCCTGCTTGTGCCCGCCGAACTTCGTCATCACCTCCGCGCACGATTCCAGCGCGGCCAGCAGGGTGAACCCGGGAATGCTCCTGCAGGATCCGTGAGCGACATCGCCATCGATCGACAGCACGATCGCCGGCCGGTGAAACGCATCCACGACCTTGGAGGCGACGAGGCCGATGACGCCGCGGTGCCAGCCGTCGCCGGCGACGACGATGATGGTGCGCGAACCGACCTCGAGGTCGGTTTCGACGATCTTCTTCGCCTGCGCGACGATCTCCGCTTCTTCCTGCTGACGGCGGATGTTCTCGGAGTTGAGCTGCTCGGCCAGGAGCTTCGCTTCTTCAGCCATGGTCTCGTCCGACGCGAGCAGGAGTCGCGCGGCGAGATCGGGAGTGCTCATGCGGCCGGCGGCGTTGATGCGCGGCGCCACCATGAAGCCGATGTTGTAGCTGTCGATTTCCTTGCCGGTGAGGCCGCAGACGTCGAGCAGCGACCGCAGCCCAATCTTGTGCGGGCCCGCTGAGAGCATGCCGAGCCCCAGCTTGGCGATGATGCGGTTCTCCCCCATCAACGGCACGACGTCGGCGAGCGTGCCGATCGCCGCGATTTTGACGAACGCGGGCAGCCAGCTCGATCGGCCCGAGCGGGCGCAGAGCGCCTGCACCAGCTTCAGCGCCACGCCGACGCCCGCGAGGTTCTTGTCGGGATACGTGCAGTCGTGCCGCTTGGGATTGATGACCGCCAGCGCGCGCGGCAGCGAACTGTCGGGCTC
>CAMCNL010000359.1 GCA_945876205.1 Candidatus Sulfopaludibacter sp. SbA3
CCGGCCCCCTTCTCCCTTCTCCCTTCTCCCTTCTCCCTATTTAGATCAAGTCCATCCCGCGAAAGAAGTATCCCAGTGCAAATGCCGCCGTCTCCGGCGCGTCCGAGCCGTGCGTGGCGTTGCGGCCGATCGATTCGCCGAAATCCTTGCGCATCGTGCCCGGCGCCGCCTTGGCCGGGTCGGTCACGCCCATCGTGTCGCGCCACTTGTTGATGGCATTCGGCGCCTCGAGCGCGAGCAGGACGCACGGCCCCGACGACATGAAGGTCGTCAACTCCCCGAAGAACGGCCGCTCCGCGTGCACCGCGTAGAAGCCCTCGGCTTCCACCTTCGTCAGGTGCTGCTTGCGCATGGCGCGAATCGTGAAGCCCGCCTCTTCGATGCGCGAGAGAATCTTTCCAGCCAGCCCGCGCTCGACGGCGTCGGGCTTGATGATCGCAAAGGTTCGTTCCATTACTTACCCAACGCTTCTTTCATCTTCTTGCCCATGTCGGCCGGGCTCTTCACCACGTGCACACCTGCCGCCTGGAGCGCGTCCATCTTCTCGGCGGCCGTGCCCTGTCCGCCGGCGATGATCGCGCCGGCGTGACCCATGCGGCGGCCCGGAGGCGCCGTCTGGCCGGCGACAAAGCCGACCACCGGCTTCTTGAATTCCTTCTTGATGTAGGCCGCGGCTTCCTGCTCGGCCGTGCCGCCGATCTCGCCGATCATGATGACCGCTTCGGTCTCGGAGTCGGCCGCGAACAGCCGCAGCGCATCGATGAAGTTGGTGCCGATCAGCGGGTCGCCGCCGATGCCAATGCACGTCGTCTGCCCCATCCCCTCGCGTGAGAGCTGGTGAATGGCTTCGTAGGTCAGCGTGCCGCTCTTCGACACGATGCCGATGTGGCCTTCCTTGCAGATGTGACCCGGGATGATGCCCGCCTTGGCCCGGCCCGCCGTGATCACGCCGGGACAATTCGGGCCCACCAGCCGCGTCGCCTTGCCGGCCATGAAGGTCATCACCTTCAGCATGTCGACGACCGGAATGCCTTCCGTGATGCAGACGACCAGCGGAATCCCCGCGTCGGTCGCTTCGTTGATCGCGTCGGCCGCAAAGGGCGGCGGCACGAAGATCACCGAGGCGTTCGCGCCCGTTTCACGCACCGCATCGTGGGCGCTGTTGAAGATGGGCCAGCCCTCGTGGGTCGTCCCGCCCTTGCCGGGGGTGATGCCGCCGACGACGTTGGTGCCGTAGGCGGCGGCCTGCTTGGCGTGGAAGGTGCCCTCGCGGCCGGTCAGGCCCTGGACGATGAGGCGTGTGTTCTTGTCGAGAAGTACGGCCATGCGCTACTTGCTCCCCTTCGCGAGCGCGACGGCCTGCTCTGCGCCTTCGCCCATTGAATCGGCGGTCGTGAAATTCAGCCCGCTCTCCTTCAGCAACCGTTTGCCCTCTTCGACGTTGGTGCCTTCCATGCGGATGACGATCGGCACCGGCACGCCCAGCTCCTTGACCGCGGCAATCACGCCCTGCGCCAGGACGTCGCAGCGGAGGATGCCGCCAAAGATGTTGATGAAGACGGCGCGGACGTTCTTGTCCGACATCAGGATCTTGAAGGCGTTGCGGATCTGCTCGGCGTTGGCGCCGCCGCCGACGTCCAGGAAGTTGGCCGGGTCGCCGCCCGACAGCTTGATGATGTCCATGGTCGCCATCGCCAGGCCGGCGCCGTTGACCATGCACCCGATGTTGCCGTCGAGGCGGATGTAGTTGAGCGAGAACTTCGACGCTTCGACTTCGAGCGGATCCTCCTCGGTGGTGTCCCGGAGGTCACGAAGGTCCGGGTGGCGGAACAGCGCGTTGTCATCGAAGCTGACCTTGGCGTCGAGCGCCAGCAAATCGCCGCCCTTGGTCAGGATGAGCGGGTTGATTTCGATCATCGACGCGTCGGTCTCGATGAACGCGCGATAGAGCGAGTCGAGCACCTTCACGAGCTTGTTGGCGGCCGGCCCCTCGAGCCCCATGCCAAACGCGAGCTTTCGCGACTGGAACGGCAGGATCCCGGTGCCCGGGTTGATGGTCTCCTTGAGGATCTTCTCCGGCCGCGACGCCGCGACCTCCTCGATGTCCATGCCGCCTTCGGAGCTGGCAATGACGACCGGTGAGGCGGAGGCGCGGTCGATCACGAGGCTGACGTACAACTCGCGGTCGATCTGCAGGCCTTCTTCGATCAGGAGGCGCCCGACCTTCTTGCCTTCGGGCCCCGTCTGGTGGGTGACGAGCGTCATGCCGAGCATCTGCTTGGCAATCTGCTCCGCTTCGGCGTGGGACTTGGCGAGCTTGACGCCCCCTCCCTTGCCGCGGCCACCGGCATGAATCTGCGCCTTGACCACGACGACGCTGCCGCCGAGACGGGCGGCGATTTCGCCGGCTTCGGCGGCCGACGAGGCCACCTCACCGCGCGGTACGGGCACGCCATAGCGTGCGAGGACTGACTTAGCCTGGTACTCGTGAATCTTCAAAGATGTGAGGCTCCAGCAAGATGGGAAATCAAACCATCCTATTCGTCGCCTCCGTGACCGTCAAGGATCCATCGATGGTCCGGCGTATGATACGGGCGCCGTGGACAAGACAACGGCTGACCCCCTAATCGGCACGACTGTCGAACAGTACGAGGTCGTCGCCAGGCTTGGCGGCGGGGGGATGGGCATTGTCTATTCGGCGCGCGACACGAAGCTCGGTCGCCGCGTCGCCCTGAAGTTCCTGCCGCCTCGATGGAGCCACGATGAGAGCGCCAAGCAGCGCTTCATCCGCGAGGCCCAGGCCGCGTCGGCCACCGACCACCGCAACATCTGCACGATCCACGACATCGAGACGGCCGCCGACGGCCAGCTATTCATCGTCATGGCTCACTACGACGGCGAGACGCTGAAGCAGCGGCTCGAGGCTGGGCCCGTACCCGTTGACGATGCGGTGGAGATTGCCGCGCAGGTGGCCGAGGGCCTGGCCAAGGCGCACGCCCAGGGAGTCATCCATCGGGATATCAAGCCAGGCAACCTGATCCTCACCGAGGACGGCGTCAAGATTCTCGACTTTGGGCTGGCGAAGCTCGCGGCGGAGTCGCTCCGGCTGACTCTCGAAGGCACCACGATCGGGACGGTCTCCTACATGTCGCCCGAGCAGGCGCGAGGCGACGAGGCCGACCCTCGCAGCGACATCTGGGCCCTCGGGGTCGTGCTCTACGAGATGCTCGCCGGGCAACCGCCGTTCAGGGGCCACTATGCGGAGGCGATCTCGCACGCGATCCGCCACGACACTCCCCTGCCGTTGCGCGCCGCGAATCCTGACATCCCCGAGGCGCTCGAGCGACTCGTCATGCGCGCTCTCGAGAAAGACCTGAACCAGCGGATTCCCAGCGCGCGCGACCTGGCGCGCGAACTGCGCCTGATGCAGGGGCGGACGCTGCCGCTCGACCTGCGGACCGAGCCCCTCACGGCACCCGTCGGCGCCCAG
>CAMCNL010000360.1 GCA_945876205.1 Candidatus Sulfopaludibacter sp. SbA3
TGGTCGGCAATCTTCCGCCGCAGTCCGACCGCGCCGAGCTGGACATAGGCGCTGGTCAGTCCTTTGGCCATGGTGAGGATGTCGGGGACGACCTTCCAGTGATCGACCGCGAACCACTCACCCGTGCGGCCGAAGCCAGCCATCACCTCGTCGCAGATCATCAGGATGCCGTAGCGATCGCACAGCGCTCGCACACCCTGCAGGTAGCCGTCCGGCGGGATGAGGATGCCGTTGGTCCCCGAGACTGTCTCGAGGATGAACGCCGCGATCGTATTCGGCCCCTCGAGCTGGATCACCTCTTCGAGATACCGCAACGCCTCATCGGCCGTGTCCCAGCCTCGCTGAATGCCGTGATACGGATCGAGCACATGGATGAAGCCGGGCATCGGCGGCTGGCTCCAGCGCCGTGGATCGCCGGTCGCATTGATCGCGGCCGCGGTGGCGCCGTGATACGAGCGGTAGCGCGCCATGATCTTCTGCCGGCCGGTGACGGCGCGCGCGATCTTGAAGGCGTTCTCGTTGGCCTCGGCGCCGCCGTTGGTGAAGAAGAAGACGTCGATGTCGCCGGGGCAGATCGCGGCGAGCTTCGCGCCAAGCCGCGCCCGCGGCTCGGTGGCCATGAACGGATTCGCGTAGGGAAGAACCGCCGCCTGATCCTGGATCGCCTTGACGACACGCGGATCGCCGTGGCCGATGTTGACGCACATCAACTGGCTATTGAAGTCGAGGAAGCGCTTGCCTTCGGGCGTCCAGAAATAGACGCCCTTCGAGCGCGCCACGGGGATCGGCTCGAACGCACCCTGCGCCGTCCACTCGTAGATGGTGTGCTTCTTCGAGAGCGCGATCAGCTCGTCGCCAGTCATCGTGTATTTCTCTTCAAGAACGCGCCGCCGCCGGCGCGGCCGGTGAACGTGCCTGCGTCGATCACGACTTTCCCGCGTGAGATCACCGTCTCGGTGACGCCGGTGATTTCGCGTCCTTCGTAGGGGTTGTAATCGACCTTCATGTGCAGCGTCTTTGCCGACAGCCGCTGCTTCTTCTCGGGATCGAAGATGACGATGTCCGCATCGCTCCCCGGCGCAATCGTCCCCTTGCGCGGAAAGAGACCGAAGATCTTCGCGGGAGATGTCGAGGTGAGCTCGACGAAGCGGTTGAGCGAGATCTTGCCGGTGCGCACGCCGCCGTCGTAGACCAGGCTCATCCTGGTCTCGATGCCGGGCGCGCCGTTGGGAATCTTCGAGAAGTCATCTGCGCCGAGCGTCTTCTGCTCTTTCATGCAGAACGGGCAGTGGTCGGTGGAGATCGCCTGCAGGTCGTTGAAGGCCAGGCCTCGCCACAGGCGATCCTGCGTTTCCTTGCCACGCAGCGGCGGACTCATGACGTACTTCGCGCCCTCGAATCCTGGCTCTTCGTAGTTCTCGTACGACAGGAAGAGGTATTGCGGACAGGTCTCCGCATAGGCGGGCAGTCCGCGATCGCGCGCCTCGGTGACCATCTCCAGCGCTTCGGCCGCGGACAGGTGCACGATGTAGATCGGCACGTCCGCGATTTCCGCAAGCGCGATGGCGCGGTGAGTCGCCTCCGCCTCTGCCCGTGCCGGCCTGGTCAGCGCGTGATACTTCGGCGCGGTCTTGCCTTCGGCCAGCGCCTTCTTCACCAGCACGTCGATCACGCCGCCGTTCTCGGCGTGCATGCAGATCGTGCCGCCGTTCTTCCCCGTCCGCAGCAGCGCCTTGAAGATGCTCGCGTCATCGAGCATGAACACGCCGGGATAGGCCATGAACAGCTTGAAGGACGTGAGCCCCTGCTTGACGAGCGCGTCCATCTCGAGCTCCACCTGATCGTTGAGCTCGGTGATGATCATGTGGAAGCCGTAGTCGATCGCCGCCTTGCCCTCGGCCTTCTTCATCCACGTGTCCATCGCGTGGTGAAGCGTCTGGCCGCGGTACTGGATCGCAAAATCGACGACGGTCGTCGTGCCGCCGTGCGCGGCGGCAATCGTCCCCGACTCGAAGTCGTCCGCGGACGTCGTGCCGCCGAACGGCATGTCCAAATGTGTGTGGACGTCGATGCCGCCGGGAAACACGTACTTGCCCCGCGCCTCGATCACGCGATCCGCCGCCATCGTCAAATCGCTGCCAATCGTCGTGATTTTTTCCCCTTCGACCAGGATGTCGCCGACGTACTGGTCGGTCGCGGTGACGATCGTGCCGTGCTTGATCAGCAGGCTCATGGGAGCTGTTCCGCCAGGGCGCCGTAGGTCTCGGGACGCCGGTCGCGATAGAACTGCCAGACGCGGCGGACCTCCTCGATCAGATCGAGATCCATCTCGGCGACGATGAGCTCGTCCTTGTCTTCAGAGGCAACCGAGAGAAAGTTGCCGCGCGGATCGACAAAGTACGACGAGCCGTAGAAGCGGCCGATGTTCCACGGCGCCTCGGTGCCGACGCGGTTGCTGCAGGCCATGAAGTAGCCGTTGGCCACCGCGTGTGCCGGCTGCTCGAGCTTCCAGAGGTACTGCGACAAGCCAGCGACGGTCGCCGACGGGTTGAAGACGATCTCCGCGCCGTTCAGTCCGAGGAGCCGTGCGCCTTCGGGGAAATGGCGGTCGTAGCAGATGTAGACGCCGACCGTCGCGTAGCGGGTCTTGAACACCGGATATCCGAGGTTGCCGGGCTTGAAGAAGTACTTTTCCCAGAATCCGGAGGTGTGAGGGATGTGGTTCTTGCGGTACTTGCCCAGGTAGCTGCCGTCGTTGTCGTAGACCGCGGCGGTGTTGTAGTAGACGCCGGCCGCTTCGCGCTCGTAGACCGGCACGACCATCGCCATCTTGTATTTCTTGGCGTAGGTCGCCATCAGCTCGGTCGTCGGCCCCGGCACCGATTCGGCGATGTCGTACCAGTGCGGATCCTGCGACGGGCAGAAGTACGGACCGTTGAAGACTTCCTGCAGACCGAGGATCTGGACGCCGCGCTTCCCGGCCTCCTCGATGAACGGGATGTGCGCGTCGATGGCCGCCTTGCGGACCTTCTCGATCGGCGCGGATGGATCGGTGACAGGCGCAGCGGCCTGAATCAGGCCGCCGAGAACGCGTCTCGGCATGTGGATTCTCCTCGGCGAATCGCTAGGCTACTACGAACCGGCAAGCTCGCGGAGGGCGTCGCCGGTGAGCCGGCAGATCGTCCAGTCGTCCAGCGGGGTCGCGCCGATGCCCCGGTAGACGCGCAACGCCGGTTCGTTCCAGTCGAGCACCGACCACTCCATTCGTCCGCAGTTGCGCTCGATGGCGATGCGCGCCAGATGGGCCAGCAGTTGCCGGCCCAGGCCCTTGCCGCGCCACTCGGGGACGACGAAGAGATCCTCGAGGTACAGGCCTTTCTGCCCGAGAAATGTCGAGTAGTTATGAAAGAAGAGCGCGAAGCCGACCGGCTGATCACCGGCATAGCCGATCACGACCTCGGCTGCCGGATGCGGACCGAACAG
>CAMCNL010000361.1 GCA_945876205.1 Candidatus Sulfopaludibacter sp. SbA3
CCAGCTCGACGTCCCGACGGTGATCCTTCAGAACTACTTCACGAACCAGGGCGGATTCGTCCTCCTCCTCATCCTGCCGCTGCTGACGATGGGCCTGCTGACCGACGAGCGGCGGAAGGGGACACTGGAGCTGCTGCTGACGTCACCGATCCGATCGCTGGAGCTGACCCTGGGCAAGTTCTTCGGTGCGCTCACGTTCTTCGCGGAAACGCTGGCGGAACGCGAAGGCGCCGGCTTTCTCAGGTACGGCCCTGGCGGTTTCTATGGGCCGCACCGCGATCGCGGAATCGTGCCGTCGTGGCCCGGCGCGGAGCGGCGAAGAATTGCGGTGGTGATCTTTCTCAACGACGGTTTTGGCGGGGGAGTCCTCCGTCTGTTCGGTGACGCCGGGGCCCGGGACATCGTCCCGCGGGAAGGCACGCTCGCGGCATTCCCCGCGGCCACGCTTCACGAGGTGGCCTCCGTGATCGACGGCACGCGTGACACGGTCGTCGACTGGTTCTACTGATCCTTGGTAGCTGGGTCGCTCGGTAGCGGGGGGGTAGCTGAGGGCCTCTAGAGCAATTTCTATTCGTACGTAGTGTCCGGCTTAGCCGGACCTTGTGGGCGTCGGCTTTTCACGACGGTCCGGCTAAAGCCGGACGTGGTGGGTTCAAGCCGTCGACGCAACGCGATGAATGATCGGAGGGATCATGCAAAGCGTGCGACGATCGCGGATGAGTGCAAGCGACAAGGCAGCGATTTGGGATCGATGGAGTCGCGGGGAATCGCTGAGTGCGATCGGTCGAGCTATTGACCGCATTCCCGCAGCCGTCTTCCACGTGGTGCGGGCTCGAGGCGGCATCCCGCCCCCGCCGCGCTGGCGGTCATCTCGGGCCCTGACCGGCAGCGACCGGGAGGAGATTTCGCGCGGCTTGGCGACGGGCATGTCCTTCAGGCGGCTGGGCGTGCACCTTGGTCGGCCGACATCGACGGTGAGCCGAGAGGTGGGCCGGCATGGTGGGCGGCGGGGGTATCGCGCCGCGGTCGCGGACGCGGCTACCTGGGACCGGGCGCTCCGGCCGCAGCGCTGTCGATTGGCTCAGCGTCCGGTCTTGTGTGCGTGCGTAGCCGCGCAGCTCGCCGCGGATTGGTCACCGCAACAGATCGCGGGCTGGCTGAAGCGGACGTATCCTCAAGACCGGGATATGCAGGTCTCACACGAAACGATCTACCGGAGCCTGTTCGTGCAGAGTCGAGGCGTGCTGAAGCAAGAGCTCCTGCGACATCTCCGGCGCCGCAAGACGATGCGCCGCTCGACGCACGCCGGCGCGGCCACCCAGCCGCGCGGACAAATCGTGGACGCGATCTCGATCCGCGACCGCCCGGCGACCGTCGAGGATCGGGCCGTGCCTGGTCACTGGGAGGGTGACCTCCTGGTCGGGAAGGCCCACTCGTATATCGCGACCCTCGTCGAGCGGCGATCGCGCTTCGTCATGCTGGTACGGTTGCCGGGCAAAGATACGCAGAGCGTGGTGCAGGCCCTGACGCGGCGCGTCCGCACCCTCCCGGCTGGTCTGATGGCGTCCCTCACGTGGGATCGCGGGATGGAACTCGCCGCGCATAAGACGTTCGCCGTGGCCACGGACGTCCGGGTCTATTTCTGCGATCCGCAAAGCCCGTGGCAACGAGGGTCGAACGAAAATACCAACGGTCTTCTACGCCAGTACTTTCCCGTGGGCACGGACCTCTCGACCTATACACAGACGCAGCTCAACGCCATCGCGCGCCGTCTGAACACGCGCCCGCGCAAAACGCTGGGCTACGAGACCCCGGCTGATAGACTGGCAACCTGCGTTGCGTCGACGGCTTGAACCCACCGTGTCCGGCTTTAGCCTAATGCCGTTAGGAAATTCGCTGACGTGAGATTTCCCTTGTACTTGTCCCCAGGAATCGGTACTTACGCTGGGGATGAGCACTCCGTCCTCGACCGGATTCCTCCACGCGTGGGCGCGTTTGATCGGCACGGCCAAGTTGCCGGCCGTGGCGCGCCGGCGAGGCCGCAAGCCGCGCGTGCCCTTGACCGATCTGTTGCCGGCTCTTACCTTTCACGTCATGCAGAGCGCCGGCACCTTGTCCGACCACTTGTTCGAGTTGGTCGGGGCGTCGCTGGCCGACAGTTCGTGGTCGGATCGGCGCACTCGCTTGCCGTGGGAGATCTTTGCGGATCTGCTGCGGCGGGCGTTGCGGCCGCGGGCGACCCGCCGCCAGCGCGAGGCCTTCTGGCGCGGGTGGCGGCTGGTCGCGCTCGATGGGACGCAATTCAGCCTGACCAATACGCCGCACATCACGGCGACGGTCGAGAAAGCCCAGACGCGGCGCGGGCGCGCCGCGTTCGCCAAGATCACGACGGCGGTGCTCCTGGAGATTGGGCTGCACAATCCCCTGGCGGCGGGGATCGGCCGCCGTGGGCAGTCCGAGTGGGCACTGGCCCTCGGTTTGTTGGCGCAGCTGCCAAAGGGCGCCTTGGTGTTGGGCGATCGCTTGTATGGCTGCGCGGCGTTCGCGGTGCACGCGGCGGCGGCGTGCGCGCGGGTCGGCAGTCACGTCCTGCTCCGCGCCCGCGCCTCGATCAAGCCGCACGTCGTCACGCGGCTCGCGGATGGCAGTCGGGTCATCCGCGTGGGCGTGCGAGCGCCGCGGAATCCTACCCGCATCGCGGCGTGGCTCGAGATGCGGGAGATTCGCGTGCGCGTGGGACGCACGGGCCATCGCTCGCACGAGTTGCGCTTGTGGACCACGCTGATGGATCCCGCCGCCGCGCCGGCCGTGGAGCTGGCGCAGCTGTACGCCCAGCGATGGGAGCACGAGCTGTACTTCCGAGAATTGAAACGGGCGCTGCGCAAGACGGACGTCTTGCAGAGCCACACGGTGGAGACGGCGGCACAAGAAATTGCAGCACTGGTCTTGGCCAGTGCCCTGCTGGCGACCGAACGGATGCGGGCCGCGCCCGGCGGCGTGCCGGTGTTGCGCGTACGCTTTGCTCACGTCCTCAACATCGTCCGAGGGATGTGGTTGCTGCTCGGTCCCTTCGACGACCTGATGACCGATCGCCAGCGCGAGCAAATCGTGCGACGAGGCCGAACCCTCATGAGCCGGTGCCTCACCGCCCCCCGGCGGTCGCGCACCGTGCCGCGCGCCATCCGCCAGCCCGTCAAGAAGTGGCCACGGCTTCTCCACACCGAGTCGGTCGAAGGACCGCTGGCCTTTCACCTCGTGTGACTCGTGAACGCCGAATTTCCGAACGGCATTAGGCTTTAGCCGGACCGTCGTGGGCGTCGGCTTTTCACGACGGTCCGGCTAAAGCCGGACACTACGTACAAATGGAAAACGGTCTAAGGCACCGAAACGCCGATCTGAATCGCCTGTCCGACCGACCTCACGCGCGTGAAGCGCGCAGCACGTCTATCGTTTAGGGCGGTTTAG
>CAMCNL010000362.1 GCA_945876205.1 Candidatus Sulfopaludibacter sp. SbA3
AGCGCCGAGTCGATCCCGCCAGACAGCCCAAGGACGATCCTCGGAAACCGGTTCTTGCGAGCGTAATCGCGCAGCCCGAGGGTCATGGCGTTGTAGATCGACGCCAGCCGAGGCTCCTCGACCCAGCGAGTGTCGCCTTCGCAGCGGAAACTGCCCCCGTTGCGCTCCCAGCGCGTCATGACGAGTGCTTCTTCCCAGAACGGGAGGACGTGGGCGAGCGAGCCGTCGCTATTGGTGACAAACGAGCCGCCATCGAAGACGAGCTCGTCCTGGCCGCCAACCTGGTTCACGTATGCGAGGGAGAGGCGCGTTT
Source organism: Candidatus Sulfopaludibacter sp. SbA3 (assembly GCA_945876205.1). Taxonomy (GTDB): domain Bacteria; phylum Acidobacteriota; class Vicinamibacteria; order Vicinamibacterales; family UBA2999; genus CANNDT01. The sequence goes on from CAMCNL010000362.1 coordinate 314, forward strand.
CGGCGACGCGGCCGCGTATCAACTCGAGCCGCTGGTGAAATTTCTCGACCTCGAACGGCGACCCGTTTGGCACGAGCAGTAATTCGGCGCCGCGCTGCGCGAGATGCTCGGCACATCGCGAGAGCCAGACGTCCTCGCAGATTGGCAGGCCCAGGCGCACGCCGCGAAACGTGACCGGCTCGGGCAGGGGACCTGGCGAAAACACCCGCTTCTCGTCGAAGACACCGTAGTTCGGCAGCTCGTGCTTGAAGCGCAGGTCGCTCCGGCCGTCGGCGACGAGCGCCACCGCGTTGTGCAGGCGTCCGTCCTGCGCCCAGGGCAGCGTGACGATGAGCCCTGGCCCGCCGGAGGCGCTGTCACGTTCGAGCGCGTGCAGCGCGTCAGCGGCCGCCTGCACGAGTGCCGGACGCAGCACGAGATCCTCGGGCGGATATCCTACGAGCACGAGCTCGGAACAGACCACGAGATCGGCGCCGAGCGCGGCGGCCTTGTCGCGCGCCTGTCTCACGAGACGGGCGTTGCCGGCGACATCCCCCACGACCGGATTGAGCTGTGCGAGCGCGATGGACAGGGTCACTGTCTGTATCTTCGTTCAAGAGGGGCGGAGAGCGGAAGCAACGGGGAGGTTATGATCGAGGCACCGACCCGATGAAGTTTCTGATCGTCGCCAGGCAGAAGAAGAACGTCGACTCGTTCCGCGCCACGATCGCGCGGCTGCTCGAGCAGGGACACACCGTTCGCCTCGGTCTCCAGGACCGCGACGCCGGCCGCGACGCCCGCGTGGCCGAGGGGTTTGATTCGCCGCTCTTCTCGCTGGAGGGCGCGCCGACCACGCGAGGGGATGATTGGCGTACGCAGGCGCCGCTCGTTCGCAGGGTTCGTGATTGGCTCCAGTATCTCGGTCCGGAATATCGAGGTGCCCACAAGCTGCGGATGCGCGTCGTCGATCGCTTGCGCGCGGAGCTCGGCCTCGAGGACCAGGCGCTCGGCGACGGACTCATCACGGGCCTTGCGGCGTCACAGGCCGAGCGCCTCGGAGACACGGTGGCGAGGATCGAGGACGCCATTCCCAGCGATCCTCTCCACGAAGAGTTCATCGCCCGCGACCGGCCCGACGTCGTGCTGGTGACGCCCGGCGTGCATTTCGGGTCGGGGCAGGCGGACTTCATCAAGAGCGCCCGTGCGATGGGCATCCCGGTGTGGATGCTCATGTTCAGCTGGGACAACCTGAGCACCAAGGGCGCGCTTCATGTGGCGCCTGATCTGATGTTCGTCTGGAACGAGCGCCAGCGCGTCGAGGCACAAGCGCTCCACCGCTTTTCCCCCGAGCGAGTGGTCGTCGTCGGCGCACCGCGCTTCGATGAGTTCTTCGAGCTGAAGCCTGCGCTCTCACGCGGCCGCTTCCTGGGACCGCTGCGGCTCGACGCCGATGCCCCGACGCTGTTGTATCTCTGCTCATCACGGTTCGTGGCGCGGAACGAGCTGGGCTTCGTTCGCCGGTGGATCGCCGCGATTCGTTCGTCCTCCGACCCTGCGCTCCGCCGTTCCAACATCATCGTCCGCCCTCACCCTGACATTCCGTTGCTGGAAGACGACAACCCGGAAGTGGTTGTGTGGCCGGAGTTGCCTCGCGCCCAGGGCTGGGTGAGCAGACCCTTTTCCGACGATCGAGCGATCGTCCTGCGGACGACCTACGCGACGCAGCAGGCGTTTTTCGAGTGCCTCCATCACTCCGCCGCGTGCGTCGGCCTGAACACCAGCGCCGAGCTCGAGGCGGGGATCGTCGGCAGACCGGTGTTGACCGTGTTGGCCGATGACGAAGCGATCACCGGCCAGGCGAACACGCTGCATTTTCATTACCTGCTCAAGGAGAATGGCGGCTTTGTCGAATCCGCCGAGAGCCTCGACGTCCACCTGCGGCAGTTAGAGGAAACGTTGGGACCTGTCGCCACGCGAGAGCCCTCCATTCATGCCTTCGTGCGCAAGTTCCTGCGTCCGCGCGGAGACCGACGTGTGTCGGATGTGCTGGCCGAAGAATTGGTAACGCAGGCTCGATCTGAAGAAGTGTCCGCGTCAGGACGACCCGCGGGTGTGGGCACTGTTTCGTCGTACGTAGTGTCCGGCTTTAGCCGGACCGGCACACTCAGAGAGTCGTCGTCGAAGATCCTCCGCGTCGGCTATCCCGGATCCTCGTTACGGGTCAGAGCGACACATGAAACACGGAAACGGAGAGGCGAAGGCGAGCTCGCGCTCGACGCCGACACCGTAGCGTGGCTCGATTCCCAGGTGCAGCCGAACGACGTGGTCTACGACATCGGCGCCGGGATTGGCGAGTATTCGCTGATTGCCGCGACGCATCGCAACGCACTGGCGTTCGCCTTCGAGCCTGGGTTCGCGACGTTCAAGCGGCTGTGCGAGAACATCCTGTTCAATGATTGCCGTCAGACCGTTGTGCCGCTGCCGCTGGCGGCCGGCGACCGCGCGGGGCTGCTGGAGCTCGAATACCCTGAGAACGCCGCTGGTGAGGATCGTCACCGGTTGAAGCCGGCGCAGTGGCGAAGGCGGCCGTACGACGCGGAATCGAACTACGTGCAGCCGGTGTGCGTCGATCGGCTTGACGAGATCATCACACGCCACGGACTTCCGCGGCCGATGCACATCCGGCTGAATGTGCCCCGATGGGCGGATTCCGTCGTGCGAGGCGCTGGGCAAACCCTCGCCGATCCTGCGTTGAAGTCGGTGCTGATCATCGCGCCGCGCCGGGAAATCCGTGCGGCGCTCGAGCAGGTCCTTACGGCCTCGGGTCTGTCGCTCATTCCGCCGCCGCGGCGCACGGAGCAGTTTCAGCGGCTCCTGTTCGTCCGCGAACCGGCGGGCATGCGAACCCGCGCGTAACGATGGACCGCGTGGCCTGAAGGCCACGCGCTACAGGTGATTGGCTGGTCGTGATCGGTCGGCCGTGATCGGTCGGCTGTGATCCGTTGGCTGTGATCCCGTGGTTGTAGCGCGCACCCTTTAGGGTGCGCCGTGACCACAGGTGATTGGTTGGCTGTAGCGCGCACCCTTTAGGGTGCGCCGTGGCCAATCATCGGAAGCAGGGCAAGCCGAGCAGGTCGTAGGTCCCG
>CAMCNL010000363.1 GCA_945876205.1 Candidatus Sulfopaludibacter sp. SbA3
CTTTCTGATTCGCATGAATCCTGCGGGCCAGCGGCTGGAGCTCGGTACGAGCTCTACGTTCCGCGTGGACCGGATCCAGATCGGCGTGGCGATTGACGACAGCACGTTCGTGAAGCCACAACCGCGGCCCAGGCCGACCGCACCGGGCCAGTAGCGCACGTCGGGAGCCCGAGAGACGGCGCGGCGGCTCACTGCGGGGCATACCGAGGTTCCGGTATTGTCGCGAGCGATGCGATCGAGCCTAATGACACCCCTGTCGGACGTGATACAGCTCCAAGGAGAGTGAGATACATGGCTAGATCTGCCCGAAGCTTGGCGCTTTTGGCCGGGATTGTCCTGCTTCCCGCGGCGGTTTTCGCGCAGGCGTCCATCGCCGGCACCGCCAAAGACGCGTCTGGTGCGGTCCTTCCCGGCGTGACCGTCGAAGTGGCCAGTCCGGTACTGATTGAAAAAGTGCGGTCTGTCGTGACCGATGGCAGTGGCGCCTACCGGATCATCGATCTGCGACCGGGGCCGTACACCGTCACCTTCACGCTGGCCGGCTTCAATACCTACAAGCGCGAGGGCATTGAGCTGACTGGGTCGATCACGGTCGTGGTCGACGGCGAGTTGAAGGTCGGCGCGCTCGAGGAGACGATTACCGTTACCGGCGAGGCGCCAGTCGTGGACGTGCAGAGCACGACCAGGCAGCGGGTCATCGGCAGCGACGTCATCGATGCCATTCCGACAGGCCGCAGCTTCGCGACGCTGGGCGTGCTCATCCCGGGCATCAACTCGAGCGGCAACGACGTGGGCGGCAGCCTCGGCGACCCGCAGGCCAGCGTCGCGGCCCACGGCGGCCGGTCCAACGATCAGCGCATCCTGCAGAACGGATTGCCCATCAACGACCTGCAGACGGCCGGCGCGGGCCAGAGCGGTGCGGTGCCCAACGTCGGCGCCGCCGCCGAAATGGCACTCGACTTCTCGTCGCAGTCGGCCGAGCAGAGCACCGGCGGGGTGTACATCAACCTGATCCCGCGGGATGGCGGCAACACGTTCAAGAGCTCGACCTTCCTGGGGTTTGCCAACGAGCACATGGCGGGCAGCAACTTCACGCAGCGCGTGAAGGACCAGGGGCTGACCTCGGTCGGCAGCATCGCCAAGAACTGGGACTTCAACCCCGGTTTCGGCGGACCGCTCAAGGAGGACAAGCTGTGGTTCTACGCGACGTTCCGCTACGAGGGGGCGAAGAACTACGCGGCGGGGATGTTCCCTAACAAGAACGCGTTCAAGCCGAATGTCTGGACGTATGAGGCCGACACGAGCCGGAAGACCTATGGGCTGGTCACGGACCTCGAGGATGCGCAGCTCCGCGCGACGTACCAGGCGACACAGAACCAGAAGTTCGCGTTCACCTACGCGAACAACCTGCACTGCCGCTGCCCGTTCAACGTCAGCTCCACGCTGTCGCCTGAGGCGGCCAGCGACCGGCGCTTCCCGGTGCAGCGGACGCTCATCGGCGAGTGGAAATCGCCGGTGACGAACAGGCTGCTGGCCGAGGCGACCGTGTTCCACAAGACGCTGCGGTGGGGCACGATGCACCTGCGGCCGAACTCCGGTGGCGGCTCGCTCGACGAGGACGTCTTCGAGGGCATCACTCCGGAGCAGATCGCGCTCTATCCGACGCTCGTGGGTGTGACCGAGCAGTCGAACGGCCTCAACTATCATGGGCCGGGCACGAACTCGAACGGTGTGCTGGGCGCCTTCAACAGCACATATGTGCCGAATTACACCTACCGTGTCGCCCTGTCGTTCGTGACCGGCGCGCACAACGCGAAGTTCGGTCTCCAGGACTCTTTTGGCTACCTGAAGGCGACGACCTACGCGTATGAGGTGCCGTACCGGTACCGCTTCCTCAACGGCGTGCCGAACCAGATCACGCAGTTTGCGACGCCCTTCACCTCGAAGAGCGACCAGCAGCACGATATGGGCATCTTCGCCCAGGACAAGTGGACCATCAGCCGCGTCACGCTGACCGGCGCGCTGCGGTTCGACTATTACAAGAGCAACTATCCCGAGCAGACGCTCGGGCCGGCACCCCTCGTGCCGAACCGCAACTGGACGTTTCCCGCCGAGGCGAATCTCGACTGGAAGGACTTCACGTTCCGCTCGGGAGCGGCCTACGACGTCGGCGGCAACGGAAAGACCGCGGTCAGGATCTCGCTCAACAAGTACCTCGGCGGCCAGGCGCTCGGCGGGTTCGGGTCCAACACCAACCCCGTGGCCCGGCTCGCCAACACCACCACGCGCGGGTGGACCGACACCAACGGCGACTTCCGCCCCGATTGCGAGCTGACCAACCCCGCCGCCAACGGGGAATGCCGCCAGATCGACAACGCCGCGTTCGGGCGGCAGGTGAGCACCCAGGTGCGAGACCTGGACCTGCGCACCGGCTGGGGCAAGCGCTCGTTCAACTATGAGTTCGCCACGGGCGTGCAGCGGGAGATCTTCCCGCGGGTATCGGTGGACGTCGGCTACTTCCGCCGCTGGTACGGCAATTTCTCGGCGACTGACGACCTGAACCTCTCGCCCGCGGACTTCGATTCGTACAGCATCACGGTGCCCACCAATTCGCGCCTCCCGGGCGGCGGCGGTAACACCATCAGTGGCATCCCTGCGTTGAAGGCGTCGGCTTTCGGCCGCGCGCCGAACAACCAGATTCAGCTGGCGAAGAATTTCGGCAAGCAGATCCAGCACTGGAACGGGGTGGACGTCAACCTCCAGGCTCGCCTGCCGAATGGCCTGATGCTGCAGGGCGGCACGAGCACGGGCAGGACGACTGACGACAACTGCGAGATCCTCGCCAAGCTTCCCGAGATGGCGTGGTCGCCCGCGGGCCCGGTGGCGTCGACGTCGACTGAGTTCTGCCACGTGGAAACACCGTGGCAGACGCAGTTCAAGGCGCTCGGCTCCTACACGATTCCCCGCGTCGACGTGCAGGTAGCTGCGACGTTCCAGAGCATTCCCGGAAACGCGCTGTCGGCGGCGCTCATCGTGCCGAGCGCCGTGATCCAGCAGTCCCTCGGTCGGCCGCTCGCGGGTGGCGGGGCCAACAACACGATCAACCTGATTCCGGCCATCGGCCAGGCGAACAATCAGCCCATCCCCGTGCTCGGGGCTGCGGGGCCAACCACCAGCACGCTCTTCGGCGAGCGCCTCAACCAGCTCGACGTGCGGGTCGGGAAAGCGATCCGCGTCGGAGCGCGACGGGCGACGCTCAACCTCGACATGTACAACCTGACGAACGTGGACACCATCACGGGCACGAACAACAATTACGCGACGTTGTGGCGGCCCACGGGGATTCTGCAGGCGCGCTTTTTCAGGGTCAGCACGCAGATCGAGTTCTGACGGGGGTCGGCGGGGCGGGTCCGTTCGGACCCGCC
>CAMCNL010000364.1 GCA_945876205.1 Candidatus Sulfopaludibacter sp. SbA3
ATTTCTCGAGCCAGGGCTCGAGCGCGTCGAGCAGAAAGTCGAGCAGTTCCTCCTCCGTGATCGCATCCGGCGCGGCGCCGGCCTTGACCGGCTGCTCCTCGTTGATGGTGCGCGAGCCGCGGGTGCGGCTGATCCGGGCGACGACCTCCGACCGCTCGCCGGTGTCGTCGAGCGCGAATTCGATGTAGTCGTCGCGGCCGCGGTCCGAGGCCAGCCTCAGCCCGTTGCCGGGCGTGAATACGGTGAATGCGTAGCCCTCGACCTTGAGCGCGTTGGCCACCTGGCGCACCAGCGGCGTCGCCACCTCATCGATAAAGACCGTGTACGCGCGTTCCGCCTCAGCTACATGCTGACGCCGGCTTTGCGCATGATCGCGTGCACCATCAATCGCACGCCTCAACCGATTGCGAACCTGGGAGACTTCCACGATCATAATTGTAGTCGTGCACCAACTTCCCACGTGCGGATGGCGTCGAAACAATATGACCCGATTACTGCTCGCCTTCGTGCTTCTCGTGCCCACGCTCGCGGCGGCACAGCAATCCACCGTGCGCGAAGAGCCCCTCGTGGTCACCTCCGGTGAGGGCATCGTGCAGGCCGTGCCCGACCGTGCGTGGATCACGATTGCCGCCGAATCGCGTGGATCGAACCCGCGAGAGGCGCAGCGCCGCAACACCGAAGCGATGACGCCGGTGCAGGACAAGCTCCGCGCCGCGGGGATTCCCGCCGACGCCATCCGCACCATCGGCTATGACCTCCAGCAGGAATGGGACTTCATCAAAGACCGCCGGGTTTCCAAGGGCTACGTCGCGCGCAACACGATTGAGGTTCGCGTCGACGCGATCGACCGCGTCGGTGAGCTGCTCGAGCTCGCGGTGGGCACGGGTGCGACCTCGGTTGGCGGCATCCGCTTCGACCTCAAGGAGCGCGCCAGACTCGAGCGGGAGGCGCTGCGACTGGCCGTCGCCGATGCCCGCATGCGCGCCGAGGCGGCCGCAGCAGGGGCGGGGCGAGGCATCGATCGCATCATGCGCATCGAGGAGCATGGCGTGGCCTCGCCGCCGATCATGATGGCCCGAGCGTCGTTTTCGAAGGAGGCCGCGCAGGCCGATTCGCCGCCAATTGCGGCGGGTCAGATGGAGCTCCGGGCACAGGTGACGCTCACGGCCGTACTCAAGTAATCTTTCGCTCTTGTGATCGATTACGCCAAGGCGCGGCGGCTGCTCTCGCGGAGGGATCCGATTCTTCGCGACCTGATGCGCCAGCACGGCGCCTGCGGCCTGGCCAAGGCGCAACACACCGATCCGTTCACCGCGCTCGTGCACGCCATCATTTCGCAGCAGCTCGCGACCCGCGCCGCGGCGACCATCGCCGCGCGCTTCGACGCGCTGTTCGACGAAAGCGGCCCGACGCCGGTGCAGGTCACGGCGATCAGCGACGAGCGTCTGCGAGGCGTTGGCCTGAGCGGACAGAAGCTCGCCTACATCCGCGACCTGTGCCGGCGCATCGAAGACGGTTCGCTGCCGCTCGACTCGCTGGACCGGATGTCTGACGAGGACGTGATCGAGACGTTGACGCGGGTCAAGGGCATCGGCCGCTGGACCGCCGAGATGTTTCTCATGTTCCGGCTGCACCGCCCCGACGTCCTGCCGGTCGGCGACCTCGGCATCGTCAAAGCCATCCAAAAGGCCTACGGGTTGCGCAAGGTCCCGACCGCGGATCGCATGGTCCGCATTGGTGAATCGTGGCGTCCCTATCGTTCCGTCGCGTGCTGGTACTTGTGGGCGAGCCTTCAAACCGTCCCGCTGAAAGAGTGAGACATCATGAGTAAACGCGTTCTTCCGCTGCTGCTGGCCCTGACCGTGGTGATTGCGGCGTTGACGACGCTGCTTGCGCAGAACCGGCAGGCGGGCGCTGCGAACGACATTCCGCGGCTGCCCTTCCAGAAGTTCACGCTCGCCAACGGCCTGGAGGTGATCGTCAGCCAGGATACGCGGCTGCCGCTGACCGCGGTGAGCCTCTGGTATCACGTCGGGCCCGCCAACGAGGAGCCAGGCCGCACCGGCTTCGCGCACCTCTTCGAGCACCTGATGTTCCAGGGCTCCAGGCACACGCCTCCCGACTCGCATTTCCCGATGCTCGAAGCGGCCGGCGCGACAGACATCAACGGCACGACCGACTACGACCGCACCAATTACTTCGAGACGGTGCCGTCCAATCAGCTCGAGCTCGCCCTCTGGATCGAATCAGACCGGATGGGATACCTGCTCGACACCGTCGACCAGGCGGCGCTCTCGAATCAGCAGGACGTCGTTCGCAACGAGCGGCGGCAGAGCGTCGAGAATCAGCCGTACGGGATCGCCGAAGAAGCCGTCGTCCAGTTGCTGTATCCCAAAGGCCATCCCTATTACGCCAGCGTCATCGGCTCGCACCAGGACATCCAGGCGGTGAAGCTCGACGACGTGAAGCGGTTCTTCAAGCAGTACTACGCGCCAAATAACGCGAGCATCGCCATCGTTGGCGACATCGATCCGGCGCAGGTTCGGCCGCTCGTCGAGAAGTACTTTGGATCGCTGAAGCGCGGCGCGCCCGTGCCGCCGATCAAGGCCGAGACGCCGAAGATCACGTCCGAGCGCCGCCAGGTGGTGCGGGACCGCATTGAATTGCCGCGCGTCTACATGGCGTGGCTGACCTCGCCGATCTTCAAGCCCGGCGATGCGGATGCGGATATCGCAGCGGGCATTCTTGGTGGCGGGCGATCGAGCCGCCTCTACAAGAAGCTGGTCTACGAGAAGCAGATCGCGCAGGACGTGAGCGTCGGGCAGCAGTCGTTGATTCTCGGCTCGCAGTTCCAGATCTCCGCAACCGCGCGGCCCGGGCACACGCCGGAAGAGATCGAGGCGGCGATCAACGAGGAGCTGCAGAACTTCCGGACCACTCCACCGTCAGTGAGCGAAATCGAGCGCGCACGCAACACGATCGAGACGCAGATCATCTCCCGCCTCGAGGGTCTCGGCGGCTTCGGCGGCGTCGCCGATCGGCTGAATCAGTACAACCACTTCCTCGGCAATCCTGACTATCTGCAGAAAGACATCGAGCGCTATCGCGCGGTGACGCCGGCGACCGTGCAGGCGTTCGCGCGCGACCAGCTCCAGCCGAACACGCGCGTCGTCGTCCACGCCGTGAAGGGGGAGCCGGATCTCGGTGCGCCAGTGGCGACGCCCGCGGCGGAACAGACCAAGGCCGGCGAGGGTGCCGAGTCGATCAACGCCGACGAGCCGTGGCGGAAAGACCCACCGGCCGCTGGCGCGCTGCGAGCGCTGCAGGTGCCGACGCCGGAAACGGTGACGCTGCCGAATGGGCTGACGCTGATTCTCAGCACTCGTAAGGGACTGCCGGTGGTCGCG
>CAMCNL010000365.1 GCA_945876205.1 Candidatus Sulfopaludibacter sp. SbA3
CCCTTACGATCTCGGCGGGCGAGGCGACGCGAAGCAACGCTCGCAGATCAACAAGATCCTGTGGACGCCCCACATCGTCGCGGGACAGAACCTTCAGGGCGATCAGGTGCCCAGTCCGGGCCACGCCGATCCTCACGTGCGGTAGGAGGTCGATCGGCTCGGCGTCGGCGACCACCTCCGATTCGATTCCAGACGATGCGAACAAGAGGACCACGACTGGCGCCTGCGGCTCACCCGAAAGTGTGAGCCTGACGGTCGCGAGGCGTCCGACGGCGTGTTGCTCGAGGACGGCTTCGATGCCGTAACCACGGCTTCGCAGGGTGTGAATGAGGGCTTCGGCCTCTGCATCGGTAGCGAGCGCAACCGCCAGATCCGCATCTCGCGTGAATCGAGGCTCGGTTCGAACGGAGACGGCCAAGCCGCCGATGAGTGCGAATGGGACGTGGGCTCGAGTAAGGTCCGTGTTGATCTTCCGCAGCGCGGCCTCGAGCGACGTCACCCGAGTCTGGCACTCATATCAACCAGCCGCCCGACGCAGTCACCGGACTCCGCACCGGGCCGCTCCTGGAGCCACTGGCGGAGTTTCCGGTCGATCTCGTCCTCGTTCGCCTCTGGGTGATTTCGCCTCAGGTTCTGGCGCATGAGGTCGACGCCCGTGCCGAATAAGTCGAGCGTGGTGCGGAACGCTTCGCGCGTCGACAGCATACCGAGATTGTAGCCCTCTGAACCGGTCGCCTGCACGTCGCGATGTCCCGCAACCGCTACGCGGAGCGGGCTATCGCACGGCCGGTCTCAGGATTGCGCTTCCGCATCACGCGCTGCCACCACATGATCGTGCCGCTGACGAAGAGCACCGCCGGCACGAGCCCCAGGATCACCCACAGGATCTGCAGCGGGATGTTGCGCCAGCGGCCGAAGTGCAGCCGCGTCATCCACAGCATCGTCGTCTCAATCCACAGGCCGATCTTGCCGTCCCCGTTGGGACCCGCGAAATATTCCGAGGCCGAGGTAAATGGATCCGGGATGCCGAGGTAGATCCCGGAGATCCCCCAGATCAGCATCAGCAGAAACATCCAGAAGCCGATCGCGCTGTGCATGTCGAAATTCATCCGGCGCCAGCCGGCGCTCCACTTGATCGACATGCCGCGGCGCCACCGCATCGATCCGGGCCACCAGACGACGGCGCCGGTGAGGCACAGCACGGTGACGATTCCGCTTAGAAAGCCATTCCACCAGCGGCCGGTGCGGTTCAGGAGCAGCTCGTCGTGCAGGTTGACGAGCCACAGCAGCGCGCGCGACCTCCAAGGGAACGAATCCCCGAGATCCGCGCCCGTGTACGGATTGAACAGCCGCTCCTTGACGTCATCGCCCCGCTTCAAGTCGACCGCGATGGCAGGATTGCGGCGGCGCACGCCCTGGCTGACGAACGTCACGGTGTAACCGGGATAGAGCGCGAGTGCGCGCTCGGTGATCTGCTCAGTCGTGAGGATGGTCGCCTTCTCGTCGTAGGCCGGGAGCGGTGTGCGAAACGCCACGTCCATCTCGCGCCTGAAGACGAGCGCGCTGCCCGTGATGCTGAGCATGACGATGTAGAGGCCGAGTGCGAGGCCGATCCACAGATGCACCTGAAAGGCGGCCTTCCGCAGAAATACCGTCTGCGGTTGCCGCACCCATTTCCGCCACACACCCATCAGCGTCCCTGTTCTTTGAATTTCCGCGCCGTACCTAGCGGCACAGCGCCGTGAGCACGAACACCGCCACAGCGGCCGCGGGCGAGACGACGCGCTTTCTGAAGACGCGCTGCCACCACATGACGACGCCCGTGACGAGAAGAAGCACGGGAACGAGCCCCATCACCACCCAGATCGCCTTGAGCGAGTCACTTTCCCACCGGCCGAAATGTATACGCACCAGCCATCTCAGGAAAATGTCGCCCGCGCGATCGCCCAGAATCGCCTCGGGGTCGGAAAAATAATCCACCACCGCGCCAAACGGCTGCGGGATCGCGAGGTACACGCCGGAGATCGCCCAGATGACAATGATCGCAAAGAACCAGAACCCTGCCGCGCTATGCAGATCGAAGTTGAGTCGCGGCCACGCGGCCTTCCACTTGACCGTCATGCTCCGCCGCCAGTTCTTGATACCGGGCCACCAGATGAAGGCGCCGGTGAGGCAGAGCAGGGTGACCAGCGCGCTCCCGATCCCGTTCCAGAATCGTCCGGTCTCGCCCAGCAGCAACTCGTCGTGCAGGCTCGCCAGCCACAGGATGGCGCGCGTGCCCAGGGTCACGGCGTCGCCCAGATCCTCCCCCGTGTAGGGATTGAGCAGGCGCTCCTTGTGATCGGCGCCGCGGTCGAGCCAGATCTCGATCACCGGGTTCCGCCTCCGAACCCGGTCACCCAGGCGGCTCACCGTATACCCGGGGTAGGCCCGGAGGGCCGCGGCCGTGAGCTCTTCGGGCGACAGGACCCGCCGGTCGGGCTCGAAGGCCGGGCGCGGGGTCTCGAAGGCCTCGTCCAGCTCGCCCCGGAGCACAAGGGCACTACCGGTCAGGCTGAGCATGACGATGTAGAGCCCGAGCGCCAGGCCCAGCCATAAGTGCACCTGGAAGAGCGCCTTACGAAGAAAAAGGGCCTGTGGCTGCGTGTAAAAGCGTCGCCGGAAAGTCATCCTGCCGCGCGCATGATACAGGCTAACGGTCCGACCGATCCCTGCCGATAAACGGGGAGGCCTCCGACCGCGTTGGCTGTACGGTAAACTCCTATAATTCAGCGGTTTCCAACGAATGCTCATCAGAACGTTTCTGCTCGTGACGTGTGCGGCACTGCTCTGGCCCAGCCAGGCTGATGCGCAGATCTACGCCTGGCGCGACGGCAACGGCAACATGGTGCTGTCGGATCGGCGCCAAGGGGCGGATGCGAAGACCTACGCGGTGCCTGACGCGCCCGCGCTGCGATCGACGCGGCCGCTTGCGTCGCAGAGCATCCGCGGGCAGTACGAGCCGCTCGTGCTCGAACATGCGCGCGCGCAGGGCGTCCGCCCCGATCTCGTTCGCGCGGTCATCCAGGTGGAGTCGGGCTTCAACGCGCGGGCACGCTCACCGAAAGGCGCGATGGGCCTCATGCAGCTCATGCCGGCGACGGCGATGGAGCTGGGCGTGCGCAACGCGTTCGACCCGGCCGAGAACATTCGCGGCGGCACCGCCTACCTGCGGCAGTTGCTCGACAAGTACGACGGCGACGAACAACTCGCGCTGGCCGCCTACAACGCCGGCTCCGGCGCGGTCGATCGCCACGGGCGTCATGTGCCACCGTTTCAGGAAACGCGCGACTACGTGAGGAAGGTCGGCTCGTTTGCGAGCCTCGAGACCGCCGCGGCG
>CAMCNL010000366.1 GCA_945876205.1 Candidatus Sulfopaludibacter sp. SbA3
ATCGCCGTCACGTCGACCATCATCGGCCCCGGTGACCGCGTGATGTTGCCGCCGACGATCGTGACGTGGTGCGTCGCCGCGAGCGCGAGCATCCCGTCCATCAACCCATCGACGACCGCGACGTCGAGCGCGCCGGGCAGCGCCAGCGAGAGCAGCACCGCGCGCGGTTGTGCGCCCATGGACGCAAGGTCGCTCAAATTCACCGCGAGCGCCCGGTGCCCGATCGCCTCGGGCGGCACGAATCGGCGGTCGAAGTGCACGTCCTCGATCTGCGCGTCGGTCGTCAGTACGTCGTCTTCACCGCGCTGGGGCGCGATCACCGCTGCATCGTCGCCGGGGCCGACGATGACCCAGGGGGCCGTGGCCAGGCGCGCCGTAATGCGTTGGATTAGCGCGCGCTCGCCTACGTCCGAAATTGTGTGCACTAGCTCTGTGGGGGAGGTGGGGAAAAAAGATGCCCCGCTTTGCCGTGTGGGGAGGTCGAGTGAACCTGCTAAAGCAGGTGGAGCCGCTTTTGTCAGTCGCGTTTCAGGCTTCCTCGCAACAGAGGCATGCACACCACGCAACCTCGCGGCTCGCTTGGGTTAAACATCGGCTCAGACGAGCCTCCGAAAACCATCACGAGCAAAGCAGGAGCTGAAAGGATCTTAGCCTGCGGATCGGGGGCGGTCAAGGACCGCTAAGTACTTGCTATCCTGCGACTTGCGTGATGGCGTCGTCGACGAGCTGCTCCAGCCGGAGCGCCCGCTCGTTGAGCTCGCCGTGGGCCGAGGAGGTCTGCTGCCGGGCGCGGAAACATTCGTCGGCGAGGTTGAGGGCGACGAGCACGGCGAGGCCCATCATGTCGCTGGCGGGGGCCGATTCGGTGGCGACCCTCATCTTCCGCTCGACGTAGGCGGCGAGCTCGATGACGTAGGCCGGCTCGAGGCCGCTTCGAATTGGATAGCGCTGTCCCGCGATCTCGACAGTGACGACCGCGTTCTGGTTCACAACGTTTCCAGTTGGGAGAGCATGTCGGCGACGCGCGTGCGGATCACGTCACGTTCGTCGCGCAGTGCCGAGAGCTCGGCGTTGGCGCCGTCCGCGTCCGCGAGACGCGCGCGCAAGGTATCAACTTCCTGGACCAGCCGCGCGTTGTCGTCGGCCGCCTTGTCCTGCTCGGTGCGCAGACGCGTCACCATGTCGATGAGCAGCTTGATCTTGTCTTCGAGCCGATCGATCGGATCGAGATCGGTCGCCGGTGCCACCGCCTGTTTTGCCATCCGCTCTTGCCTCTGTAAGGGAAACACTGGAGCCGAAATGGTAACACGACGGAACTATCTCTGGACGGCTCCGTGCGAGGTCGTGAGTGCGGCAAGTACGGCGTCCATCGCGGCTTGAACGTCGGCGTCGGTAAGGGTTCTGTCAGATGACCGGAAGGTCAGGCGGAGCGACAGGCTCACTTTGTTTTCAGGGATGCCCTTGCCCTGGTAGCGATCGAATTCACGCACCCGGACGAGCGTCGCCGGCGCGGCGGCGCGAATCGTCGCCCGAACATCAGCGCTCGGCAGCGTGTCGTCGAGCAGGATCGAAATGTCGCGGGTGACGGACGGGTAGCGGGGAAGAGACTCGACGCGCACCTCGCGTCCGCCGGCCGCCTCCTCGAGCGCATCAAGGTCGAGCTCGGCCACGTACACCGCCTCGCCTTGCGGCAGGCCGTGCGTGTCGGCGATCGACGGTGCGAGTTGACCGACGACGCCGACGCGCGTCCCATTCGAGATGACCGCCGCGGTGCGGCCCGGCACGAGCCACTTCTCGCGGTGCGGTTCGGTGTGCGATTCCACACGGACAGCCTCGCAAATCCGCTCGGCCACGCCCTTGATGTCGAAGAAATCGACCTCGCGCGTCCCGCCGCTCCAGTGATCGCCGCCCGCCACGCCGGTCCAGGCGCAGGCGACCGCGCGACGCTCACCTGCGGACTTTGAAAAGCGGTTGCCGATCTCGAACAGCCGCACGTCGCGCTGTTCGCGGCGGCGATTGTGGGAGACGGCATCCACGAGACCCGGCAAGGCAGACGGCCGCAGCACGGCAAAGTTCTCGGACAGCGGGTTGGCGATCGGCACCAGGTCGCCAGCGTCGACGAAGGGTGCGGCTGCCGCTTCGCCGATGAATCCAAACGTCACGGCTTCGGAGAAGCCCGCAGCCGTCAGCACCGTACGAAGGTGCCGCGCGCGGGTGATCCTCGGATCGACCGGTGGCGGCGCTGACGACAGCGCGGGGAAGGTGGCCGGCAGGCGATCGAATCCGTAGTGCCGAGCGATCTCTTCGATCAGATCCACTTCGCGAACGCAGTCCACGCGTCGCGTCGGAACCGTGACCTCCCAGCCTGCCCCGAGCAAAGTCGAGGGGCCTGTCCCGAGCGCAGTCGCGGGGCCTGCCCCGAGCGCAGTCGAGGGACCTGCGGACGCATCTCGCAGTGCGAACCCGAGGCTCTCGAGGATGCGTGTGACGTCCGCGTCAGGAATCGTGGCTCCCAGCAGTCCTGTGATCTTGTCGCGGCGCAGTTGCAGCACCGTGGGCTCAGCATGCACAGGATGGCGATCGACCATGGTGCCGCGCGCGCGGCCGGCACCGATCGTCTCGAGCAGCGCGCACGCGCGCTCCATGGCCGTGGCCGCGAGCCGCGGATCGGCGCCGCGCTCAAACCGCATGCTGGCTTCGGTCTTCAGGCCCAGCGCCTTGCTCGTGCGGCGCACGGAGAGCGGGTTGAAATACGCGCTCTCGAGCACGATCGCCTTCGTCCCACTCGTGACCTCGGTGTCAGCCCCGCCCATGACGCCCGCCACCGCGACTGCCCGGTGGGCGTCGGCAATCACCAGCATCTCCGAGGTGAGCTCGCGCGTCTGGCCGTCGAGCGTCCGCAGCTTCTCGCCAGGCGCGGCCGTGCGAACGCGGATCTGCGCGCCGCCGATCGTGGCGAGGTCGAACGCGTGCATCGGGTGTCCGAGTTCGATCAGCACGTAGTTGGTGATGTCGACGATGTTGCTGATCGGGCGGACGCCGGCCGCATTCAGGCGCTGCTGCATCCAGGCGGGGGAGGGGCCAACCGTGACGTCGGCGACGGCCGCGGCGTAGCGCGCGCACAGCTCTGGCCGTTCGATGACCACGTCGATGTCGGATGTGTCGACGGTCTTCAGCGCCGAGAGCGCGAGCGTGTCCGCGCCGACGACGGGCCGGCGAATCTGCAGGCCGTACGCCGTCGCGACTTCGCGCGCCATGCCCATCACCGACATGCAGTCCGGGCGGTTGGCGGTGATCTCGAAGTCAAGGACTGCGTCCGCCTTCGCCATTGTCGGGTCGCTCTGCGACCCGACGAGCCCGGGCTGGCCAGCC
>CAMCNL010000367.1 GCA_945876205.1 Candidatus Sulfopaludibacter sp. SbA3
CTCCGGCGCGGCCGTGCAGACGGGAACCGGAGGGGGCGTCGGCGCCATGCGGACCGGAGTACTCATCTCCGTGGCGGGCGGGGGAGACAACGGCGTGGCGTATTACCTCGACGGCGCGCCACACATCGACAACCTGTCCGGGAGCGGCCTGCACCTGCCGTTTCCCGACGCGCTGCAGGAATTCCGGTTGACGACCGGCTCGCAGGAGGCCGGAGCCAGCATCCGCGCGGCCGCCTCGGTCAGCGCGGTCACCAAGGCCGGTACCAACCTGCTCCATGGCGCTGCCTTCGAGTTCCTGCGTGACAGCCGCTTCAACGAGGCCGATCCGATTTCCGGCGTGAAGGACGCGCTGAAACGGAACCAGTTCGGCGGCACCCTCGGCGGGCCGATTGCGAAAGACAAACTGTTCTTCTTCGCCGGCCTGCAGGCGACCAGGACGCGGCAGACTCCCCTGAACCAAACCGCGTTCGTGCCGACGGCGGCGATGATGGCGGGCGACTTCAGGGCCTTTTCCTCCCCCGCCTGCAACAACGGTCGTCAGCTGGCGTTGGGCGGCGGGTTCGTGAACAACACCATCGACCCCTCGCGGCTCAGCCCGGCGGCGCTTAATATCTCGCGTCGGCTACCGACGCCGATTGATGCGTGCGGGCGGGTGCTGTGGGGCACCCCGATTAACCGGAACGAGTACCAGGTGCCGATCCGCGTCGACTATCAGGTGACCAACAATCACTCGTTCCTCGTGCGCTACATGCTCACGACCGACGACCTGAAACAGCCACTCGATGAAGCCGACGGCAACATCCTCGCGACCGGCATCCCCGCGGCGAACGACCGGGCGCACAACATCACCGGCGGCCACACCTGGGTGCTCAATTCGGCGATGGTGAACTCGTTCCGCGTGTTCGGCAACATTGTGAACGCGTTCAAGCCGGGCCCGCAGTACTTCTCGCCCCAGGATGTCGGCATCAACGCCTACACCGGGGCTCCCGGAATGACGTTCCTCACGGCGCAAGGCAACTTCACGATCGGCCAGGCCTCGTTCGGCGAGGGCATCACGAACCTCCGCAACGGGGGGGTGAGCGACACCTTGACTGTCGTCAAGGGCGCGCACCAGTACAACGTCGGCGGCCATTACCTCTGGACCAAGACCGACGTGGATCACGCGTCGTTCAGCGGCGGGCAATACACCTTCACCGGGCAGGTCAGCGGCAATGCGCTGGCCGACTTCATGCTGGGAAGAATCACCGGCAACGCCCGCGCGTCAACGCGGAACATCCAGTTGGTGACTCAGCCGATGGCCGGCGCCTTCGCGTCTGACACCTGGAAGATCAGCAACCTGACGCTCAACTACGGCGTCGTGTGGAACCCGTTCCTGCCGGTGAACGTCGAGGATGGGTCGGGCTATACCTTCGACCGTGACGCGTTCCTGGCCGGGAAGAAGAGCACCGTTCTTCCGTTCGTTCCGCCCGGGTTCGCGTATCCAGGCGACGCCGGCTTCTTCGGCTCCGCCGGCGTGAAGAGTCACTTCCTCGAATTCGAACCGCGCGTCGGCTTCGCGTGGGACGTGACCGGCGACGGCCGCACCGCGATCCGCGGCGGGGCGGGGCTTTCCCACGACTATCTGGCGCACAATACGTTCGTCAACAACGGTACGGTCTCGCCGTACCGCTTGACCGTGGCCCTGGCAGGCCAGAGTCTCGACAACCCGTATGCAACCTTCCCGGGCGGGAACCCGTTCCCGTACACGTTCAATGCGAACAATCTGGCCTTGGCCTTCCCGGCGTACACGTCGTTCCTGCCCTTCCCGCCGGAGTTGGACCCGGCGCGGCAGTATTCGTGGAACCTCGGCCTCCAGCGGCAACTCTCCTCACGGTGGTCGGCGGCGGCGACCTACATCGGCAACAAGAGGACCAACGTCCTGCTGTCGGAAGAGCAGAACCCCGCGCTGAACCTCGGGTTCGGAGCCTGCACGTTGTATGACGGTACGATTGGCGGGCCGCGCGATTATCCGGTTTGTACGGTGGCGGCGAATGTGAATCAGCGGCGGGCGCTCAATCTCAACGCGGCTAATCCGCGGATTCCGAATACGACGGGCAGCGCGCTTGGCTACCTGACGCAGTACACCGACAGGGGGTATTCGGATTACAACGGGATGCTGCTGTCCACCCGGTTCGACATAGCGCAACTGTGGACCCTGGACACGAACTACACGCTCTCGAAGTGCCTGGGGACGCCGCCGCTCGGCAATCAGGTCAATCTCGGGGACAGCACGTTGCATACGCGGTTCGAAAACAACGATGCGTTCGCCGGCGATCTCAGCGCCGACGCGGGCCCGTGTCCCGCCGATCGGCGGCATCTCTTCAACCTGACGTCCGTGTTCCGCACGCCGCAGTTCGGGGGTGTGCTCGGTGTCCTGGCGGCGAACTGGACGGCGTCGAGCGTGTTCCAGATGCGCAGCGGCTCGCCGGTCAACGTCACGACAGGTTCGGACGTCGCGCTCAACGGGATTAGCGGCAACGCGGCCACACAAAGGCCGAACGTGGTGTCCGGCGCCGACCCGTACGGCGATCGGAACGCGCTGATCGGCTACTTCAACATCGCGGCTTTCAGCCAGCCGGCGGCGGGCACCTACGGCGACGCCCCTTACAACGCGCTAATCGGACCAGGCTTCTGGCAGTGGGATCAGTCGTTCGTGCGCGGGTTCACGATGGGCCCCCGCCGAATTGAGCTGCGCGTTGAAGCGATCAATTTGACCAACCACTTCAACAAGACCAATCCGGCCGCGGCGCTCAACAACGCGGCGACCTTCGGCCGGATCACTTCGGCGGCCGGAACACCGCGCGTCTGGCAGATGGCCGTGAAATACGCCTTCTGAGGTCCACCGTCTTGAGCGTGCAGGTCGGCGCCGCGACGAGCGGCGGCGCACCTGCACGCCGCACCCCGCGCGCCAGGTGAAAGCAGCGGTGCCGGGCCTTGACGGCCGGAGTTGGTGGGGATAACCTCAGCGCGCCGAGCGGGTTCGCGCGGCCGGGATTCAGCCTGGATCTGTTCTTTGGTTGGGGGGCTTATGCGTACCACCCGTCGCGCCGCGGCGGTCACCGTCGCCAGTCTGTTGATGACGGTGGCGCTCACCAGTCCGGCGTTTGGCCAGGCGTCGTTCACCACCTCGATTCAGACCACCGACTTCAGCGGCGAGTGGACCGAGATTCCGCACGAGGTCGGCTTCACCGCCGATCTCTATGACTACGCCGGCCTGCCGTACAACGCCGCCGGCCGCATGCGCGCCGACACCGGCGATATTTCCGACTGGTCGATTCCCGAGTTCGTCTGCCGTCCGCACCCGGGCGTCTACAACTGGTACTA
>CAMCNL010000368.1 GCA_945876205.1 Candidatus Sulfopaludibacter sp. SbA3
AGCGCGGGGGCTTCAGCCCCCGCGGAGAGAATGCATCGATTGTTTCATTCACGAAAAGCGGCGTGGTGGGCGACCGTCGTGGGCCTTGGTGGGCTCGCCGCGCTCGCGTTCGCCTTCTGGTTCACCTACGAGCCGGCGCCCGGCGTCCGCGTCTCATGGAGGCCCGGCACCACGCTCGAGCAGCAAGAAACACTTGAGCGGAAATACATGCTCTCTAACCGCCGAGCGCCGCTCAACGGGTCGCTGGCCTACGACCTGCTGGACACGACGCATGACAACATTGCCGCGCTCTTGAAGGACACCGCCGTCGTCGACACCAACGACATCGATGATGAATGGACGCGGGTCCGTCTCGGCACCGACTACGGTGACGAATGGATGTGGGTCGCGGATCGAACGCCGGTCTTGCGGATCCGAGAATTCCGCTGGGCGCTGATGGCTATGCTGGCAGCGACGGCGGTGTTTGGGCTTCGAGGGTTGAGTCGTCCGCGGATCGCGCAACCGCGCGGATGATGAACCAGAGCGCGGCGCTCTTGAGCATCAGCACGAGAGCCAGAACGAAGCGGGCCCCCGGCACTCCACGTTCCGCCAGTTGCGAGGCGATCGAGCCGAAATTGGACGTCGCGCCGTCGACCGTCGTCTTGAACGCCAGGTTGCCGAACTGCAGCCGGCCATTGACGAACCGTCGATACGTGTCGGTGGACATCGCGCCCCGCGTCGCCAGAAGTCCTATTCCCTGGCCGTCCGAGCCGTCCACAACCGACACCTCGAGCACATATTCCCGATAGACTGACCGCTGCGGAGGGAAGCGCAGCGTAAGCGAATCCGCTCCGGACAGTTCTGCCGTCGGAACCGAGACTTGCCGCACCGCCAGCCGCGCTCGATCGTCCGTCACGTCGTACAGGCTGATCATGACGTTGCCGGTTGGCGCCGGAGCCGCCGGCCGCGGGTAGATCGTCACCGAGGAGAGGCCGTCCGCTTTGACCCAGAACCGCTCCTCCACGCGATAGCCTTCATAGATCTCGCCGAGCACGTACCGCCGTATCCCGAGATTTCTGGGCTCACCGCGACTGCGGTCCACAAGCGTATGTGTCTCGATCGCCGCGCAGACGAACACCGCGCAGGTGGCGACTTTGCCCGTCCAATCCAGCCGGCGCATCACCCCCACGGCAGATAGGCGGGAATCAACACCGTCGCAAAACCCGTGACGTCCATCACGGCAAGCAGCCCAATCAGGAGTGGAGCCACATAAGGCCGGACACGTGCCGGCGCCGCATGGGTCAACCCGAGCCACAAGAGGGCCGTGGCTGGCGCAATGACCGGAAAGAGGTAGCGGCCCTGCGGAGATTGGAGCGTCCAGAAACCCCAGCTAACAACAGCCGCGGTTTGAACGATTACGAGGAGCCACGCGATTGATAATCGGCGGCGCAGCTCAGGTGCGCGCACGGTCAGGACGGCCGCGCTACCGAATCCGACAACGGTCATGACCCTGACGATCCAGAGCCAGGGCTCCGGTGGGTTAAACCTGAGCCATCCGGCGACGAGCCACACGTAGTCGATGCTGATGCGCGCGTATTCAACTGCGTGCGCCAGTGTCCCTTGCTCCAGCGGTCTTCTGATCAGAAGACCGCTCCGCCACATAATCGCGAACTGCGAGGTGACCGTGTCAAATGCCGGTAGGACGCTCAACAGAATGACTGCTGCCACGACTGGCAGGACGCCTATCGCCACGAGTGTTCGCCGGGGCATCCCGCGCACTGTCCTCTTCAGGAGTACCGCCAGCACAAAGATTCCAACCCCCATCGCAAATGGTGCCCCGTTCCGCTTGGTCACGACGACCGTAGCGGCGGTCACACAGAGCAACAGCAGCGACATCTCCACGTGGCGACCCTGGATTACGCAGGCCATCAGCCACCACGTGAACGCCCCTAGGAAGATGACGAGCGCATCGGGATTCACCGAAATGGCTGTCAGCAGAAACTGGGGATGCAGGGCGGCGATCGTTGTGGCACCGATGGCAACGGTGCCACCGAACAGCAGGCGCGTGCCCGCCCATCCAAGGCCAAGCGTGCCGAGAGCCAGCACGATGCTCAACAGTCGCAAGCGCCAGTACGCGTTCTCCAGATTCGGCGTGGGAGGCAATTGCAGGACAAGGGCGGCGAGACCGTAGTAGACGGGTTGGCTGTACGTCGCAATCGAAAGACGTTCATTCGCTACCGAGAACAACGTCGGAAGCGGATCTGGTGTTCTGCCGCCGTACGGTTCCCACCAGCGGTGCTTTGCCATCGATTCAAGCACCTGGGCTTGCAGCACGTACATCGATTCCCCGGTAGGCGGCGCCGTGAGCGCTAGCGCCGGGATGAAGTGCCCAGGCTCGTCGGGGCCTTGCCAGGGCGGCACGATGGCGCTCGCCAAGGTCGCCCGGCAGGCAAAGAGAGCGAGAAGACAGGCGAGAACGGCCACTTCGTTCGTGATCCGAGACGGCATTCGGTTCTAGAAATCCGAGCGACGGAACGCAAGAGTCATAGTTCACCGTTCCACTGCTTCCAAAACGACCGACACCCTTGGCACCTTGCCTAGTGTGGAACAATAGAGAGTCTATTCAAAGCCAGATGCGCGGCATAGCAGGATTCATCGACGCTGCAGAGAGGAAAAGTGTGGAGGGTTCCGCCCCGTCATACAGGCGATTGCGGAGAGTATCCATCACCGCTGTCTGGGCGATGGGGATTGAGCCAATCATCGGTCCCACATGCTTGGTCTGGATCGTCGTTCCCGCATTGACGTCGTCGATATGAAAACCCTCGCGCTGGTTTCGACATCTTTCTTCCTGGTTGCCCTCGCGGTGGTGAATCCGGCGTCGGCTGGCCAACCGTCGGAAGGAACGTTCGTCGGACGCGTGACGGATCCGAGTGGAAAAGGGCTCGGTCGCGTCACCGTTACGTTCACCAGCCGGGCGCGCCCCGTCAAGCAGGTCGTTGCGATCACTGACACCGACGGCGAATTCCGTACACCCCCGCTCCCTGAGGGCCAGTACGACCTGAAATACAGCGTCTTGGGTTTTGAGACGGCGCGCCTGGACGGGCCCGGCTTGAGCGGTGGCGTCGAACAGAGGGTGCAGGATGCAGTACTCACACCTCTAACGGACGGAAGGTTCGTCGGACGCGTGACGGATTCGAGTGGAAAAGGGCGCGGTCGCGTCACCGTTACGGTCACCAGCCGGGCGCGCCCCGTCAAGCGGGTCGTTGCGGTCACTGACACCAACGGCGAATTCCGTACACCCCCGCTCCCTGAGGGCCAGTACGACCTGAAATACAGCGTCTTGGGTTTTGAGACGGCGCGCCTGGACGGG
>CAMCNL010000369.1 GCA_945876205.1 Candidatus Sulfopaludibacter sp. SbA3
AAGGCGCGCTGCCCGACACGCTTCCGTACATCCTCGAGTCGCTCGAGCCGGTGAAGGATCAGTCGGTCGTCCTGAGCGGCCTCTGGGCGAAATCCGCCGAGCCACCCGAGGGGACGACGGGATCTGACCACTGGGTTGCGGCCTCGTACCTGACCGGCATCAAGCCGCGCAAGACCGCCGCCGCCGACGCGACGGTTGGCAGCCCGACCATCGATCAGATCATCGCGCAGAAGATCGGCGCCGAGACGCTGCTGCCGTCGTTGCAGCTCGCCGTCGAGGATCCGAACTCGAGCTCGAGCAACTGCGGCGAAGGGTACAGTTGCGCGTACACCAACTCGATCTCGTGGGTCGGTCTGCCGACGCCGTCGACGGAACCGTTGATGCGGACGGCGCCGCTGCCGATGGAGCTGAATCCGCAGGTGGTGTTCGAGCGCCTCTTCGGTAGCGGCGGTACCCCCGAAGTGCGCGCGGCGCGCCTCGTCCAGCGGCGCAGCATTCTCGACTCGCTGGTGGGTGAGTTGACGCGCCTGCGGGCCGACCTCGGGCCGGCCGACCGCCGCGTGGTGAGTCAGTACGTCGACGAGATCCGCGAGATCGAACGGCGGATCGTGCTCGCCACCAAGGCCAGTAACGATGTGCCCGTGTTCGACCTGCCGCCGGGCGTGCCGGAGCAGTTCGACGAGCACGTCAAGCTGCACGCCGATCTCCTGGCGCTGGCGTTCAAGGCCGACATCACGCGGGTGGCGACGCTGCTCGGCGCCCGCGACCTGACGAACCGCGTCTACAACTTCCCGAAGAGCCCGCTGTTTCCCGAAGGCGGCAACAGCGTGAGCTTCCACAGTGGCTCGCACCACCAGGACGACCCGGCGCAGATCAAGCGATACGCGATGTTGAACCGCTATCACATGTCGACGCTGTCGTACCTCGCGCAGAAGCTGCGGTCGATTCCCGAAGGCGACGGCACGCTGCTCGATCACTCGCTGATCATCTACGGCACCAACATGGGCAATTCCAATCAGCACCAGCACTACGACGTGCCGCACGTCCTGGTCGGCGGCGCCGGCGGCAAGCTCAAAGGCAACCGTCACCTGGCGTACGAGAGGAAGACGGTGATGACCGGGAACCTCCTGCTCAGCATCCTGGACATGTACGGCATCCACAAAGACAGCCAGGGCGACAGCACCGACAGGCTCGCGAAGCTCTAATGCGTCTTTCACCCAAACGGGCCACGGAGACACCCGCCTTCGCCAAGGCTACGGCGCGGCAGGCCGACGTCCGCTTGGGGCGCCGAAGCCGAATGGCGAAGGCGACCGTCTCTGTGGCCATCTTCGTCGTCTGCGCCGGCGTCACGATCGGCGCCGCCGGCAGTGATGTGGCCGACGCCGTCATGAACGGCGACAAGCCCGCGTTGCGTGCGCTGATTCAGAAGAAGGCCAACGTCAACGCCGCGCAGATCGATGGCGCGACCGCGCTGCATTGGGCTGTGTACCGTGACGACCTCGAGGCAGCCACACTGCTGGTGGCGGCCGGGGCGAATGCGCGCGCCGCGAATCGCGAAGGCGTGACGCCGCTCGAGATGGCGTCGCTCTATGGCAGCCTGCCGATGGTGGATGTGCTGCTCAAGGCCGGCGCGGACGCGAAGGAGCTCGGACCCAACGGCGAGACGCTGCTGATGTTTGCGGCGCGCAACGGCCGCGTCGATCTGATCAACCGGCTGATCGCGGCGGGTGCGGACGTGAACGCGCGCGAGCGCCTGCGCGGCACGACGGCGCTGATGTGGGCGGTCGAGCAGCGGCATCCGGACGCGGTGAAAGCGCTGCTCGCCGCGCACGCCGATCCGAGCGTGGCCTCGGGTCCGGCGGGTCTGCCGCAGAACTACATGGCTCCACGCACGAACGTGCGCGCGGTCGAGGAGTCGCGGCAGCGGCGCGAGCGCGCCGCCGCGGCGGGCCGCACCTACGAGGAACAGCTCGCCATCGAACGCGCGCAGGCTCCGCCGCGAGGCCAGGGTGCGCAAGCGCAAGGCTTCCCGGGGCAGCCGCCGCCCGAGGACAACGATCTGATCCAGGCGGGTCTGGTCGGCAGCGGTGGCGGTGGTCTCACCGCATTGGTCTTTGCCGCGCGTGAGGGCGATGTCGAGTCCGCCCGTGCACTGCTCGACGCCGGCGCCAGCATCAACCAGACGACCGAGTACCGCTGGACGCCGCTCCTGACGGCCATCAACAACCGGAACTACGCGCTGGCCGCGTTGCTGCTCGACCGCGGCGCCGATCCCAATCTGGCGAACAAGGGCGGATGGACGCCGCTCTACCTGGCCACCGACAACCGCAACATCGAAGGCGGCGACTACCCCGTGCCGAGGCCTGACCTCGAGCATCTCGACATCATCCGCAGGCTGCTCGAGAAGGGCGCCAACCCGAACGCGCGGATCCACGACAACACGCTGACGCGCACCATCTTCACGATGCAGTGGTTCTTCGAGGACGGCGCCACCGCGTTCATTCGCGCCGCGCAGTCGAGCGATACCGCGCTGATGACGTTGCTGCTCGAATACAAAGCGGATCCGACGCTGGTCACCGCCTACGGCGACAGCGCCTTGACCGCCGCCGGCGGCATCGGCTGGGTCGAGGGCGTCACCTACGAGCGGTCGCCGGAAGAAAACGTCGAAGCGCTTCGCATGCTGCTCGACCTGGGTCTCGACCCGAACGTCGGCAACAACGAAGGGCGCACCGCGCTGATGGGCGCCGCGCTCAAGGGCCGCAACGCGGCCGTGCAGCTGCTCGTCGATCGCGGCGCGAAGCTCGAACAACGCGACCGCGGCAGCCGCGATACCGACAAGCTCGGTTCCGCCGCTGCCGGACACACATGGCAGGCGCTCGATTACGCCGAGGGGCTCGTGCGTCCCGGTGTGCAAGGCGTGCTCGCCTATCCCCAGACCGCCGCGCTGATTCGCCGGCTGATGATGGAACGCAACCTCCCCGTACCCCCGGAGAATCGCAATATTCTCTCCATCTGCGTGACCGCGCTCTGCCAGTAAGCATCGCGGCCCCGCCTCATCGAACACGACAGGAGACACGACATGAGCGACGTTCTCAGTGGAGCTGAGTTCAAGAAGCAATTGCGCGCGGGAACCCCGAAGCTGGGCTTGTTCATCAACTCGCACAGTCCCACGGTCGCCGAACAACTGGCGCACAGCGGCTACGACTGGCTTCTCGTCGATACCCAGCACGGGCCGATGGGTCATGAGAGCCTCTCCGGCATGCTCGCCGGGATCGCCAACGGTGGCGCCAAG
>CAMCNL010000370.1 GCA_945876205.1 Candidatus Sulfopaludibacter sp. SbA3
GGTCGAGAAGCGCTCACTCGCCGCGTACGCGCGCCTGGCCGGAGGCGCCGCATGAAGAGCGCCCCGCCCTCGCGTCGCGACCGGCTGCGCCACATCCTCGCGGATCTCAAAATGCCAGGCGCACTTGAAGCGCTCGACACGATTCTCCACGGCGTCGATGGCGGCACGCTCACCGCCCCCGAGGCGATCGAGCAGTTGCTGGCCGCGCAGATTCAGCTGCGCAATAACCGACGGCTGCAAGCGGCCATGCGCTCCAGCCGATTACCGGTCGTCAAGCAGCTCGGCGATTTCGACTTCACGTTCCAGCCGTCGGTGCGTCGCGAGCAGATTGAAAGTCTGCACGAGCTCGGCTTCGTCGAGCGTCGGGAGAATGTCATCTTCTTGGGGCCGCCCGGTGTTGGCAAGACGCACTTGGCGATTAGTCTCGCGGTCGCGGCGGCGCAGAGCGGTCGGCGGGTGTATTACGGCACCTTGGCCGACTTGATCACGTCGCTCGAAGAGGCCCAGGCCGCCGGTCGGCTGCAGGCGCGTCTCAAAATTCTCACGCATCCCGCCGTGCTGGTCGTCGACGAGATCGGCTACCTGCCGATTTCGCGCACCGGCGCGATGCTCTTCTTCCAGCTGATGACGCGGCGCTACGAGCACGCATCCACGGTGCTCACGTCCAACAAGGGCTTCGAAGAATGGGGCGACATCTTCGGCGATGAGGTCATGGCCGCGGCCCTCATCGATCGCCTGGTCCACCACTGCCATCTCGTCACGATCCGCGGCAACAGCTACCGCATGCGACAGCACACCGAACTCTGGCAGACGCTCCATGCCCCGCAGGACGCGGAACCGGCCGCTCGTCGTCGCCGCCCTCGTCAGGAGGCCGCGACGAACTGAGGCTCGTCCCCTCGTCGATCTGTCAGATTTTCAATCGGCGGAACTGTCAGATTTTCGACCGGCGTTGACACCCTGAACGGTCGATGACTGGAACCTGGCCTCGCGGCCATGCCGGACGGCGCGCCGACCTGCGGAGCACGCCGACACCGATCGCCTGAAATGGAGCGGAGCGATTCATCGCCGCGAGTTCGTGACCCGCGATCCGTGGCGTTCGAATCAGCAGCGGCGGTGCATGCCGCGATGGCAGGCGATCGAATCGGGTACTACTCGCGGCGGGAGCGGCAGAGTAAGAGCGTAGCGAGATTTCCGGCGTGCGTAGTGGGAGGCCCGCTGGCCGGCATGGCCGCGAGGTGGGGACTCAGACGCGCGCTCTCGGATTGACTAACTCCGGGTGTCGCTTGGCGAATCGCTTCAGAGGATCGCGCGGGAGGTGGCCGTACGCGTCTGTTCCGCTGAAGCTCCAGGGCCACGCGCCGCTGTATCCGCTCGCGACGGCAAATTCGAGATACTCATCGAGCGTCCAGGCCGGCGGTGAGGCGCCTTCGGGATGCTTCTCGGGATCCCCGGGAAACTCGCCCAGAATCACCGGACGACGAACGCCCAGCGTGGCTGCATGGGCGCCGAACACGTCTCCGTCGCGCTCGGGATGCTTCGTGTCGGGATATGAATGCACCTGTAGCACATCCAACCCGAACGCATCGTCGTCCCACGCCCAGAGATTGTGCAGACGCGCGGCGGCCATCGTCGTCAGCGCCGTCGAGTGCGTGTGCACGAGGTCGCTGAGCCTCGAAACCAGCTCGCCCGCCACCTCGAAGGGCAGCGGCCGCGCCACGTGCCGGCTGAGATCGCGCTCCCACTCCTCGATGACGAAGTCGGGCTCATTCATGAACTCGTAGGCGAGGACGCTGTCCGCGAGGTCGGCGCGCTCGCCGGAACCGCCATAGCGGCGCACCAGCGGTTCGAGAACGCGCGTCATCAGCGCATCGCGCCCAGCCGGCGACAGCAGCATCCTGACGCGTCCTTCAGGAAGCCGGCCCTCGAGCAGCGCGCCGGTCACGGGATCGGCAATCGTCTCGCGCACCCCCGTGAAGAGCAGCCGGTGGTCGAAGAGGACAAAACAGATCCGGATACCGACGTCGCGGGCAATCTCGAGCGCCGCATCGAGGTCGGTGAACAGATGCGCGTCGGCACCAGCCGCCACACCCGCCTCGTCGTAGACGATGCCGGCCCGGCCATCACAGAAGAGAAACCACCGCGCCGCCGTGAAACCAAGCGCCGCCATGTCCGCAAAATCCTGAGCGACTGCGCCGCGCCGAGTCGAAACGCCAAGATGCGAACCCCAGACGTTGGCGCCGAAATCCATCCCGTAGTAAACGGTGGTGCCGTCCGTGGACCAGGGATAGTTACATCCGTGCAGATACATTCGGATTCGAATCTTGTAAGAGCATCACCGAGCAAGAGGCGCGTCGGCTGGCAGGTGCCGGGCTCCGTGTACGATGCGAAGCACGTGAATGGCCGCCTCGCCCACGTGGTACACGAGCCGGTAGTCCCTGACGAGCAATTCCCTGATGGCGGCGTCAGAATATTCGGGAACGATCCGTCCGCGTTCGGCGAAAAGATCGAGCGAACGAGCCGCTTCGATCAACTCGCGGACCACTGCGGCGGCGTAGAATTCGGAATCCTTTGCGATGTAGCTGGCGAGTTCGGCAAGGTCGTCCGATGCTGACTCTGCCCAGACTACTTCCCGAGCCATCGAGCGAATCGCTTCTCGACCTCTTCTTGCGACATGACTCGACCGGCAGCAATATCCGATAGACCCTGCGCGATCTTCTGCTTGACGTAGATGTGATACTGGATGTCCTCGAGGGTGGCATCCTCGGGAAGCTCCCTGAGGAGCTCCTCCACTTCCTGTTTCGCTGTCTGCACCTTAACCTCCCGGTGTATCGAGAGTACGGTAGCCGAAAACGCGCGCCTTGGAGAAGTGCCTGTGGCTAAATGTAGCCGAGCTCCAAGGCCTTTAGGACGGCCCGTGTCCGATCGCGGACGCCGAGTTTCGACAGGATGCTGGAGGCGTGATTCTTGACGGTGCCTTCGGCGGTGCCGAGCGCATCCGCGATCTCGCGGTTGCTGTAGCCGCCGGCCATCAGGCGAAGGATCTCCACCTCGCGCTTCGTGAGCGGGTCGGGCGGGCTGAGCGCGTCGAAGTCGCGGCGCACGTGCTCGAGACCGCGGAGCACGCGCTCGGTGATCGCCGGACGGATCACCGTCCCTCCGGCGGCGACCATCCGGATCGCGCCGGTGAGCTGCTCGAGCGACACATCCTTCAGCAGGTAGCCGCGCGCCCCTGCCTTCATCCCCTCGAGCAACACCTCATCGTCGTCAAACGTTGTCAGCAGGA
>CAMCNL010000371.1 GCA_945876205.1 Candidatus Sulfopaludibacter sp. SbA3
CCGCGCTCGACCATCGTGTCGGTGACGACTCCGTCGAAGGGCGCCGTGATGTTCGCGAACGACGCTGTCGTGCCGGCCGCCTCGCTAATGGCGCGCGCGCTGTCCACGCCCGACGCCGCGACTTGCGCCCGGGCGGCCGTGCCGGCCGCGCGCGCCTCGGCCGCGCGGAGGGCGCCGGTCGCCTCGTCCAGTTCCTGTGCCGTCGCCGAGCGCCGGGCGTGGAGGCCTGCGATGCGCTCGTGGGTGGAGCGCGCCAGCGCGAGGGCGGCACCGGCCGCCTGTTGATCGGACGCGGCGGCGGTGACGCCTTGCTCGGCCGCCAGCGCGGCGGCGCTGGCGCCCCGCGCGTGCGCGGCAAGGTCCCGCCCGTCGAGCACGATCAAGACCTGTCCCGCACGAACGCGGTCGCCGGGCGTGGCGCGGACCTCCCGGACCGGCGCCAGGATGCGCGCCATGATCGTGGCGGTCGTGCGGGCCTGCACCACGCCGCCCGCCTCGAACGTGTCGGTGATGCCGGAGGTGGCCACCGTCACCACGGTGACCGGAATCGGCGCCGTGGCGCCGGCGGCTGGTGTCGTCGTCCCTCCACCCGAGCAGGCCGGCAGGACGAAGCCCGCGACGGTCACCAGCGCGGCGACGCCGCCCGCCAGCAGTACATGTCGTGTCGCCGTCATGTCGGTCATCGCCTTCCCACCGTGCGCTCGAGCGCCGCGGTTTCGGTAAGTACCGCCACCTGCGCGGCGGTCTGTTGTGTTTCGGCCTGCACCACGGCTTCAGCCGCGCGCAGGAGCGACGCCACGTCGGTCAGGCCCGCCTCGTAGCGGTCGCGGACAATCCGCCGGCTCTCGCGCGACTGTTCGACGGCGGCGCGGCCGACCGCCTCGCTGGCGCGGGCCGCGTCGAGCCGGGCGACGGCGACATAGACGTCGAGTCGCGCGGCGGTTTCCGCCTTCGCACGCTCGAAGCCGCGCCGTGTCGTCTGTTCGCGCGCTTCGGCGAGGCGCGCCGTATCGGCGAATCCATGGAACAGGTTGATGCGCGCCGCGGCGCCCACGATCCAACCCGAGGCGCGCGCGTTCCAGGCGCCGCCGTTGAATTCCCAGCCACCCTGTGCCGACACCTGCGGCAGGAATGCGGCGCGCGCCGCCTGCACGGCCGTGCCGGCGAGTTGCTCCTGCAGCACCGCGAGCTTCACGTCGGGGCGGTTCATGATCGCTTCAGACTCGAGCGCCGCGAGGTCGGTGGCATCGAGCGCCGCCGCCGTGGGGGAGCGATCGAGCGCGAAGGTGGTGCCGAGCGGCTCGCCCATCAGTTGATTGAGTTGCGCCCGGGCGATTCGCTCATCAGCGGCCGCGCCTATCTGCTGCTCACGAGCGCGGGAGACATAGACGTCGAGCTGCAGCACGTCGGCATCGGTCGCGATTCCCGCGTCACGACGGTTGCCGGCCAGCTCGCGATCCGCCCGCGCGGTGTCGGCCGCCGCCGCGGCGGATTGGCTCGCAGCCGCCGCGACGAGCACACGTCCGTAGGCGCTCGTGATGCTGGCGGCGAGATCGTGGTCGACCATCGTGCGGCTCGCGGCCGCCATGTCGCGGGCGATGCCGGCCGCGGTGACGCTGGTCCCGGTTGTGGCATCGAACAGTGATTGCTCGATCATGATCGCCGCGCGAAAGTTGTCGAGGGGATCCGGATGATTGAGCGCGCCGACCGCGAAGTTGGCGGCCGTGAACTGCCGCTGGGACAGCAGCGAACTGAAGACGAATACCGGCTGATTGCCGCGCTGCCACGACTCGACCACGTCCACCCTGGGCAGATAGGCGGCCCTGGCCTGCGTCACCCGCTGCGCCGCCTCGCGCTCCGCGGCAGCGGAGCTGCCGGCGTCAGGGTTTTGTGTGCGGGCGCGGGCGATCGCCTGAGCCAGCGTCAACGGCGTCTGGCCCACGGCTGGCGAGGCGAGCGTCAGCACCATTATCAGGACGCATATCGAGGGGCGGCGTATCATTCGTGTTGATAAGGATTCATGAAACCGGAAAAGGTGACAAAGCGGGTAACTCCTGTGCATAAACAGGACCCGGCGGCTCCGGCCGAGGATGAGTACGCCAGCCTCGTCCGCTCGGCCGCCGCCGGCGACGCCGAGGCCCTGGACCGGCTGCTGACGCGGGCTCAGGACGCCGCATCGCGTTTCAGTGCCTCGGTGTGCGGACATGCCGACGACGCCGAGGACGCGATGCAGGAGGCGCTCCTCAAGACGTATCGCTACGTAGGGAGCATCCGCGAGCCCGCCGCGTTTCGGGCGTGGCTATACCGGACGGTGCGCAACGCGTGCCTGATGGGCCGGCGGAAGCAGGCGGGCGAGCCGGCTCGTCTGCAGTCGCTCGATGAGGTGTTGCCGGGCCCCGACGGCGGGACCCGCCCAGACGCGCCGGATCCGGGGAAGAATCCGGAACAGCTGGCAGATAATTCGCGGCTTCGTCAGCGCCTCCGGGAGGCCCTCCACACGCTACCGGGTCCCTCCCGGACCATCGTGTTTCTCCGGGACATCGAAGGGTTGTCGACGCGTGAAGTCGCGTCGGTGATGGGGATGTCTGAGGACAACATCAAAACGCGCCTGCATCGAGCGCGTGCCCAGCTCCAGGCGCGCCTGGGGAAGTAATATCACCCGGCAGGACTGACATGCATACACAGAGAGCCGTGGTTGTGGGAGTGGTCGCGCTATGCGCCGCCCTGGTGCTGGGTACGGCCTCCGGGCTGCTGGCCCAGGATGCGCCCGTCTACAAGGTCGACCCGTTCTGGCCCAAGCCGTTGCCGAACAAGTGGCTCATGCAGCAGGTGCCGACGCTCTACGTCGACAAGGACGATCACCTCTGGGTGTTCAACCGGTCGCGGGGCATGAGGCCGGATGAAAACGGCGCGTCTACCAATCCTCCACGCACCGATTGCTGCGTCGCGGGCCCGGCCGTGCTCGAGTTCGATACCGAGGGCAACCTGCTGAATGCGTGGGGAGGTCCTGGCTACCACCCCAACTGGCCGCGCGAGCAGACGATCGTAACCGACAAGCAGGGCAACGTCTGGGTGTCCGGCACCGATCGGGGCGCCAGCATTCTCAAGTTCACCCGCGACGGAAAGTTCCTCTGGGATTTCGGTCATCGCCCGCCGCCCGTGCCGGCGGGGCAGACGCCGCCTCCACTGGTCGAGAACAACCAGCAGACGGACGTGCTGATCAGCGGCGTCGCCGGGTTTGCGTTCGACGATGACGCGCG
>CAMCNL010000372.1 GCA_945876205.1 Candidatus Sulfopaludibacter sp. SbA3
GGCAGCGCCTGCAGGCAATGGACGACGTCGAGCTCGATCTCGCCGGTGATCGGGATTTCGTGATCGACCAGCAGGTCGTAGTTCCGGTGGATCGTGCCGCCGATCGAGTTCTCCATCGGCACGACGCCGTGGGTCGCCTTCTTGTGAAGCACCGCCTCGAACACCTCGTCGAACGTCTTGCACGGCAGCGTGTCGCTGTGCGGGGCGAACTGCAATGCCGCCGCTTCGCTGTAGGCGCCGGGTTCTCCCTGATAAGCCAGTCTCACTTGTGCTCCTGCTCGGGCTCGCTAAAGCCGGCCCCTACTCTTGTCGATGCCGTTGCCGCTCGTGCGCGGATTGCCGCGCCGGCCATGATCCCTGGTGCCGTTAGGAGGACCAGCGCCACGCGCATCCACGCGGGGGTGAACTGCGCATACTCGTCTGACGTGAATCCCCAGATGAGTGCCAATGTTTTTAGAGTGGCGGCCAGCGCGGCGTGCCGCATCTCGCGTCTTCCAGCCACCCTCGCCGTCACAAACCCGCCCAGGATCGCCGCCACCGTGCTGTAAACGAGCTTGGCGCCAAGGATACCGGGTTGGTTGCGAATTGCGAAGTACGTCGAAAGGTCGCTGACCTGTCCCCCCGCGACCGCGTACACCAGCGTGGTCTCGAGGAGCTCGGTGACGAGCGGAATCAAACCGAGACCCGCGAGGACGGCGATCGCGCTACGGAACGCGTTCACAGCAGCTTCACCAGCAGGTCGCCGAGCACGTACCCCGCCGCCGCCACGCCGAAGCCGACGAGGAACATGTCGCGTCCGCTGGCCCAGATGCTGCGGCCGGTGAACACGCTGCGCGCGGCGCCGACGCCGAAGTGCGCGAGCATGCTGATGGCCAGCGAGACCCAGATGGCCGCCTCGGCATGCATCATCAGGAACGGCACGATCGGGATGGCGGCGCCAATCAGCGTCGCGCTGCCCGTCACGACGCCATCCGCCAGCGGCGTCACCGCCGGTTCGGTAATCCCGAGCTCTTCCTGGACTTTCGTCTCGAGGGCCTGCGCCGGGTCGCGCATCATCGTCTTCGCGGTCTCTCGCGCGCGCTCCGGATTCAGTCCCTTGGCTTCGAGGATGATGGCCAGCTCCTTTTCCTCGAGGTCGGGCATCAGGCGAATCTCTTCCTTCTCGATCGCGATCTGACGCGCGGAGACTTCAGCCTCGCTCTTCGCGGCCAGGTAGCCGCTGGATCCCATCGACAGCGCGTCGGCCATCGCGCCGGCCAGGCCGGTGACGATTACCAGGTGCGGGGCGATGTCGGCGCCGATCGCGCCGGCGACCAGGCCGAAGTTCGCGGTGAGGCCGTCGTTGAACCCGTAGACCACGCTGCGCAGGTATCCGGCACCGGTCGTGATGTGCCAGGGCTCGCCCGTGCGGCCCATCGAATCAGACAGATTCTGCGCGTGCTCGGCCGACTCGGTCGCAATCGCCCTTGCCGCGTCCTGCGTCGTCTTCTGCCGCGCGCCCTTCGCGAGGCGCAGGTACGAGGCGACCTCCCTGGACTCCTGGCGGACGATGATCGGGAGCACGGCCGACGAACCGAAGCGCTGTCCGAGCCACGCGAGCATCCGCGTTTGCGCCGACGGTGAATGCGTGGGCACGTCGCCGCCATTGGCGACGAAGAGCTCGCGCCAGCGCTCCACGTGCGCATCCTCGACGAGGGCGAGGCGCTCGAAGATCGACTTGCGGGCGGGATCGCGCTCATGGCTCGCCAGCGCGCGATACATCCACGCGGCGTCCATTTCGTCGCGGTAGTACTCCTCCCAGACGGGGTCGATCGCCACGCTCTGATTATCCGATTTATCCGAGGAATTGCAGGCCGTGCAGCACGGAGGCGACGATCGAGAGGATCGAGAGCGCGAGGCAGGCGACGGCCATGGCGATGTGGTCGATCCGCTCCGGTTTCATCGGGTCGAGCGCGCGGGCCGCGAGATAGCCGCCGGCGAAGCCGCCGGCGTGCGCGTAGTTGTCGATCCCCGGCAGCATGAACCCATAGACGGCCAGCATGAGGATGTAGCTACTTGCCTGGCTGCTTGCCGCACTGCTGCCGGTGCGGTGACCGTACGCCAGCATCGCGCCGATGAGGCCGGCGATCGAAGCCGAAGCGCCCACCGTGAACTGGCCGCCGCGCAGGAAGAGCAGGGGAGGAATGTAGGCGCCCGCGATCGAGCTCAGCGCGAAGCCGAAGACCGCGCCGGCGGTGTAGATGATCACCATGCGGCCCGGACCATAGAGATCCGCTGTCACCGGTGCCAGTTGCCGCACCGCCATCATGTTGAAGACGATGTGCAGCACGCCGGCATGGAGCCAGGCCGCGCTCAACACCGTCCACCAGCGGCCGGCGACGAACACCGGCACGGCGCCGCTCTCGCCGAACAGGAAGAGCGCCTGCGGGCTGGGAGAGAACAGGGAGAAGAGGCCGCGCATCCCGATATTGCCCTGCGAGGCAATCAGCGTCAGGACGTAGAGGGTCGCGCACGCGCCGATCACGAACGGCACGAAGCCAAGGTCGGTGCCGAGCGACCTGAGCGCGGGCGCAAACCCCCAGAGTCCGGGATTCTTGCGGTTGCAGTTGTAGCAGCGCTCGTCGTTGACGCCGACGAGGACGCCGCAGGAGGTGCAGAGCACCGATCCGGTTCGCTGACGCTTCAGCACGGCCTCGATGATAGCCTGTAGAGCGATGAGAGTGATTGTCGGGATCTCCGGTGCGACCGGGATCATCTATGGTGTGCGCCTGCTCGAGCGGTTGCGCGAGGCCTCGGTCGAGACGCACCTGGTGATGAGCAAATGGGGCGGCCGGACGCTGCTGCACGAGACGTCCTATACGCGCGAGCAGGTCGAGGCGCTGGCGCACGTGTCGTACGCACCCGCCGACATGGGCGCGGCCATCTCGAGCGGATCGTTTCAGACGGCGGGGATGATCGTCGCGCCCTGCAGCGCCAAGACGCTGGCCGCGATTGCGCACGGCTATGGCGACAGCCTGATTCACCGTGCGGCCGACGTCGTGCTCAAGGAGCGCCGCAGGCTGGTGCTCTCGGTGCGCGAAGCGCCGCTCAGCGACATCCATCTCGAGAACATGCTGAAGCTCTCGCGCATGGGCGTCGTCATCCTGCCGCCGCTGCCCGCGTTCTACCAGAATCCCAAGACGCTCGACGACATCGTCGATCACACGGTGGCGCGGATGCTGGATCAGTTCGGGATCGACGTGCCCGGGGCGGCGAGGTG
>CAMCNL010000373.1 GCA_945876205.1 Candidatus Sulfopaludibacter sp. SbA3
TGCACTCGGACGGGGATGCCGATGATGATCGCTGTCGTCGGCCATCCCCGTATGATCCCGCCCACCGACCCCGGAGATACTCGCCCCATGTCGACGACCAAGCCGGGCGAGGGCTCGTCCATGAAGTCCGCCCTTGACGCCGCTCGAGACGAGCTTCGCGCCGACATCGGAGGCGGCACGGGCGGCCGCGCCGCGATCGAGCGTCATACCGATCGCGTCGATGCGCTCCTGCGGCAGCTCTTTGCGGATGCAGGGGGCCCGGCGGCGCCGGTGGCGATCATCGCGCTCGGCGGCTACGGCCGGCGTCACTTGTGCCTGCACTCGGATATCGATCTGCTCGTGCTCTTCGGCAGCCGCATCGGGCCGTCGGAGGAACGGTTTCTTCGTGGGTTCCTCCACCCGCTCTGGGATCTGGGCGTGGTGGTGGGGCACCAGGTCCGCGAAATCGACGAGTTCGCCGACCTCGAGACGGACAATCCTGAATTCCTGCTCGCGCTGCTCGATGCGCGACTGGTCGCCGGACAGCGGCCGCTGTTTGAGCGGCTCGGTTCCACGTTTCATCAGGCGTCGACACACGCCTACATCGTCAAGGCGCTCGTGCAGCTGATCCAGGAGCGCCATGCGAAGTTCAACGACACGCTCTATCAGCTCGAGCCCGACGTGAAAGAGGCGCCCGGGGGGCTGCGCGATCTCACCGCCACGCGGACGATCGCGATGCTGACCGATCCCTTGCTGCTGCGGCGCGGACCCGCGGATGCGACCCGCTTCGAGGACGCCGAAGATTTCCTGCTACGCGTGCGGTCGATTCTGCACCTGGAGACAGGGCGCAACCACAACGTGCTCAGCCACGACCTGCAGGAGCGGACCGCCGAGTTGCTGGGGTATCCGGGCGCCGAGCCGCGGCAGCGCGTCGAGCGGCTGATGAGCGATTACTTCCGCCACGCGCGGATCGTGAATCGCTCGCTCGAGTGGGCACGGCGGACCGCTCCGGTGCCGGTGGGACCGAACCTCGGACTCTCGCGCGACGGCATCCGCTTCCTCGATCCCGTCAAGGCATCGCGAAGTCCCGCGTCGTGGATTCCCGCGTTTCAAGCGGCGCTCGATGGCGGAACCGAAGTCGCCGAGGAAGCACTGTCGTGCATCCAGCAGCACGTCGATCGTTACCGCGCCGACGACTTCTTCCCCGAGCAGCGCGATCGCATCGGCGCGCTGCGTCTGCTCAAGCCGCGGCCGGGCCTCTACGCACGGCTCTCGGAAATGCATGACTGCGGCCTGCTCGGCCGCGTGTTCCCGGAATTTCAGGCGATCTCGTGGCGCGTCGTGCGCGACTTCTACCACAAGTACACCGTCGACGAGCACACGCTGCTGACGATTCGCAATCTCGAGCGGCTCGGCTCGACGGAAGAACCGTACCGCCAGCGTTTCCGCACGGTGCTCGCCGGCCTCGCGTCGCCCGAGCTGCTGGTGCTCTCGCTGCTGCTGCACGACGTCGGCAAATGGCGCGACGACGACCATGCGCTCGAGAGCGTGCGCATGGCGGGCGACGTGCTGGAACGCCTGCAGCTCGCGCCCGAGGCGCGCGAGATGGTCCTGTTCCTCATCCGCAATCATCTGCGGATGTCGCTCGTCGCGTTTCGCCGCGACACCGAGGACCCCGAGATCGTCAGAGAGTTTGCCGGGCTGATCGGCACCGAAGAGCGGCTGAAGATGCTCTGCCTGATGACGCTCGTCGACGTCGGCGCCGTGAGCCCTGAAACCCTGACGCCGTGGAAAGAGGAGCTGCTGTGGCGGCTGTACGTCGACACCTACAACCACCTGACGCAGCGCTACGGCGATGAATTGATCGAGCGCAACCAGGCGGAACTCGCGGAGCTGCTGAACGGCCGGCCGGACGACTTGACGCCCGCCGAGATTACGCACTTCCTCGAGGGATTTCCGCAGCGCTACCTGCAGCTGTTCAATCGCGAGGCGATCTATCGCCACGTGCGGATGGCGCGCGATATCGGCTCCGACGAAGTGCATTTATCGCTCGAGTGCCATGAACAGATCTGGACGCTCGCGGTGGCCACGCTCGACAAGCCGTTTCTCTTTTCCAACATCTGCGGTGTGTTGTCGTCGTTCGGCATGAACATCATTCGAGGGCACGCGCTGACGAACCCGAACGGCCTGGTGCTCGACATCTTCCAGTTCACCGACGATGAGCGCTTTCTCGAGTTGAATTACGAGGCCGGCAGCCAGATGATCCACGTCCTCCAGGACGTGGTCGCCGGTCGCGAGGACGTCACCACGCTGCTGCGCGGCCGCGAGGAGAGCGTCCTCCAGCCAAAGGCGACGACGCGGATTCCGCCGGTCGTGCGCGCCGACAGCGAGGCGTCGAGCCGCTACACAATCCTCGATATCGTCGCCGGCAACGCGCTAGGGCTCCTCTACCGAATCAGCCGCGTGATCTCTCATCACGGCTGCGACGTCGACCTCGTGCTGATCGCCACCGAGGGCGAGAAGGCGATCGACGTGTTTCATGTCACGAAGGCGGGTTCCAAACTCACCGAGGCGGAGCAGCAGGCGCTGACCTCCGACCTGCAACGCACCCTGGAGGGAATCGTATGAAGCTAATCAAGAGCATCGTCCGGCCGAACAAAGTGGACGACGTCAAGGACGCGCTGGCCAAGCTGAATATCGCCGGCATGACGGTCACCGAAGTCCGCGGCCACGGCAAGCAGAAGGGGCACACCGCGATCTACCGCGGCAAGGAATACAACGTCAGCCTGCTGCCGAAGATGGAGATCGAGGTGGTCGTCCCCGACTCGATCGCCGACGAAGCCATCAAAGCGATTGTGACCGCGGCGCGCACCGGCGAGATCGGCGACGGCCGCGTGTTCGTGCTGCCGGTGCTCGAGAGCTACCGCATTCGGACGGGCGAGAAGGATAGCTAGAGCAACCCCCCAAGGAGCTAACTCCCAAATCCCAACGGCATTGGGAATTTGGGGGTTGAGGGGTTGGGAGTTATTCGTAGCGAAGTGCTTCGATTGGATCCAGGCGGGCGGCCCTGAACGCCGGGACCATGCCGAAGAAGATACCGACCGCCGCGGAGAACCCGAGGCCGAGCGCGAACGACCACCAGGGGAGGGAAATGGGGAAGCCGGTGGCGAAGTGGATCGCAACGCCGATCAGGCTGCCCAGGGCGATCCCCAGGACGCCGCCGACTGACGTGAGCACCATGGCCTCGGTGAGGAACTGGAAGAGGATTTCGCGCC
>CAMCNL010000374.1 GCA_945876205.1 Candidatus Sulfopaludibacter sp. SbA3
TCGAGAATTTCCAGAAAGGCATCAAGAGCACCCAGTTCCGCAACGCGCCGGCGGGCCTCCTCTACCCGGGCGATGCCGAGTATAAGGGCGGCAAGTCGGGGGTGAACCCGCAGTGGTTCAATCTGTCGCCGCGCGCGGGCGTCGCGTGGGACGTGCACGGCGATGGCCGCCTGGCGTTCCGGTCGTCCTACGGACTCGCCTACGACTTCCCCAGCGGCCAGTACCACTTCATCAACGCCGGCGCGGCGCCGTTCGCCAATCGGCTTCGCGTCGAAGGCGTGTCGTTCGACGATCCATACGCCACCAATCCGGGCGGCAACCCGTTCCCGATTCCGGAGCCCTCGCCTGGCGTGGCGTATCCCTCGTTTGGATCGTTCGGCACCATCGATCCCGACATCAACTCGACGCGCGTGCAGACGTGGAACGTCACGCTCGAGCAGCAGTTCGGCACCGCCTGGCAGGGATCGGTGAGCTACCTCGGGAGCTACCTCGATCACCTCTGGAACCAGGTCGCGCTCAACCCGGGCCAGTATCTCGGCCAGGGCCCCTGCACCATCGTCGGCGTGACGTATCCGGTATGCACGGTGGCGGGCAACCTGGATCAGCGCCGCGTCCTGTACACGCAGAACCCGAAAGAGGCGCAGTTCCTTGGTCCGGTGGATCGCCACACCGACATCGGGACGCAGGATTACCGCGGTCTCAAGCTGTCGTTCCGGCGGAGGGCCGCCGAGGGCCTCAGCCTGAGCGGCAACTACACGCTGTCGCACTGCGTCGGCAACACGACGCCTGCCGGCTTTCCGCAGATCAGCGCGGGATACCTGAAGCCGGAGGATCCGGATTTCGACCGCGGCAACTGCCTCCAGAACCGCAGCCACATCGCCAACTTCACCGCCGGCGTCCAGACGCCGCACTTCGACAGCGCCGCGCTCCGCGCGCTGGCGTCGGGCTGGCGGGTGTCGGGCATCCTCTCGGCCCGTTCGGGAAGCTGGCTGACCGTCACCACCGGGCGCGATATCGCGGCAACCGGGATCAGCGCGCAGCGCCTCAACCAGGTGCTCGATGATCCGTATGGCGCCAAGACCCTGAACAACTATCTGAATCCGGCGGCGTTCGCGTATCCGGCCAACGGCACGCTCGGCGACCACGTCATCAACAGCATCGAGGGTCCGGGCTACTGGGCGATCGACCTCGCGCTCTCGCGACTGTTCGCCTTCAGCACGGCGCAGACCCTCGAGTTCCGCGTCGAGGCGTTCAACCTCCTCAACAACTTCAACTGGGGCAACCCCGCCACCAACTACGACGTCGGCACCTTTGGCCGAATCACGACGACGGGCGGCGCCCCGCGCATCATGCAATTCGCAGTGAAGTATGGCTTCTAGGCGAGTGGCGATCGTTCTGACCGTGCTGACGCTGGCCGCCGTGCCAGCGTCAGCGCAGATCGATCTGACCGGCTCCTACAACTCGCGCATGCACGAGGACTGGTTCATCCGCGGACCGGGCCAGGATCTCGCCGACTACACCGGCCTGGCGCTGAGCGACGAGGCGCGCGCCATCGCGCTGTCCTACGAGCCGACGCTGCTGGCGATGAAAGAACGGCAGTGCCTGCCCTACTCGCCGTACGCCTTCACGATCCAGCCGGGCGGGTTTTCGATGTGGAGCGAGTTCGACTCGGCAGGCCGCATCATCGCCTGGAAGACCGCCAGCCAGACGATCCGCATGAGCCTGACGATCTGGATGGACGGACGTCCGCATCCCTCGTCGAACGCCTATTCCGACTTCACCGGATTCACGACCGGGAAGTGGGAGGGCGACACGCTGACGAC
The DNA here is from genome assembly GCA_945876205.1 of Candidatus Sulfopaludibacter sp. SbA3. Classification (GTDB taxonomy): domain Bacteria; phylum Acidobacteriota; class Vicinamibacteria; order Vicinamibacterales; family UBA2999; genus CANNDT01. The sequence continues at coordinate 1,824 of CAMCNL010000374.1, forward strand.
CTACACGACCAACCTGAAGACCTACACGCGCCGCAGAGGCGCCGGCGTGCCCGGCAGCGACCAGACGACGATCACGGCGCATTTCACGCGCCACGACAACTACCTCACCGTCACGGTGATCGAGGAGGACCCGATCTATCTGACCGAGCCCAACGTGGTGACCCGCACGTGGGAGCTGGATCCACGCGGCAACATTCCGCCCTGGACCCGCTGCGAGTCGGTCACCGAGATCGCGCGCCTCGAGGATTCAGGCATCGTGCCGCACAACCTGCCGGGCCAGAATCCGCAGGAGCGTTTCATGGCGCAGACCTACAACATCCCGCAGGAAGCGGCGATGGGGCACGCGGAATCGCTCTATCCTGAATACCGCAAGAAGCTGAAGGCCTCCTACAAGATTCCGGCGCAGTGCACCCGCTACTGCTGCGGCTGGGTCGGCTTCGAGGGTCTCCCCGACTCGGCCCCTGGCTTGAAGTGCATCATCGGCGGCGGCTACGGCGCGCTCGACCAGGAAATCATCAAGAGTCAAAAAGCAGCCGAGAGGTGACGCGACTGCTCGTCGTCCTGGGAATGCTGGTGCTGGCCGCCGCGCCGGCATCTGCGCAAGTCGATCTCACCGGCTCGTGGCGCACGCGCATGCACGAAGACTTCTTCGAGCGCGGCCCGGGCTCCGATCTCGCCGACTTCACCGGCCTCCCGCTCAACGACGACGCGCGCCTCAAGGGGCTGAAGTACGACCCGACGACGTTCGCGATGCGCGAGCGGCAGTGCCTCTCCTTCGCGCCCTGGGCAATCCTCTACCAGCCGCTCGACACGCGGATGTGGAGCGAGTCGGATGACCAGGGCCGCATCATCGCCTGGAAGCTCGCGGGCAACGTCCTCAAGGACGTCGTGACGATCTGGATGGACGGGCGGCCGCATCCGTCGGAGAACGCGTTTCATCCCTATTCCGGGTTCACCACCGGCAAGTGGGACGGCGATACGCTGACGGCGCGCACAACCCACATCAAGACCACCGAGCTCCGCCGCGGTACCGGGATTCCCACCAGCGACCAGGCGACGATCACCGCGCACATCACGCGTCACGACGATCTCCTCACGATCACGACGATCGAGGAGGACCCGGTGTACCTCACCGAGCCGCACGTCGTCAGCCGGGTGTTCGAGTTCGACGCCCGCGCCAACGTCCAGATGTGGAACGTCTGCATGGCGCAGACCGAGATCCCGCGGCTCGAGGACTCGGGCATCGTGCCGCACCACCTGCCCGGCGCCAACCCGCAGGAATTCTTTTACTCGAAGACCTACAACATCCCGCAGGACGCGGCGATGGGCCACGCAGAAACGCTCTATCCGGAATACCGGAAGAAGCTGAAGGCGACTTACAGGATCCCAG
>CAMCNL010000375.1 GCA_945876205.1 Candidatus Sulfopaludibacter sp. SbA3
CGTATCGGGCTGCAGGTCCAGATCCGCGGTAAAACCCCAGGGCTTCACGTATGCGGCTGGATCGGTGAAGGTCACCTCCACCTGGAGATGGCCGAAGTCGCGGCGCCGGTACACCTCTCGCACACGCAGGTCCTGCGTGTGCGCCTGCCCGTAGCGGCTTAGCCAGGTCTTGTCGTTAAATCCGTTACTGTCGACGACGAGGGTGTCGCCTTCCCAGCGTCCTACGGAGTAGCCCATCCAGCTTGGAGCGGGATCGGCCTCGAGCTCGCGGCCGTCCATGTAGATCATCCGATAGGTGAGGTCTTCATTGAGCATGGCCAGCGCCGTCGGCGTCTGCAGGAGGCGCCTCCACCCCGAAAATCTGTCGGCCTCGGGACCGCTCGGCAGGCACTGATAAAAGGGACGCCCCTTGTGGTACTCGCGCTGACGCTGGCGAACGAGCTGGTTGACCCACGGCTTTTCATTGGCCGGGTCGAGCACCGTTTCGGGAACCGGCCCGTCCCAGATGCCCGTCAAGTCGGGCTTGCCGTCAGGCCCACGCGGAGCGGGGGCCGCGAGGTTCGGTTTGCCGTCGGCGGTGCGCGGAATGCCGGGCCAGGGACGGTCCAGCCATTGGGCCGATGCGGGTATCGTCCCCACGATCAGCGCGAGCGCCGCGAACAACAGCCTCATACGTTGCTCCGATCAGGCGGAGTCATCGCACGCGGCGATACGTGTAGGGGCCAGAGATGTGAATCACCACGAGCTCGTTGGCGACACCCTTGTCGTCGACCATGAAACGGAAACCGAGCCCCAGGCCTTCGAACACCGTTTGCGATTGCGGCACCAGCGTGCGCGGCGCGCCCTCGTCGAGCCCGGTTGCACCGAGGCCCCCCTCAATCGCTTCGCCCGCGATCTTGGCGATCAACTTGCCACCCTCGAGCGTGATCTCGAACGTCCGCGGCCGTCCTCCATAGATCCCGCTGTAGACGCCGACGTACTTTGCGAGCACGTCGGGCGGAACGGTCACCGCCGCGCTGGTGATATCGGTGAGGCTGGCCGACCACTGCTCACTGCTCTTTTCACAGATCGCCTCGAGCATTTCCGTGTCCGCGGCCAGCGTCAAATCCGCCGAAAAGCCCCAGGGCCTGGTGAACGCGCCGGGATCGGTATAGGTCACCTCTACCTTCAGGTGACCAAAGTCGGAGCGACGATACCGCTCCGTGACGCGCAGTTTCTCCGTATGCGAGATGCCATAACGGCTCGCCCACGTCTTGTCGTTGAATCCGAAACTTTCGACGACGAGCGTGTCGCCTTCCCAGCGGCCCACTGAATATCCGGACCAGCTTGGCGCGGGTTCGGCTTCGAGCGCGCGGCCATCGGTGTGGATCACGCGATAGGTGAGGTCGTCCTGCAGGATCGCGATGGCGGCCGGCGTCTGGAGGATGCGTTTCCAGCCGCCAAACCTCTCCGCCTCCGGACCGCTGGGCCGGCACTGGTAATAGGGACGCGTCTTGTAATAGTCCTGCTGATACTGGGTGGCGCGCTCGAGGGCCCACGGTTGCAGGTCAGCGGGTGCAGGGCGGCCGACGGGGGTGTCGCCATCCCAGACCCCGGTTAAGTCAGGCTTCCCATCGGGCCCGTGCGGCGCTGGCGCGGCGAGATTCGGCTTGCCGTCGGACGTGCGCGGGATGCCGGGGGTTGGCCAATCCAGCCACTGGGCGTTGGCCGTGCTCGTTCCCATCGTGAGAATGAGCGCCGCGAGAAGTAGCCTCATACACCTCCGATGTCGGCGTGGAACGCCGCGCAATGGCGGGATGGTAACACGCTGCCGAAGTGATATCTTACCCGCCGAAAGGATGGCCTCAATGCCACAGACAACGGAACAGGCAAAAGTGAAGATTCCCGCGGAAGCGGTCGAACTGTACACGCGATACATTCACGGCGAGATCGATCGTCGTGAGTTCATGGATACGGTGGGGCGGCGATTCGCTGTCGCCGGACTGACGACTGCGGCAATTGTCGAAGCGTTGATGCCGAACTATGCGCTGGGGCAGCAGGTTCGCAAGGATGACGAGCGGATCAAAGCGACATATGAGACCATCCCGTCGCCGAATGGAAATGGCTACATCAGGGGCTATTTCGTCCGACCATTCAGCCAGGATACTCGTACCGAGATGCCGACGAAACTGCCCACCGTTCTCGTCATCCACGAGAATCGGGGACTCAATCCGCATACCGAGGACGTCGCACGGCGGTTCGCCCTGGCCAACTTCATGGCGTTTGCGCCCGACGCGCTGACGTCGGTCGGCGGTTATCCAAGCGACGACTACAAGGGCGGCCTGCTGTTTGCCAAGATCGACGCGAACAAGAGGACCTCTGACTTCGTTGCGAGCGCGCAGTGGCTCAAGGCCCATCCGCTCTCGAATGGCAAAGTCGCGGCCACCGGTTTCTGCTTCGGTGGCGGCATGTCCAATAATCTGGCGACTCTGCTGGGTGCGGATCTGGCGGCAGCCGCGCCGTTTTACGGCGGCGCACCTATGGCGGCCGACGTACCGAAAATCAAAGCCGCGATCCTCGTACACCATGGCGCGCTCGATAAGGCGCTGGTGGATGCATATCCCGCTTACGAGGCGGCGCTGAAGGCAAGCAACATCCCGCACGAAGGCCACATCTATCCGAACTCCGTTCATGGCTTCTTCAATGACGCCACGCCGGAGCGCTACAACAAGGTGGCGGCGGAGGAGGCGTGGAGCCGCACCATCGCGTGGTTCAACAAATACGCGCGCGTGCCGGCGGCCTGACTTGTCGGCGCCAGTCAGCAAGATCGGATCACAAGCACCGCCACTGGCGATGGCGCCCCTGGAGGGCTCGGCCCTATGGAATAATCGCGCAGTCCCATGGCATGTCTGCGCGGCTCGTCCCTGGTCGTTGCCTTTCTTTCTCTGACCGCTGCGGCGGCGGCGGCGCAGTACCCCGACCCGCCGCAGCCGCCCGAGGTGATCACCCGTGGCGCCGAAGGGCGCACCACGATTCGCGCGGTCCCTTTGCAGGGGCCGCTGCATATCGACGGGGCGCTCGACGAGCCGCTCTACGCCACGCCGTCGATGAGCGACTACGTGCAGGTCGAGCCGCAGCAGGGCGGGCCGGCGACCGAGCGGACCGAAACATGGCTGGCGTTCGACCGCGATCACGTCTACATCTC
>CAMCNL010000376.1 GCA_945876205.1 Candidatus Sulfopaludibacter sp. SbA3
ACCCCTTAGCGGTTCGACATCGGGATATAGTCCCGCGTCGTGGCGCCCTCGTACAGCTGCTTGGGGCGCGCGATCTTCGTCTCCGGGTCGAGCAGCATCTCTTCCCACTGCGCCACCCAGCCCACCGTGCGGGCAATGGCGAACAGCACCGCGAACATCTCGACCGGGAACCCCATGGCCTGGTAGATCAGCCCGGAGTAGAAGTCGACGTTCGGGTAGAGCTTGCGGCTGACGAAGTACTCATCTTCGAGCGCGATCCGCTCGAGTTCAAGGGCGATGTCGAGCAGCGGATTCTTGCCCGTGACCTCGAATACTTCGTAGGCCGTCTTCTTGATGATCTTCGCGCGCGGGTCGTACGACTTGTAGACGCGGTGGCCGAAGCCCATCAACCGCGTGCCCTCGCCGCCCTTGACCCGCTTGATGAAGCCGGGCACGTTGTCGATGCTGCCGATCTCCTTGAGCATCCGCAGGACCGCCTCGTTGGCCCCGCCGTGCAGCGGCCCGTAGAGCGCCGCGGCGGCGCCCGCCATCGCCGAATACGGGTCGGCCTGCGAGCTGCCGATGACGCGCATCGCCGTGGTGCTGCAGTTCTGCTCGTGGTCGGCGTGCAGGATGAAGAGGATGTCGAGCGCGCGCTCGAGCACCGGGTTCACCTTGTACTTCAGCTCGGTCATCTTGAACAGCATGTTCAGGAAGTTGCCGGAGAAGCTCAGGTCGTTGTCTGGATTGTTGTAGGGGCGTCCGATGCTGTGGCGGTAGGCGTAGGCGGCAATCGTGGGAACTTTGGCAATCAGCCGGTGAATCTGCTTCTTGCGCGATTGCTCGTCGAAAATCTGCTTGGCATCCGGGTAGAACGTCGAAAACGCGCCCACCGTGCTCAGGAAGACGCCCATCGGGTGCGCGTCGTACTGGTATCCCTCCATCAGCTTCTTGATGTTCTCGTGAAGCATCGTGTGGAGGGTGATGTCCTGCGTCCACGTCTTCAGCTGCGCGTCGGTCGGCAGCTCGCCAAACATGATCAGGTAGGCGGTTTCGAGATACGTGGAGTGCTCGGCGAGCTGATCGATCGGGTACCCGCGGTACTCGAGGATGCCCTTGTCGCCGTCGATGTAGGTGATCCGGCTGCGGCACGCCGCGGTGTTCATGAACGCCGGGTCGTAGGTCATCAGCCCGGCATCATCCTTGTCCGTCTTGATTTGCCGGAGGTCGGTGGCGCGGATGACGCCCCCTTCGGCGACGGGGACTTCGTACTGCTTGCCGGTGCGGTTGTCAGTGATCGTGAGGGTATCGGCCATAACTGAGGAGCACGCCTTGGGAGAAGAAGTTTAGTCCTGGTCAGGGTCGGCGCTGGAATCGGGATCGGGCAACGGTGCACCGGGGACGCTGTAGCGGCCATCCGCCCAGCGCGCCAGGTCCTCGTTGCGGCACCGTTCGCTACAGAACGGCCGCCACCGGTCCTCGACCGCACGCGTGCGGCACAGCACGCACAACCGGGCCTCGCCCATCCGACTTATTCTATTTCAATCTTCGACGGGCGTGGGCGGGTGGTGCCGGACGTCAAGGGCCGACACCATGAAGATGACGTCTTCGGCGATGTTGGTGGCATGGTCGCCGATGCGCTCCAGGTGGCGGGAGACCAGGATCAAGTCAATCGACGGCTCGACGGTGGCCCCGTCGTGCAGCATGATGTTCAACAGTTCCCGGAATACGTGGGTTTTCAGGCCGTCCAGCCGGTCGTCCTCGTCGAGCACCTGCTGCGCCAGCCCGGTGTCGCGCCGGACGTAGGCGTCGAGCGCGTCGCGCAGCATCCCCTGGGCGATTTCGCCCATTTCCGGGATGTCAATCAGCTGTTTGACCGGCGGATGGCTGACATACCGCCTGGCCGCCTCGGCGATGTTCACCGCCAGGTCGCCGACCCGTTCGAGGTCGGTGTTGATCTTGACCGCCGCGACAATCGCGCGCAGGTCGGTCGCCATCGGCTGGTGCAGCGCCAGCATCCGGAAGCAGCGGTCGTCGATCTCGATGTGCAGCGCGTTGATCGGCTCGTCGCCGCGCATCACGCGGTCGATGACGAGCATGTCGCGGGTGACGATGCCCTGGACGGCCGCGCGTACGCGCTCCTCGGCCAGCCCGCCCATTTCGAGCAGCCGCGCCTGGAGCGCCTCGAGTTCATCCTGAAAGTGTCGAACGACGCGCTCCACTATCCGAACCTCCCCGTAATGTAGTCCTCGGTGAGCTTCTCGCCCGGCGCCGTGAAAATCCGGTCGGTGCGATCGTACTCGACCAGCTTCCCGAGCCAGAAGAAGGCGGTGTAGTCGGAGACACGCGCCGCCTGCTGCATGTTGTGCGTCACGATGACGATCGTGTAGGTCTTCTTCAGATCGTAAATCAGCTCCTCGATGCGCTGCGTCGCAATCGGGTCGAGCGCCGATGCCGGCTCATCCATCAGGAGGATATCGGGCTTCACCGCCAGCGCACGCGCGATGCAGAGGCGCTGCTGCTGGCCGCCCGACATCGCCAGCGCCGATTCGTGGAGCCGGTCCTTGACCTCGTCCCACAGCGCCGCCTGCTGGAGGCTCTCTTCGACGCGCCCCTCGAGCTCGGACCGGCTGGTCGTCATCCGGTTGATGCGCAGCCCGTAGGCCACGTTCTCGAAAATCGATTTCGGAAACGGATTCGACTTCTGGAACACCATGCCGACGCGCCGCCGCACGGCGACGACATCGACGCCCGATTCGTAGATATTGGAGCCGTCGATCAGCACCGTGCCGTCGACACGCGTCGCCGGGATGATGTCGTTCATCCGGTTCAACGTCCTGAGGAAGGTGCTCTTGCCGCAGCCCGAGGGCCCGATGAACGCGGTCACCAGGTTCGACTTCATCCGCACGGTGATGTCTTCGAGCGCGCGCTTCGCGCCGTAGTAGAACGACAGGCGTTCGACGTCGATCTTGACGGGCTTGTCTTCCTGCGCCGCGCGCGGCTGTACGGTCGGGTGCCGCAGCGTCACCGTAGCCCCCGTATCGCTACTGGCCACGGATGCGTGCCACACGCGACGCGGCGTACCGCGCCATCAAGGAACAGGTCAACACGATGGTCACCAGGACCAGGGCTCCGGCCCACGCCTGGCGGTGCCAGTCTTCATACGGAGAAATTGCATACGCGAAGATCTGCACGGGAATTGAT
>CAMCNL010000377.1 GCA_945876205.1 Candidatus Sulfopaludibacter sp. SbA3
GGCCGCGCGCGCGCTCGGCCGGAGTGGACGCGTCGACTGCGGCCGGTACCTCGCCGCGCGCCTCGCCGACGAGTGGACGGTCGCCGCCCACAGCGCGGCGGCGCTCAAGCAGCTCGGCGAGGCCGGCCTGACGTACCTGACCGACGCGGTGCGGGCGAACGGCCCTGGCGCGGACCTCGCGCGCCAGATGCTCTGGGAGATCGAGGGCTGACCATGCGCGCCTCCATTGTCGCGGCGCTGACGGCATGGGACCTCGCGGTACTCCTGTACTTCGTGACGATCAACACGATCTACCTGCTCTTCTGCGTCGTCGCCTTCGTGCAGCTCCGGGACTACCGGCGGCGATGGACGCCGCGGCGGCTCGATGCCGTGCTGCAATCGCCGGCCACGCCGGGCATTTCCGTCATCGCACCCGCCTACAACGAAGAGGCCACGATCCGCGAGAGCCTCCGGTCGTTGCTCCTGCTTCACTACCCGCAATTCGAAGTGATCGTGGTGAACGACGGGTCGAAAGACGGCACGCTGCGCGAGCTGGTCACCGGCTTCCGGCTCCTGCGGGCGCCCGCCGGCTACGATCAGCCGATCGCGACCAAGCCGGTGCAGGCAGTCTATCGATCGCTTGCCAACGCCGACCTCGTCGTGCTCGACAAGGTCAACGGCGGCAAGGCCGATGCGATCAACGCCGGCATCAACGCGGCGCGCTACCCGCTGGTGTGCGTGATCGACGCCGATTCGCTGCTCGAAGACGAGGCGCTGACCCGCGCGGCCCTCCCTTTCATCGAGGATCCGAGCACGCTGGCGGCCGGGGGAATCATCCGCATCGTCAACGGGTGCACCGTCGAGGCGGGACGCGTGACGCGGGTGGGAATGCCACGCTCGTGGCTGGCGCAGTTGCAGGCGGTCGAGTACCTCAGGGCGTTCCTGGCCGGACGCGTCGCGCAATCCGCGATGAACAGCCTGCTGATCATCTCGGGGGCGTTCGGCATCTTCCGCCGCGACGCCGTCGTCGCCGTCGGCGGCTTCCGGCACGACACGATCGGGGAGGACATGGAGATCGTGACCCGCCTGCACCGGTGGGCGAGGGATGCGGGACGGCCGTACCGGATCGTCTTTCAGCCGGATCCTGTCTGCTGGACCGAGGTTCCGGAGTCGCTTGGCATCCTCCGCAACCAGCGCAACCGCTGGCAGCGCGGCACGCTGCAGGTGCTGAGCTACCACCGCGGCATGATCGGCCGTTCCAGGTACGGCGCCGTCGGGCTGTTCGCGATGCCGTATTTCCTGATCTTCGAGGCTGCGGGACCGGTGATCGAGCTGAGCGGCTACCTCGTCACGATCGTCGCGCTGGCGCTCGGGCTGCTCGACTGGCGGTTCGCGGAGCTGCTGTTTCTGGCGGCGGTGCTGTACGGTACGCTCATCTCCCTCGCATCCGTGCTGCTCGAGGAGCTCTCGTTCCGCCGCTATCCGCGGCTGAGCGACCTGCTGCGTCTCGTGGCCTTCGGCGTCATCGAGAATTTCGGCTACCGTCAGCTCACAACGTGGTGGCGCGTCCGCGGCATCGTGGACTTTCTCCGCAACAAGCAAGGGTGGGGCACGATGACCAGAAAGGGATTTACCCAGTCATGACGCTCCTGCTCGTAGAAGATGACATCGACATCCAGATCGTCGCGCGCAGAGCCCTGAAGCGCGCCGGCTTCGTCGTGGCGGTGGCCGGCAACGGCGTCGAGGCGCTCACAGCGGCGCGCGCCGAGACACCGGACGTCATCCTCCTCGACTGGATGATGCCGGACATGGATGGCCCGGAAGTCTGCCGGCAGTTGAAGGCCGACCCCGCGACGAGCGGCATCCCGGTGATCTTCCTGACCGCGCGGTCGCAGCAGGCCGAGATCGCCCGCGGCCTCTCGCTTGGGGCCGCTGGCTACATCGTCAAGCCGTTCGACGCGCTCACCCTCGGCGATGAGGTGCGACAGATGCTGGGCCAGGCGTGAGCACACTTTCGATCCGCACGCGCGTCACGGCGGCGTTTCTGCTGCTCATCACGATGGCGCTCGTCGAGGCGGCCGTCGTGCTCTACGTGCAGCGTGAAAGCTCGCGCGCGATCGAGGACGCGGCACGAACGCAGACGATTCTGCTGGATCACGTCGAGGTCGGCCGCGCACTCGATGCCATGCGGGTGGCATACCGGGGCTTCCTCATCTCGGGAAATGCCGGCGAGCAGGCCGAATACGAACGGCAAGGCACGAACTACGAAAGGGCGGTTCCCGTCACACGGGCGTTGATCACGGACAGGGAACAGCAAGCCCGCTTCGAGCGGCTGATGGCACGGGTCGCCGAGTGGCGCGCCGCGTCGCGCGAGGTCATCGAGCGGCGCAAGGCCGGCGAGGAGGTGACCGCGCAGCTTCTCACCGAAGCCACACCGCGATTCGAAGCGATCCAGCGGGAGCTGAACGTCTTCGAACGCCGCGAGACCGACATCAACGCGCGAGCGGGCGTCCTCGCGCAATCGCGGGTCCGCGACGCGACCATCACCCTGACGGCCATCCCGATCGTGGCCGTGGTCTTCATGTTCGTCCTGCTGGTCGCCACCGACCGTGCCATCCTCACTCCTCTCCTGGGGCTGACCAGGTCCGCAAGACGGCTGGCCGGTGGCGATTACGAAGCCCCGTTGCCGGTAACACGCAACGACGAGATCGGAGTGCTCGTCGGCGCCTTCTCGGAGATGCGCTCGGCGGTCCAGGCGCGCGCATCGGACGCCGCCCTGGCGGAACAGCGCATCCGCGCGGCCCATGCGGAACTGCTCGCGATCATCAACACCGTGCCGGCGGCCCTCGTCATCCTCGATCCCGACGGTTCGATCCGCCTGCAGAACAAGGCGGCCGAACATCTCCTGGGCGTCGCGCCGGACACGCCGCTCGCGCGCAAGACGTACTGGCAGAGCTTCGCCATGCGCGACGGGGCCGGCCGGCCGCTTCGCATCCGCGACATCCCGCCGGTGCGCGCGCTGTCCGGCATCGAGGTCATCGGCGAGGAGATCGACGTGCAGCGCGCCGACGGCCGGCGCGCCGTCATCCTGGTGGGCGCGGCGCCGCTGCGCGACGCCGGGGGCCGGGTCACCGGCGCGGTCGCCGGCTTCCACGACATCACGCGCCTGCGCGAGCTCGATCGCAT
>CAMCNL010000378.1 GCA_945876205.1 Candidatus Sulfopaludibacter sp. SbA3
GGCCATCCACTGAGACGGCACACCGAGACACCGAGTCGCCGAGGCAACAGGAATTTCTCGCTGTCTCGGTGCCTCGGTGTGTCGTGGGAGCGAAGGTTGTTCGACATACGCAGTCCGAAGCACTTACGATATACCCGAATGTCGAAGACGAACATCGCAGTACTCGGGGCGCAATGGGGCGACGAAGGCAAGGGCAAGATCGTCGACATGCTGACCCCGCATTTCTCAACGGTCGCGCGCTACCAGGGCGGTCACAACGCGGGGCACACGGTTTACGTGCAGGGCAAGAAATTCGTCCTCCATCTCATTCCGTCGGGCATCCTCCATCCCAAGGTCACCTGCATCATCGGCAACGGTGTGGTCATCGACCCGCAGGCGCTCTTCAAGGAGATTGACGAGCTGGCCCGCATGGGGATCTCGGTGGATGGCCGTCTGCTGATCAGCGAGAAGGCGCACGTCATCCTGCCGTATCACCGCGAGCTGGACGTGCTGTCTGAAGCGCGCCGCGGTGAACGGAAGATTGGCACGACGTCGCGCGGGATCGGTCCGGCCTACGAGGACAAGATCGGCCGCCGCGGCATCCGCATCTGCGACATGCTCGGCGACCGCGCGGCGCTGCAGGAAGAAGTGCGCGAGAACGTCAACGCGCGCAACCGCATCATCAAGGATTCAACGCTCGACTGGAAGCCGCTCTTCGATCAGTTGCTCGCGTCGGGCGAGCGGATTCGTCCGTGGGCGACCGACGTCTCGCTCTTCCTGGCGCAGCAGATGAAGGAAGGGAAGGCGGTGATGTTCGAGGGGGCGCAGGCAACGCTGCTCGACATCGATCACGGGACGTATCCGTTCGTGACCTCGTCGAACGCCTCGGTTGGCGGCGTCTGCACCGGCCTCGGCGTGCCGCCGCGCGCCATCGGCGGCGTGCTTGGCGTGGCCAAGGCGTACACGACGCGCGTCGGTGAAGGACCGCTGCCGACGGAGCTGTCGGGTGCGCTCGCGGATCGTCTGCGCGAGAGCGGCCAGGAATACGGCGCTTCGACCGGGCGCCCGCGCCGCTGCGGCTGGTACGACGCGGTCGTCGTGCGCTACTCCGCGCGCATCAACGGCCTCGACGCGCTGGCGCTCACCAAGCTCGACGTGCTCGACGGCCTCGACGACGTGAATATCTGCACCGGGTACAAGACGGCCAACGGCATCGTGACCGAGTTTCCCGCCGACCTGCGCGCGCTCAACGGCGCCACGCCGATCTACGAGACGATGCCCGGATGGAAGACCCCCACCAAGGGCGCGACGACGGTGGAGCAACTGCCGCCGGAAGCGCAGCGCTACGTTCGTCGTCTTGAAGAGGTGAGCGGCGTGGACTGCGCGATCATCTCGACGGGATCCGATCGCGCGGAAACGATCGTGAGACCGGACTCTGTCGTTGCCGGGTGGCTGGCCTGACGCGTCGGCTGAAGCCGACGCGCTACAGGTGGCAGAAAGACAGTTGGTAGGCAGCTGCAATAGGCAGCTGTAGAGCGCACCCTTCAGGGTGCGCGACTACTCCTTCAGGGTGCGCGACTACTTCTTATTGCCTTCGAGAAACTTCGACACTGACTCCTGATCCGCATCGAAGAACTCGATGCCGGCGCGGTAGCGCGCCGCGCCGCCTTTAGGAATCTCAAACGAGGCCCAGGCGACGGCGCCGCTGAACCGCATCGCCCGCGCGGTGTCGGGCAGCGAGATGCGGAGACGCTGGTTCGGCTTGAGGATCGTCGGCGAGACGACATGCGCGCCCACCAGCGACAGATCGACGAGCGTCGCCGGGTTGCCGTCGATCGTGACCTCGACGCCATCGACGATCTTGAAGCGCGGGGCACGGCGCGTCCCTCGTTGATCGAGACCGGCCTCGGCTGGGGATGGCGGCGGTTCGGCGACCGCGGCCGGCGCGGAGCCGGACTGTCCTTCGGGCTTGCGCGACACCCGCGAGTACGCGGTGTCGTGCGAGACGATTCGAATCTCACAGGCGGAGAGCGACGGATCGGCCTTGATGCGGTTGATCAGCGCGGCGCCGCGCGAGGTCGCCGCGAACCGCCGTTCGAGCGCGACGACGGCGGGGCGCTGGCGGGTGATGATGTCAAGCGCCCGCAGCGCATCGACGTCCGAAAACACCTGCGCACCGCCGAGGTCTTCTCGTTCCTTGAGTGCGGGCAGGTGTTCGAGGGAGGCGATCAGGACCGTAGCCGACACAGTCTGTCAGTCTAACCCAAAAAACAGGCGCGAAAGTTGACCACAATGACAGCCGTCGTGGAGTCTCTGGCCGTTCGCTGCGAGGGTCTTACAAAACGGTACGGCGATGTCGTCGCCGTCAACGGCCTGTCTCTGCACGTCCGCCGCGGCGAGTGCTTCGGCCTGCTCGGCCCGAACGGCGCGGGCAAGACCACTACCATTGAAATTCTCGAAGGACTGCTGGCGCCCGATGCGGGCGACGTCGATGTGCTCGGCTTGCGCTGGGGCAAGGACGACCGCGAGCTGCGGCAGCGGCTGGGCGTCCAGCTCCAGGAAACACAGCTCGCCGAGAAGCTGACGGTCGAAGAGACGCTGCGCCTGTTCAGGTCGTTCTATCACCGCGGCCGCAGCATCGACGAGCTGCTGCGCATCATCGAGCTCGAGCCGAAGCGCACGAGCTGGGTGGGCAAGCTCTCCGGCGGCCAGAAGCAGCGGCTCGCGATTGCCTGTGCGCTCGCGGGCGATCCCGACCTGTTGTTTCTCGACGAGCCGACGACCGGTCTCGACCCGCAGTCACGACGGCAGTTGTGGGGGCTGTTGCAGCAGTTTCGCGCACAGGGCGGCACGATCCTCCTCACGACCCATTACATGGATGAGGCCGAGATCCTCTGCGACCGCGTCGCGATCGTAGACGAGGGGCGGGTCATCACCGTTGGCTCGCCGAAGGAGCTCATCGGCGCGCTCGGCGCGCCGAAGGTGGTCGTCCATCAGGGCACGCTCGAAGACGTCTTCATGTCATTGACCGGAAAGCACCTCCGTGATGAATAGGGGAGGCGCTCTTCATCCGCTCATCGAGATGACGATGGCACGGCTGCGCGAATTCATACGCGAGCCGGAAGCGCTCTTCTGGACGTTTCTCTTCCCGATCGTGATGTCGCTGGCGCTCGCGGTCGCG
>CAMCNL010000379.1 GCA_945876205.1 Candidatus Sulfopaludibacter sp. SbA3
TGAACCCATCTGCGATCGTCCCCGTGCTGGCCACCGGGCTCAACGCCACCCGCGCAGCGCGCGCGGCCACGAAGGCCGCCGCCGCGACGACCGACGTGCGCGCGGATGCCGACTTCCTCCTCTCATTCAAGGAACAGGACTTCACCGACGCCCTCATCCGCGCGGCCGGCGTCGTCGTCGATCCGCTCTCTGACGTCGAGACGATGATCCCCGGCGGCAACGTCGTCGTCTCCGTCCGAACGTTCGTACCCATGCCTCAGTGGGTGCCAGTCACCATCGGCGCGGCGACCGTCACTGCGCCTGCGGGTTGGACGATGGAGGCTGCGCCGCCGGCACCGCCGCCGCAAGGCCAGGGCGGACGCCGCGAGATACCGACGCAGGAGACGCGGTATCGCGTCACCGTGGCGGCGAACGCTCCGGTATCGCAGCCGTACCATCTCGAGCAACTGCGACAGGGCGACGGGTACCGCTGGTCGGATACCGCGCCGAAGGGTCTTCCTTTCACACCGCCGCTGATGACGGCGACCGTGACGCTCACCATTGGTGGTGTGACGATCGATGTGTCACGTCCCGTCGAGTACCGCTTCGCGGACGGGGTGCGCGGTGAGCTCCGCCGTGAATTCAACGTGGTGCCCGCGGTGGCGGTGGGGCTCGACTCGCCGCTCATGATCGTCCCGCTCGGGACGACCGCCAACCAGCAGCGGCTGGTGGTGCGCGCGACGAACTTCGCGCCGCAGGCGGTAACCGGCACGCTGCGACTGCGTCTGCCGGCGGGATGGACGTCGACGCCGACTGAGGCACCGTTCACGCTCAACGCAAAGGGCGCCAAGACGTCCACACCGTTTACCGTGACCGCGCCGGCGCGGCGAACGGCCGGCACGTTCGAGATCGTCGCCGAGGCCGTCGTGGGCTCGACGACTTACTCGCGCGACATGCAGGAGATCGCATACCCGCACATCCAGACGCGCCGGCTGTACTGGCCGGCCACGTCAACGGCGCAGGTGCTCGACCTCAAGCTGACGCAGACAAGAGTCGGATACCTGATGGGGAGCGGCGACCAGGTGCCAGACGCGTTGCGCCGCATGGGATTTGACGTGACGCTGATCGACGACGAGATGCTGGCGACCGGCGATCTCTCGCGATTCGACACGATCGTCGTCGGCATTCGCGCGTCGGAAGCGCGGCCGGCGTTTGCGGCCAACAACGGCCGGTTGCGTCAGTTCATGGAGCGCGGCGGCGCGCTGATCGTGCAATACCAGCAGGCCGACTACACGGCTCGCGGCCTTGCCCCCTATCCCGCCACGGCCACGCCCAACTCGCGTGTGACCGACGAGAACGCGCCGGTGAAGATCCTGGCGCCAACGCATCCGGTCTTCACGTTTCCGAATCGCATCACCGAAGCCGACTTCAACGGCTGGGTGCAGGAGCGCGACCTCTGGGCGTTCGTGACGTTCGATCCGAAGTACGTGCCACTGCTCGAAACCGTGGATCCCGGCGAGCCGCCGCAGCGTGGCGGCGAGGTCTACGCTGACGTGGGCAAAGGCCGCTACGTCTACACCGCCTATGACTGGTTCCGTCAACTGCCCGCCGGCGTGCCTGGCGCGTACCGTCAATTCGCCAATCTGGTCAGCCTCGCGAAGGCGCCACGTTGAAGTCCGCGCGGACGCTCGCGCTTTTCCTGATCGTCTGCGGGGTCACGAGCATGTCGGCACAGGGCGATCTGGTTGCGCGCGCCAAGGCCATCCATAAGCAGGTTCCGCTCATCGACGGCCACAACGACTATCCGTGGGCGTTGCGAGAGAACAACGCCGAGCGGGACCTCGATAAGCTCGACATCCGGACACCTCAGCCGAAGCTGATGACCGACATCCCGCGGCTGCGCGCGGGCGGCGTGGGTGGGCAATTCTGGTCGGTCTACATCCCCGTCACCATTCAGGGTCCGGCGGCGGTCGTCGCCACGCTGGAACAGATCGACATCGTCCACCGCATGGTGCGCAAGTATCCCGACACGTTCGAGCTGGCGACGACGGCGGCCGACGTCGAGCGCATCTTCAAGGCAGGACGCATCGCCTCGCTCATCGGCATGGAGGGCGGCCACTCGATCGACAATTCGCTCGCTGCGCTTCGCATGTTCCATGAGGCCGGCGCCCGCTACATGACGCTGACGCATAGCACCAACGTGGCGTGGGCTGATTCATGCAGCGACAAGCCTGCGTCCAACGGGCTGTCGAAGTTTGGCGAAGAAGTCGTGCGCGAGATGAATCGCCTCGGCATGATGGTCGACCTCAGTCACACGTCGCCCGAGACGATGGAGGATGCGATTCGCGTGTCGGAGGCGCCGGTCATCTTCTCTCACTCCGGCGCGCGCGCGATCAACGATCACGTCCGCAACGTGCCTGACAATGTGCTCGCGATGCTGCCGAAGAACGGCGGCGTGGTCATGGCGAACTTCTATCCCGGATTCCTGACGAAGGACGGCAAGGCGACTTTGGCGGATGTCGCCAATCACATGGACCACATCCGCAAGGTTGCTGGTCCGGACCATGTCGGCATTGGCAGCGACTACGACGGCATCCCGACCGTACCCGTGGGGCTCGAGGATGTCTCGACGTATCCGGCGTTGACCGCGGAGTTACTCCGCCGCGGATGGTCAGACAACGACGTGAAGAAGGCGCTCGGTCTCAACGTGCTGAGAGTCATGCGCCAGGTCGAGACCGTATCCGCCCGCCTGCAGAAACAGCGCGGGCCGTCCGTCGCCACGATCGAGGCGCTTGACGGAAACAAATAGAAGGACGCCTTGTGAAGCTCGCCTGGGAATGCTCAGCATTCGCCGGAGAGTTCAGTTGTGAAACGCCTCGCGGCCATGCCGGCCAGCGGGCCTCCCGGCTTCGCACGCCGGAAATCTCCCTTCGCTCATACTCTGCCGCTCCCGCCTTCGCGCTCCGCGCTTCGGCGCGGCAGGCCCCGCCGCGAGTAGTACCCAATTCGAGCGCCTGCCATCGCGGCATGCACCAGCGTTGCTAGTTCGGACCTCACGGATCGCGGGTAACGAACTCGCGGCGATGAATCGCTACGCTCGATTTCAGGCGATACGTGTCGGCGTGCTACGCAGGTCGGCGCGCCGTCC
>CAMCNL010000380.1 GCA_945876205.1 Candidatus Sulfopaludibacter sp. SbA3
ACTCGGTGACCTTCACGCTGGCCGGGTTCAAGACATTCAAGCGCGACGGGCTGGTGCTGCCGGCCAGCTTCACCGCCACGGTGAACGGCGACATGGCGATCGGCACGCTCGAGGAGACGATCACCGTCACCGGCGAAGCCCCTGTCGTCGACGTGCAGAGCACGCGGCAACAGACGCAGTTCCAGCGCGAGACGCTGGAGTCGATCCCGGGCACCGGACGTCTCACGTCGCTGTCGGCCGTCATTCCGGGCGCCACGCTGGTGACGCCACAACAGTACAGCGTCGGCGGCGTGAACGATTCCTCTCAGTTCACCTACAGCGTGCACGGCGCTCCGCAATCCGAGCCCATCGTGGACGGCATGAGCCAGGTCGTCGGCGGCTTGACCAACGGCGTGTTCATCTACAACCAGTTGACCTTCCAGGAAGTCGTGGTCGAGACGAGCGGCGTCGGTGCAGATCGCGAGACCGGCGGCATGCAGATGAACATCATCCAGCGTGACGGCGGCAACAAGTTTTCCGGCGGCATGGCATACAGCTACAGCGGTCCGAGCCTCGAGAGCGGCAACATCACCGATGAGCTCGTCGCGCGTAACCTGCGGCCGACGCAGGTAGGCGGGCTGAAGAAGTATTACGACCTCGCGTTCGCGGTGGGCGGCCCCATCAAGCGCGACCGCGTCTGGTTCTTCAGTTCCTTCCGCTCCGGCGACAACCAGCAGCTCCAGCAGGGCAACTACTACAACAAGCGGCAGGGCACGCTCTTCTACGAGCCCGACGAGAGCCGGCCCGCGAATACCGACCAGTGGTCCAAGGATTACACGCTTCGGTTGACGTGGCAGGTGGCGCAGAAGCACAAGATCGTGAGCGCCACGTCGATCCAGCCCAACTGCAACTGCTTCTTCAACCTGCTGAATCCGACAGGCGGCATTCCCTGGGCGCCCGAAGTGACCGCCCAGCATCGCTACAATCCGCAGGCGAACACCAACGTGTCATGGCGGTACCCGGCCAGCAACCAGCTCCTGTTCGAGACGAGCTTTGCCTACCTGACGGTCAATCAGCAGACGAAGCGACAGGACGAAACGGGACTCGATCCTCAGGTCACCGACGTCGGCCTGAATTACCGGTACGGTTCCCGGGCGCTCAACCTGGGCACGACCGGCTCGTATATCTATGTGCCCCGCTGGCAGTCGCAGCCCCAGTTCTCGGTGTCGTATGTCAGCGGCACGCATGTGTTCAAGACGGGCGTGCTCCTCCGGTACTTCCATACCGGTGACGCCAGCAGGAACGTCAACCCGAACCAGATCAACCAGGCCAGGGACTACACGTTCAGGAACGGCGTCCCGACCAACGTCCGCATCTGGGCCGTGCCCTACGCCTGGGAGGAGGACGGACGCGACAACTCGTTCTTCGCGCAGGATCAGTGGACGCTCGGCCGGACCACGCTGAATCTCGGCGCGCGCTACAACGACACGGCCACCTCGCTCCCCGAGGTCCACCTGGCCGCCGGTCCGTTCGTCCCCGCGCGCGTGCTTCCCGCGGTCAAGAACCAGCCGCACTGGAAGAACCTGAATCTCAGGGTCGGCGCCGCGCACGACGTCGGGGGCAACGGACGAACGGCCCTCAAGGCGTCGCTGGGCCGCTACAATCCCCCGCTCAGGTCAACGACGACGAATCCCGCCGCCGCCGGAATCTCGCCGAACACCAATCGCACGTGGAACGATTCGCTGTTTCCCGCGGGGGACGCGCGCCGCGGCAACTTCGTGCCCGACTGCGATCTGCTCAACCCGGTCGCCAACGGTGAGTGTGGCCCCTGGTCGGACCTCACCTTCGGCAAGAACATCGTGCCGTCCAAGAACGCTCCTGACGCAGTGTCGGGCTTCAACCGTCAGGCCTACAACTGGCAGGGCTCGGTGACCCTGCAGCACGAGCTGCGGCCGGGGATGGGCTTCAACGTCGGATACTTCCGCACGTGGTACGGCGGCTTCATCGTGACCGACAACCTGGCGGTCACGCCGGCCGACTACGACACGTTCTGCATCACGGCCCCGTCCGACAATCGCCTCTCGTCGGCCGTCAGCGGCAAGCAACTCTGCGGGTTGTACGACCTCAAGCCGGCCAGGTTCGGCCAGGTCGACAGCCTCGTCACGCAGGCGTCGAACTACGGCGACCACAAGCAGGTCTACAACGGCGTCGACGCCACGCTCAACGCGCGCTTCGGGCAAGGTGGACAGTTCTCGGGCGGCGTGAGCGTCGGGCGGATGGTTGACGACAACTGCGTGGTCGTCGACTCGCCACAGGACGCGCGCGAGGGATATTGCAGATCGGCCCCGCCGTGGTCGGCAGGCACGCAGGTGAAGTTCCTCGTGGTCTACCCGCTTCCCTGGGGCCTCCAGACGAGCGCCATCTATCAGAACTTCGGTGGCATCGAGAACGGCGCCACCTACACGGCCACCAACGCGCAGATCGCGCCGTCGCTCGGCCGCAACCTCGGTCAGTGCGGCGTCGCGGCAACCTGCAACGCCACTGTCACGCTGGCGCTCGATCCGCCCGGAGCCAGGTACGAGCCGCGGCTGCAGCAGGTGGACCTCCGATTCAGCCGGCAGTTCCGGTTCGATCAGTTGCGGGTCAGGGGCAACCTCGACATCGCCAACATCTTCAACGCCAGCAACGTGCTCAATCTCCAACGCCAGTTCGGCCCGAGCTACCTCAACGTCCTGCAGATCATGGGCGGACGCCTGGTGAAGCTCGGCGTGCAGCTCGACTTCTAACGGAACCGGGAACCAGGAACAGAGAACTATGAGAATGCGGTCGCTCACGGTCCTTGCCACGCTGATCGGACTCTCCTGCCTGGTGGCAGTGCTATCCGGGCAGCAGGCTTCGCAGCAAGCGAGAACAGGCCGTGCAGCGGCTGCACCGGTTCCCGTGTACCAGGTCGATCCCTTCTGGCCCAAGCCGTTCAAGGACCCGAAGTGGATGATCCAGGCCATCCCGGTGATGGCCACCGACTACGACGATCACATCTGGGCGATCAGCCGCTCGAACGACATCAGGCCGGACGAGCGGATGGCGATGACGACGCCGCCGCGAGGAGACTGCTGTATTCCGGCGCCGGAGA
>CAMCNL010000381.1 GCA_945876205.1 Candidatus Sulfopaludibacter sp. SbA3
GCGCGTAGTTGACGAGATAAGTGTGGCGCACGGCTTACCGCGGCGCGCGCGGGATCCACGGGACGAAGGCTGGCGTGCGGGCGATATAGTCGCGGTAGCCGGGCTTCGAGGCCTTGAGGCCGTCTTCGAGCAGCGTGACGCCGGACACCCGCATCAGCAACAGGGTCATGAGCGACGGACTGAGCACGGTCAACCATCCCGCCGGTGTCGCGGCGGCGAGTACATAGAGACCCCACCAGAGCATGGCGTCTCCGAAGTAGTTCGGATGACGGGTGTAGCGCCATAATCCGCTCTCGAGCACCTTGCCACCGTTCGTGGGTTCGGATCTGAAGCGAGCCAGCTGAGCGTCACCCACGACCTCGAAGCCGAAACCGATCGCAAAGAGGAGGACACCCACGCCATCGACGATGGTCAGCGCGGCCGGCTCTCTGGCGCTCACCGCGAAGAGGAGCGGAAGGGCGACGAGCCACAGCAGCGCGCCCTGCAGAAAGAAGACGATGAAGAGGCTGTGCCACCAGAAGGACCGCCCGTGCGCGGCGCGCATCGCCTTGTAGCGCGGGTCCTCCCCTTTGCCATGATTACGGCGGAGGATGTGCAGGGCGAGGCGCGTACCCCACAGCGTCACCAGTGCTGCGGTTAGCCAGGACCGTGGTGTCAACACCGGCGAGAGCACGCAGTACAGCCAGACCAGCAGCACGAAGCCGAGGCCCCAGCAGACGTCTGCAATACTCGCGTCCCGAAGCCGTACGCTCAGCACCCATACGAGCGCGAGTACCGTCAGGACCGTGCCAAGCCCAACCACCGCCGTCGTCACACCGGTCACGGTCGAGGTGCCTTCCAGAACCGAATGACCGTCGTGTTCATGGGCGGCCTCCCTGAGCGCGTTTGGCGATCTCGCGGAGCATCCCTCCGAAGATCATGGTGTGCACCGGAAGGAGCACGTACCAGTAGAGCAGGCCGGGTAGCCCAGCCGGTTCGAATACGGCTGTCTGGTGGATGATCGCCCCGCCGGCTTCGGGTACGACCTCGAACTCCAGCCAGGCCCGGCCCGGCAACGTCATTTCGGCCGCGAGCCTCAATCGTCGGCCCGGTTCGTACGCTTCGACCCGCCAGAAGTCGAGCGTGTCGCCAACGGCCGGTGCATCAGGGTCGCGCCGCCCGCGCCGCATCCCCACGCCGCCGATCAACAGGTCGGCCCAGCCCCTGATGCGCCACAACCAGGTGCCGAAATACCAGCCTCGCGCGCCCCCAATTCTCGCGATGGGTTCAAACGCGTTGGTGGGATCGACGGTCACCCGCATCATTCGGGTATCGATGAGCTTGCTGCCGGACGCTCGCTCGGCCGGTAGTGGCGGCCCTCCTCCCGAGGAACGCGCATCCGACCACCGGGTCTGCGCGAATGCGCGATCCTCGTAGCGAATCGCACGACGGATGGCGTCCGACAGGCCGGCGGGCCTGATCGTGAAGGCCGAGAGCGCCGCGGGATCTGTCACCACGGACCGGTTCTTCAGCCCACTGATCAGTTCTCGTCCGACCCGGGCGTACACGGGCGTCACGAGTCCGAGCCACAGGCTCGACAGGTGAGGCGTCAGAAGCGGCACCGAGATCATCAACCGCTTGAGTCCGCGCTGCCGCGCGTACTCTCGCATCAGGTTCCCGTAGCTGGCCCGATCCGCACCGCCGATTTCAAACGTGCGACTCGCGCCGTCAGGCAGGTGGAGCGCCGCGGCAAGATACGCGAGCACATCATCGATGCCAATCGGCTGCGCAAGCGTTGCAACCCAGCGTGGACAGATCATCACTGGCAGACGTTCCACGAGCGCCCGGATGAGCTCGAATGAGAGGCTTCCGGAGCCGATGACCACCGAGGCCCGGAACTCCACGACCGGGACACCGCTGGCTCGCAACGTCTCGCCGGTTTCGATCCGGCTGCTGAGGTGTTGACTGAGCGTCTCTTCACCGGTCGCGAGGCCGCCCAGGTACACAATCCGTCGAACGCCCGCCGTCCGAGCGGCCTCGCCGAAATTGCGCGCGGCGACGCGATCCTTCTCCAGGTAGTCGCCGTGAGCCCCCATCGAGTGCACGAGGTAATAGGCCACGTCGATCCCAGCCAGGGCGCTGTCGAGCGACGCCGGGTCGAACAGGTCGCCCGCCACCACCTCGGTCGTCGGAGACACGCGTGACGCAATCGCGTCGGGACGCCGCGCGAGGCAGCGCAGCCGAACCCCAGACGCTTCGAGGACCGGCACGAGTCGTCCTCCAATGTAGCCGGTTGCGCCCGTGAGGAGTACGACGGGTGTCTGGCTCATGGCTGACGCTCGAGCACCGCCAGGATCTGGGCGGGCGTCGGGTGGTCACTGGCGTCCTGGCTGATGTACCGGAAGCGCTCCACCCCTCCCGGTGCGATCACGACGACGCCGCCCTGCTG
This sequence comes from Candidatus Sulfopaludibacter sp. SbA3, assembly GCA_945876205.1. Classification (GTDB taxonomy): domain Bacteria; phylum Acidobacteriota; class Vicinamibacteria; order Vicinamibacterales; family UBA2999; genus CANNDT01. The sequence goes on from CAMCNL010000381.1 coordinate 2,429, forward strand.
GAGCGGGTCGCCGGCGACATGTGACTGACGGAAGCCTGCGCGCCAGGCCCTGAAGCCTCGCACCAGAACCGCGGGGGACAGCACGGAATCCAGCCCCCGCCGCATCTGTAGGGCGCAGTAGGACTGGCGGCTCGGGTCGGTCAGGAGAGGAACGGTTAGCTGCTCTTCATCTCGGAAGGCGCGGGCCTCTTCGATGCTGCCATGGCCGATTACGACGAGCTCCGCGCCCCGGGCGCGAATACGATCGAGAAACGGACGGAGCCCGGCGATTTGTTGCCTGCAGAACAGGCATCCGAAGTGGCGGACGAACGCCAGGACCACGGTTCGATCAGCCCACAACTGTCCCAGGCGAACCTGCCGACCCTCCGGATCGAAGACGACCACCAGATCGAGCACGTGGGGCATCGTGGCTAGAATCGCCAATCGAGGCCAAGGACGGGGAAGACGCCTTGCTGCTCGCCGAACTGCTGGGCATTGATACGGCGGTTCCAGCTGTAGCTAGCGAAGTTGCGGCGGTTGGTCAGGTTCTGTACGCCGAAGAACAGGTTGAGCGGCCGCCCGCCTACGGTGAAGGTGCGGTCCACCCGGATGTCGACGCGGCCATAGTCTGGCGCGCGCTCGGCATTGACGCGAGCAAGGTCGTAGACACCGCGACGCTGTGCCGTGGACACGGTCTGGTC
>CAMCNL010000382.1 GCA_945876205.1 Candidatus Sulfopaludibacter sp. SbA3
GTGTCGTTCAATCGCGCGTTCCGCTCGCCGTCGTTCATCAACAACAACATCGACACGACCATCCTCAACGAGGTCAATCTGAGCGCGCTGTCGCCGGCGCTCGCGCGGTTCGTGTTTCCGATCCGCGCGGTTGGCAACACCAATCTCAACCAGGAGTCGATGACCGCCTATGAAGTGGGCTACACGGGCGTCATCCGCAATCGCGCGACCGTCAGCGCGGCCGTCTACTGGAACAAGACCACCGACGGCATCTATTTCACGCCCGTGGCGGCGTACGGACCGGCCGCCCCTCCGCCCGGATGGCCGCTGCCCCCGGCGGTGCTCGGCATTCTCGCGGCCCTCAACCCGCCGGTCGTGCTGCCGTCGCGCTTCACCTATCTCAATCTCGGTGTCATCAAGGACAAGGGCATCGAGCTTGGTATTGACGCGGCGGTCAATCGCTACGTCAACGTGTTCACGAACTACTCCTACGCCGCCATGCCGATCGCCGAGAAGCTCCCGGCGGGCACCTCGATCAACGACATCAACTGGCCTGCGAAGAACAAGTTCAACGCCGGGTTCAATTTCAGCTACAGCCGATTCCTTGGCAACCTGGGCGTGAGCTACACCGACGAGGCCTACTGGCAGGACGTGCTCGACGCGCGGTTTGCTGGAAAGACCGAACCGTTCACGGTCGTCAACGGAGGCGTCGGCGTCCGCTGGCTGGACGAGCGGTTGACGACCAGCCTCAAGGTGACGAACTTCGGAAACACCGAGGTGCAGCAGCACATCTTCGGCGACATCACCAAGCGCCAGATTGTCGGGGAGGCTCGCTTCCGTTTCTAACCACGAAGGGCGCGAAGAACACGAAGTCCTATTCAGGTCTTTTCGTGGCCTTCGTGTCCTTCGTGGTTATGCCTCGCAAATTCGCGCCTTTGGCTTTTCGCAGCGGCGCTTCAGTTGGGGCCAGAAGGGCTTTCCGAGGTTGGTGACCTCGAGCCGATCGATCGGCGAGAGCTTCAGCTCACGCGGCACGTGTTCTCTTGCCGCCTCTCGACCTCATTCACGAGCGTCTTGGCCATCTCGAGCTCGGCCTTGCGGACGTCCTTGACCGTGGGCCAGGCACACCAACTCCTAATTGGAAGTTGTGGAGTTGGGCCGGGGAACTATCCCCCGCTGTTGCGTTTCTTGAGCTCGCGCTCGGCTTCGAGCCAGTCATCGAAGTCCTGGCCGTCGCCACCGCCGCGGCTCAGGTACCGCAGGTAGGCGGCCTGGGCGATCTCGTCGCCCGAGGGCCCCGGATGTGCGGCGGGCGGCGTGTCGTTGGTGGTGCTGCTGACCGGCTCGGATGTGGTGGCGCGCCGAGGCGCGGTGGCCTTTTGGCGGTTTGCGGGAGCGACGTCAGAAGTTTTCTTGGCCATGGCAGAACTCACTGTGTCACGCCACGTATTGTAGCAAGCCCGGCCGCGCGTGACTGGTAACATTTGTGTCACCAGCCACGTGCGTCACCGGCACTTGTGGCGTCATTTCAGCGGCGAGACGACGTCTCTTCTTCCTCTTCTTCCATCTCCTCGGTGACGTCAAACTCGGAGGCGATCACCTTCAGCTTGTTCAGCGCCGCCTCTTCCTCCTGGAGCGTCTGCTCGAGCAGCTCAACCGCGTCGCTCATGCCGAGCTTGTCGGCCATATCGATCAGGCACTCGTATGCAGTGATTTCATACCGCTCGGCTTTCTGTCCGGCGCCGATGTTGTAGAACTCGAGAAGCTCTTCCGTCGGCTTCTTGCGCATGAACGCCTTCTTCTCCTTGATCAGCCCCTCGATGCCCGGGCATGTCTCGGCTTTCGGCTTCTGGCCCATCGACTTGAAGATCTTGTCCAGTCGTTTGATCTGGCCCTGGGTCTCCTTGCGGTGCTGCGTAAAGGCCTTCCTGATCTCGCGGTCGGAGCTTTCGCTGGCCATCTGTTCAAGCGCGTCGAGCAGCGAATGTTCTGCTCCGTAGATATCTTTCAATTCGTGCTCGAAAAGTTCCTCGATGGTCTGCATTGCCATGCACGTGCCTCCTGTATCGGTTGCGAACGCAATCCCGTGGTTTAGACGAAAGAAGCAAAATCAATTCCCAACCCCCAGCACCGCAACTCCCAGTCTATTCCGCGAGTCCGTGGCGGACGGCGTAGTGCGTCAGCTCCGCGTTGGTGCGCATCTCCATCTTGGCGAGCACACGCGCGCGGTAGGTGCTGACCGTCTTGACGCTGAGCGTCAGCTCCACCGCGATCTCGGAGACGGTCTTGCCACGGCCGATCATCCTCAGCACCTGGTATTCACGGTCGGACAGCCGCTCGTGCGGCTGTTCGTCCCGGTCCGGGTGCAGCCCGAGCGCGACGCCCTCGAGCACGTCGCGTCCGAAATACCTTCCGCCGCGCAGGAGCCGCGCGACTGCCGTCACCAGCTCCGCGTCGGCGGTCTCCTTCGTCAGGTAGCCTGATGCCCCCGCGGCAATCGCCCGCCGCGCGAACTGTTCCGCCGAATGCATGCTGAGGATCAGGACGGGCAGGCGCGGCTGCAGGTGACGCACTCGCTTCAGCACCACCAGGCCGCTGCCGTCCGGCAGCGACAGATCGAGCACCATCACGTGCCAGTCGTGGCTTCGTACCAGCATCAGCGCCTCGCGCCCTGAACCCACCGCATGGATCACGGCATCCGCAAACGCCTCGGCGAGCACGTCACGGAGGCCGCGGCGCACGATCGGGTGATCGTCGACGAGCATGATCCGCAGAATCAAGGCACGGGCTCCGGCGGGCCCGTGTGCGTGGCGATCGGAAACCGTCTTAATCGGCACGGATGGGCAGCGTCATCGCAAGAATGGTCCCGTGTCCTGGCTTTCCCTTGATCTGCACATCGCCGCCGAGGGCGCGCGCGCTCGCGCATGCCAAGCAGGCCGAGGCTGCGCCCGTCCTGCAGGCGTTCGTCGGTGATGCCGACGCCGTTGTCACGCACGTACAGCAGCAGTTCGCGCTTTGCCAGCGTCAGCCGCGTGACGACCGTCGACGCGCCGGAGTGGCGCACCGCGTTGGTGACCGCTTCCTGGAAGATGCGGAAGGTGGCGGTGGCCAGTTCCGGC
>CAMCNL010000383.1 GCA_945876205.1 Candidatus Sulfopaludibacter sp. SbA3
ATCTAGACGCTCTTTGCGTACGCGCCAGTCTTTCTCTCGTATCGCCAGTCGGCTTTCCGCCTCACGGCTCGTCAGCCGCTCGTCCTGCAGCACGACCGGCAGCCCGGTACGCGTACCGAGGCCCGCCGCGAAGCGCTCGACCCGAGGCGTCATGTCGTTGGGTGTGCCGTCAAGGCGCGTCGGCAGGCCAACGACGATGGATGAGATCGGGTCGTCTTCGGCGGCAAGCCGGGCGATTTCGTCCGAGACCATGGTGATCGCCGCCGCATTGAGCCCAGCCACCTTGAGTACGCCGACAGGACGAGCGAGCGTTGCGGTGGCATCGCTGATCGCAATGCCGATGCGCTTTTCGCCCACATCCAGGCCCACGATTCGCACGCGTCTGACTTTATACTAGCCCTGTGAAAAGTCAGTCGCGGACCGCCTGCCCCGAGCGCAGTCGAGGGGCAAAGGTCCGTGCTGCATTGCGACTGATTGTGTGTGTTCTTGCAGGCACGATGCTCGCGGCGCAGACGCCGGGCACCCGCCGCGTCAACGACCGCATCATCGCCCTTCAGCGGGAAGCCGATCGGCTCGCGGGCGAAGCGCGGACGCTGGTCGGCGATCTTCGCACGCTCGAAGTCGCGCGCGATCTCGAGATCGAACGCCTGAAAGAGGCCGAGGCTGACGTCGCGGCCGGCGAAGTGGCGGTTCAACAGGTCACGGATCGGCTGGCCACGCTCGAGCAGGCGCGCGTCGCGCAGCTCCCCACCCTCAAAGCGCAGCTCGTGGATGTGTACAAGCGCGGCCCCGCCGGCTACGCCCGGCTGCTCTTCGGCGTCAGCGGCGTGCGCGAATTCGGCCGTGCGACCCGTGCGGTGGCGGCGCTGGCCCGTATCAACGAACAGCGCGTCGAGGAACATCGCCGCACGCTGGCCGCGATGCGGGATGAGCGCACCGCGCTCGAGATGAAGGTGCGTGACCTGCAGGCGCATGAGGCCGAGGTGCGCCAGGCGCGCGTGGCCGCCGACCGCGCCGTCGCCGCGCGCAGTGCGCTCATCGCGCAGATTGACGCGCGGCGCGATCTCAACGCGCAGCTCGCCGGTGAGCTGCAGGTGGCATCGGAGCGTCTCGAGCAGCAGGTCGCCAACCTCGCGGCGGGGCGCGCCACCGAACAGGTCCCGGTGCCGCTGGCGCCATTCCGCGGCGCGCTCGACTGGCCGGTGACCGGGCGGATCGCCGGCCGGTTTGGCCAACCGTCCCGCGCCGGATCGACGACGCCGCGAAACGGCATCGAGATCGCGGCGGCCGAAGGCATCCCGGTGCATGCCGTCCACCCTGGAACCGTCTCGTATTCCGAGACATTCAGCGGCTTTGGCAATCTCGTGATCCTCGACCACGGTGCCAACAACTATTCCTTATATGGGTATCTCGGCTCGATTACCGCTCAGCGCGGCGACGCGGTGGAGGCCGGCGCGGAGCTCGGCCGGGTGGGCTCGGCGCCGGCTGGCCCCCCGGCCCTGTACTTCGAAGTCCGAATCGACGGCCGTTCAGTCGATCCCGTACAATGGCTCAAGGCTCGTTAGTACAAAGGCTTCATAGAATGACGTCCCGGACACGTGCACTCGTCCTGACCATCTCGATTCCGGTGATCGTGTTCGCCATTCTTGGCGGATACCTGGGCCAGGCGATGGCCAAGGACGACACCTACCAGCACCTCCGCGTCTTCGAAGATGTCATCTCGCTCGTGCTGAACAACTACGTCGAGCCGGTGGACGTGAAGCAGGCGATGAAGGGCGCGATGAAGGGACTGGCCGATGGCCTCGATCCCGAGAGCGCATTCCTCACCCCGGATCTCGTGAAGGCGATGGAGTCCAACACCAGCGCCGGCGCGGCTGATGTCGGCATCGACCTCACGCGACAGTATTACCTCCGCGTCGTCTCGGCCCGCGACGGATCGCCCGCGGCGAAGGCCGGCATCCGGAGCGGGGATTTCATCCGCGCGATCGACAACCGTCCGACCCGCGACATGTCGGCGTTCGAGGGATCGCGGCTCCTGCAAGGCGCGCCCGGCACGAAAGTCTCCCTGCTCCTGATTCGCGGCAACGCCGCCGATCCCCACGTGGTGGATCTCGTGCGCGAGCGTCCCGCGGGCGTCGAGATGACGTCGAAGATGGCCGACGCGTCCACCGGCTACGTCCGGGTCGTCGACTTCACGAAGGAGTCACCCGCCAGGTTCAAGCAAGCCTTCGATGCGCTCGCCAAGAGCGGCGCGACGAAGTACGTGATCGACCTGCGCGGCACGGCACGCGGCGACCTGGACGACGGTCTCGCCGCCTCGCACCTGTTCGTGAAGAGCGGCACGCTGGGCGTCCGCCTGACCAAGGGCGACCTGAAAGACGTCGTGACGGCGCAGGCCGCCGATGGCGCGGTCGCCGCGCCGATCGTCCTATTGGTTGACCAGGGGACGGCAGGAGCGGCCGAAGTCTTCGCCGCCGCCCTCGATGGCAACAAGCGCGCGGACCTGGTGGGCGAGCACACGCTGGGCCGAGCGGCGCGCCAGAAATTGATCAAGCTGCCAGACGCCAGCGGTTTCTGGCTCACGTATCTCCGCTACCTCACCCCCTCGAGCGATCCCATCCACGAAAAGGGACTCGAGCCCGACGTCAACGTCGAGCAGCCGGAAATTGAGTTCGGTTCAGAGCCGCCGGCGATCGATGCGACGCTCCAGAAGGCCTTGGAGTACCTGTCTACGAAGAAAGCGGCGTAGCAGCGAAGGGGTTTTCCCCCTGCCCCCTGCCCCCTGCCCCCCTTCCCCCTGCCCCCTTTCCCCCTGAGTTTGATATACTGATCGTTCGGGCAAAGGCCTGATTTCACTATAGATAGGCGCGTAGCTCAGCTGGTTAGAGCGCCTCCCTGACACGGAGGAGGTCAGTGGTTCGAGTCCACCCGCGCCTACCATTACTTCTGGTCTTTGGTCTTTAGCACTGCCCCAATGAGCGACGTTCAGATCACATTGCCAGACGGATCCAGCCGCGCTGTGTCCGCTGGAACGCCCGTGCGCGAGGTCGCGTCGGCGATCTCGCCGCGTCTGGCGAAGGCTGCG
>CAMCNL010000384.1 GCA_945876205.1 Candidatus Sulfopaludibacter sp. SbA3
TCATCGGCTTCCGGCGACGCTCGCTGGCCGGGCTGTTACTGGCCGCGGGCGGAAGCGCCCTGGCCTGGTGGGCGGCGTCGGGCGCCGATCTGCGGCGCCATCACCGCGGACGCCTGAAGGCCGCTCTGCCGTCCCGTGACGTCGATGCCGGCGATCGGGTCCTGGAAGCGTCAGAAGAGTCCTTCCCGGCCAGCGACTCTCCGTCGTGGACCCCGACCGCCGGAGACCCGGTCGGACCGCGCGCGACGCCGGCGCGACACCCTGCGTAGCCCCTTAAAGCTCTGAGAAATAAGAGAATCGGCGCGTAGTATACTGCCCGCTCCGTCACAGGAGGATTGTGTATATGCGTAAGATTTCTCTGCTCGCAGTGATCTGCGGGCTGGCGCTCGCCGCGAGTGTCGCCGCCCAGCAGGGCGCGCTTCAGACCGCGGCAAGCACGCTCGGCGTCGCCAACATCAAGACGTTGCAGTTCACCGGCGCGGGCCGCAATTTTTCCATCGGACAGAACTACACGGCGGCCGAGCCGTGGCCGGCGGTGCCGGTCAAGGCCTACACGGCGGCGTTCAACTACGACACCGCCGCGATGCGCGTCGAGCTGACGCGCGAGATGGGTCCCGTGATGCCGCGCGGCGGCGGCGCTCCGTTCTTCGGTGAGCAGCGGCAGCTGCAGGCCGTCGCCGGCAACTATGCGTGGAACCCGCCTGCCGCGGCCGGCGGCATGGCCGCGCCGCAGCCCGGTGCGCAGGTCGAGCGGATGCTCGCCCTCTGGTCGACGCCGCAGGGCTTCGTGAAGGCCGCGATGGCGAACAACGCCACGACCAAGGGCAAACAGGTCTCGTTCACCGTCGCCGGCAAGTACAAGATGGTGGGCACCATCAACGCGCAAGGACACGTCGAGAAGGTGCAGACCTGGATCGACCATCCGATCGTCGGCGACATGCTCGTCGAAACGACCTACACCGGCTACAAAGACTTCGGGGGCGTGACCTTCCCGTCGCGGATCGTCCAGACGCAGGACGGCTTCCCCACCCTCGACATCGCCGTCTCGACGGTCACGGCGAACCCGATGTTCGACGCGCCGGTGCCCGACAACGTCCGCAACGCGCCGCCGCCCGCTGCCCAGATGGTTGCGTCGCAGAAGATGGCTGACGGCGTCTACTACCTGACCGGTTCTTCGCACCATAGCCTCGCGATCGAGATGAAGGATCACATCGTCATCGTCGACCTGCCGCTGGGCGGAGCGCGCGCGATGGCGGTCGTCGCCAAGGCAAAGGAGCTCATCCCCAACAAGCCCGTGCGCTACGTGATCACCTCGCACCATCACTGGGATCACCTCGGCGGCATTCGCACGGCGATGGACGAAGGCGCGACAATCGTGACACACGAGTCCAACAAGAAATTCCTCGAGCGCGTCGCCAAGACGCCGCACACGCTCGTGCCCGACCGCCAGGCATCGTCGAAGAGGGCCGTGAAGATCCAGACGGTCGGCGATACCGGCAGGCTGACCGACGGCACCCGCGTCATCGAGATGCACCGGCTGCAAGGCTACGAGCACACCGGCGACATGACCGTGGTGTATCTGCCGAAGGAAAAGATCCTCGCGGAGCCGGATGCGTTCACGCCGCCGGCGCAGGCTGGCGGCACGTTGATCGCGCCGGCCGTGCCCTACGCGAAGGCCCTCTACGACAACATCCAGCGGCTGAAGCTGGACGTGCAGGTCATCACCCCGCTCCACGGCAATCGCACGACGGACGTGGCCGAAGTCGGCCGCCTGGCTGGCGTGAACGCGACGAACTAGTCGAGCTCTGTTGCGAACGGCTCTCTTCGTGACGGTCGCGGCGCTGGTGTGTCTTCCCGGCGCCGCAATCGCCCGACCCCAGCGCGGGTCTGTCAAAAACGACAACGCCTTCGTCGATGGTCCGGCCGCGCCGGTCGCTCCAGCCGTCGTCGCCCGGGACGCCGAGGGACATGTCACGATTCGCGCGATCCGCCTGACCGAGCGTCTGGTGCTCGATGGCCGGCTCGACGACCGGCTCTACCTTCAGAACGAGCCCATCAGCGACTTCATCCAGCAGGAGCCGAACGGCGGGCAGCCCGCGACCGAGAAGACGCAGGTCTGGGTGGCCTACGACGATGCGGCGTTGTATGTGGGAGCCCGGCTCTTCGAGAGCGACTCATCGAGGCGTGTCATGAGCGACATGCGCCGCGATGCCGCCAACCTCTATAACAACGACCACTTCGGCGTCATGCTCGACACGTTCTACGATCGGCGCAACGGCTACGTCTTCTTCGCCAACGCCCAGGGCGGCATGACCGACGCACAGGTCGCCAACGAGAACGCCAACAACGACTTCAATGCAATCTGGGAGACGAGGTCCGCCAATTTCGACGGCGGCTGGACAATCGAGTTTCGCATCCCGTTCCGGTCGATCCGGTTCAAGGAAGGGTCGACGGCGTGGGGCATCAACTTCCGGCGCATGGTGCGGTGGAAGACCGAGAGCTCGTTCCTGACGCCGGTCCCCGCGTCCTTCGGCAGCAACGGCCTGAACAGGGCGTCGGGCGCGGCTACGCTCGTCGGCATCGAGGCGCCAACCAAGCTTCGCAACATCGACGTCAAGGGCTACGCGCTCGGCTCGACCATCACCAACCATGCCGCCAGGCCGGTCGTCTCGAACCAGGCCGACGGCACCTTCGGCGTCGACGCGAAGTGGGCGGCCACGCAAAGCTACGTCGCCGACTTCACCTACAACACCGATTTCGCGCAGGTCGAAGACGATGAGCAGCAGGTGAACCTGACGCGCTTCTCGCTGCAGTACCCGGAAAAGCGCGAGTTCTTTCTCGAAGGCGAACAGTTCTTCGGCTTCGGCACCCAGAGCGGCGCGCAGGGCAACAATCCGGAGATTCCGACGATCTTCTTCAGCCGGCGCATCGGCCTCGACAACGGCGGCGTCGTGCCGATCGTCGGCGGTGGACGCCTGCTGAGCCGCAGCGGGCGCAACCAGATCGGTGTCCTCCAGATGCGGACCGGCGACGTGCCCGAGAGCGGCGCGGTGGCCACCGACTTCACGGCGATG
>CAMCNL010000385.1 GCA_945876205.1 Candidatus Sulfopaludibacter sp. SbA3
ATGCAACGTCCGTGGAGGTGCAGCTGTCGCCCAGCGTCAAGGTGGCGGCGCGCGTGCTCGAGGCCGATGCGGTGCGGGATGTCGCCGTCCTCTGGATCGATCCGAGCCTCGTCTCCGCGCTGAAGCCCTTTCCGCTCGGATGCGCGCAACCGGCGAAGCTGCCGGCGGGCGACGAGGATCTGTTCACGATTGGCGCTCCGCTGCGTGAGCCGAAGCGCCTGACGCTGGGGACGTCCTCCGACTTCACTCTTCCACCCGGCAGCGCGGGCGGACCGGTCTTCCGTGAAGACGGCGTCGTCCTCGGGCTCACCTCGATCGTGGATTCGCGAATCATCCGTGTCGATGCGGTGTGTGACGTCGTCGCGTCCGCGGAGAAGGAGATGAAGGAGGGCGCGCCGCCAGCCGCGACGCTTCTTCCCGTCGAGCCATCGAAGCCGTTTCCCGTGGAGGCGCTCAAGCAGGCGGTGACGAAACGCGCGGGGAGCCTCAATCCCTTCCCGATGTCGGCGGCCGACTTCGACATCGCCTTCATCACCCCGGTGCACGTGTACGGCGCGGCAAGCCAGGGGGAGCAGCAGAGAGGACGAGCGCTGGCACCCCCGCGTCCGGTCTTCGAGTTCGGCAACTGGTCCGAGTACGTGGCAGACGTGCATCCCGTGCTGCTGATCCGCGTGACGCCGAAGATGGTCGAACGCTTCTGGACGACGGTCGGCCGCGTCGCCGCGCGCACGCAGGGGATGGACCTGCCGCCGTTCAAGCACATCAAGTCAGGCTTCCTGCGGATGCGCGTCCTCTGCGGCGAGGCCGAAGTGACGCCGATCCATCCGTTCACGGTGGAGATGCGCGTCTCCGAAAAGGAAGCCGTCGACGAAGGTCTCTACGTGTTCGATCCAGGCGCGCTCGGTCCGCAGTGCGGCACCGTCAAGCTGGTGCTGTATTCGGAGAAGGAGCCGGCGAAAGCCGACACCAAGGTCGTCGACCCGCGCGTGGTGACGCAGATCTGGCAAGACTTCGCGCCGTATCGGGAATGAGCCGAATCTTGCGTTATCCTCGTGCCATGAGCACGAGCGTCAAAATCGAGGTCGACGAGCAGACCGCGGAAGTCCTCCAGGCACGCGCGGCCGAACTCGGTGTGACCGTTTCGGAGTTGGTCACGGAACTGGCGACGCTCGAGACTGAGCCCATCGCCGTCGAGTCCGGCGAGATCGCTGAGCTCGATCGACGCTGGAAAAAAATCGAGGCCGGCGAGCAGACGGTGCCACAAGAGCGGGTTGTGCGCTGGCTACGCACTTGGGGAACGGCGCGGTTCCAGCCGTGGCCGAGCCGCTAGAACTCCAATGGTCGGAGGATGCTCTCGCCGACCTCGGTCGCTTCGCAGCATTCCTTCACGAACAATCCCCTGAGCTGGCGGCGGTCGTCGCCGAGGCGATCATCGCGCGAACGAACCTTCTCTCTCGACATCCCAAGCTCGACCGAAATGGTGATTGTCGCCTTCGCCCACCTGAAACGCCGTGCCGGCTACTGGACAAACCGAAGTTAACGTTCGAACCGCCCAACGGATGCGCGCCGTATCGGGAATGACCTGAACGTTCGGATTCCCTGCCTGCAGCGTTATACCCATCGATGACCACACACTCCCACCGTCATGTAACTGCGCTCGCTGTGACGCTCGCCCTCGCGATGACCACCGGCGCCTGGGCGTCGGCACCCCTTCTTCAGCAAATACAACTGACAGTTGGCGACGGTGCGGCGGGCGACAACTTCGGTGTGAGCGTCGCGCTCGATGGAGATACGGCGCTCGTCGGGTCGTATGCCGACGACGTCGGCGCGAACCGTCGCGACGTGGGTGCGAACGCCGACCAGGGCGCGGCGTATGTGTTCAGCCGGCCGCTCCTGACGTCGAAAGACCAATGCAAGAGCGGCGGGTGGAAGACGTTCGGCGCCTTCAAGAATCAAGGCGACTGTGTGAGCTTTGTGTCGACGAAGGGGAAGAATCCGCCGTCACACCTCCCATAGTGTCGGCAGGAAAGCGTCGCGCGGCTACGAAGGTCCTCACAGCGCTTGTTGAGCAGCGAACCGGGGCGTAAGATCCGAAGCATGACCAAGGCCGCTGAAGCCGTTCTTGCCGATGCCTTACGTCTCGATCTCGATGCTCGAGCCGAGGTGGCCGCTGAACTATTGGCGAGTCTCGATGGTCCAGCGGATCCTGGTGCGGACGCTGCGTGGGCAACCGAGATTGAACGACGCGTTGCTGCTATCGAAGCCGGCACGGCCAAACTGGAGCCGTGGGAGGACGTGAAGCGTCGGATTGCGCGAGAGATTCTTGGTCGGTGAGCCCGCCCCTCCGTTTCAGCCAACTGGCGTCGGAGGAGTTCAGCGAGGCGGTTCGCTGGTACGAAGCCCGTCGTCCTGGCCTCGGGGGTGAACTGTTCGACGCGGTCGTCGCAACCCTCTCCCTGATCCAAAGCAACTCAGAAAGTGGACGGACGATCTCGACCGATGGCCAAACCCGTCGCGCGTTGGTCGCCAGATTTCCTTAGCAGGTTGTTTATCGGATCAGGCCCAGCAAGACGGTGATAGTGGCTTTCGCCCATCTCAAACGCCGTCCGGGGTACTGGAGAATCCGAAGGTAGACGCCCCGAACGATCCGAACGGTTCGAACGAACCGAATGTTCTGAACGATCTGATTGGTCTATTGCGCCGTGCTTTGGATGGGGATCTTCAGTTCGATCCTGCGCGCATCGCGGATGACGACGACGACCGCCGTGCTCGCGATCTTGGTGTCCTGGATCATTCGCGAGAGCTGGCCGCCGTCGGTCACGGCGGTGCCGTTGAACGAGACGATGACGTCGCCGGGGCGGATGCCGGCCTGGTAGGCAGACGAGTCGCGGCGCATCCCCTGGACGAGCAGGCCGCCGCCCGACTGGACGCCAAGCTGCGCGGCCATCTCCGCGGTCAGCGGCGCAATCTCCACGTAGCCGATCGAGCCGCGGCGCACCTCGCCGTATTTCTGCAGCTCGTCAACCACGCGCCGCGCAAGGTTGCTCGGCACGGCGAAGCCGATTCCCTGGT
>CAMCNL010000386.1 GCA_945876205.1 Candidatus Sulfopaludibacter sp. SbA3
TCCGGTCGGCGAGACGCAGCCGCAGAAGGTCGACGTCCGAGTGATCGCCGCCACCAATGCGGACCTCGAGGCCCTCATCGCCCAGGGCCGGTTTCGCGAAGATCTCTTCTACCGCCTCAACATCGTCCGCCTCCACGTCCCGCCGCTGCGCGAGCGCCGCGTGGAAATCCCGGCGCTGGCGAATCACTACCTGCAGAAGCACGCACAGGAGTACCAGAAGGGCGACTTGCGGCTGGCGGAAGAGACGATGGAGTACCTGGTGCTCTATCGGTGGCCAGGGAATGTGCGGCAGCTCGCCAACGAGATGCGGCGCATGGCGGCGCTTGCCGAGGTGGGCGCGGTGCTCATGCCCGAGCACCTGTCCGGCGACATCGCCGCATCGCGACGAACAGTACCGCCGTCGGAACGACCCCTCGATCCCAACGAGCTTGCCGTGCGCATCGATCAGCCGATGGCCGCCGCCGTCGAACACGTCGAGCGCGCGCTGATGCAATACGCGCTGACGAAATGCGGAGGACGGATGGAAGAGACCGCGGCGATGCTCGGTCTGTCGAGAAAGGGCCTCTATCTGAAGCGCGTGCGCTACGACCTCGAACCGCCGGAAAGCGCCAGCGCCGCCGACGTGGCGTGATTCGGAACGACTACGCCGCCGAGTGCAGCGCGCCGAGCGGCGGCAGGCTGAGCACGTGGCGCGGAAGGACGCGGGTCAACTGTTCGACGAGCGGCACCAGCGAGTGCCCCCTGTAGAAGACGTACGCCTGCAGGTTATTCGCTGGGTGCTCGCCAGCGCCGGGTGGCCATCGATCTTCTACGTCAACGTCCCGCTGGGCATCGTGGCTCTGGTCCTGACGCAGCGCTACCTCCCCGCTGACCTTCGAAAGCCGAACGCGGATCGGGCCAGCTTCGACGTCGTGAGCACCCTCCTGGCGCTGACGCTCGCCGCGCATGCGCTCGCGATGACGATCGGGCGCGGCCGGTTCGGCCTGCTCAACGTCGTCTTGCTCGCCGCCGCGTTAGTGGGCGTGGCGCTGGCCGTTGCCATTGGAACCGGGCGAAACATGCGTCTCATCGGGCATGACGTTCGAGTCTGAAGAGGATGCCCCGTTGAAGGCCAATCAGTGCCCATCTTCCTGAGCACTCCGATACAATGGCTGAGTTTGCCTCCCGCCATTGCCACCAAGACGGTCCTGCTGGTTGAGGATGATGCGCCCTCGCGCGAGCTGTATCGCTCCGCCTTGCAGCGCGGCGGTCACGACGTGGTGACGGCCGAAGACGGATTGGCCGCGCTCCACTGCATCGACGCGGCGCTGCCGCAGGTCATCGTCCTGGACATGATGCTGCCGCGACTGGGCGGTCGTGACGTGCTCCGCGAGTTGAAGTCCAGACCAGAGACGCGCCACATCCCCGTCGTCATCATCACCGGCACCGATGTCAGCAATTTGAGCGAGCGGGCCGGCATCCCGGTGCTGCAGAAGCCGTTCGAGCTGACCGCGCTCGTCGCCGCCGTGGACGACGCCGTTCGCCGCGCGTCCCGATAGATCCAACCCGGCCCTCGCGCCCGCGCCCGGCGTTACCATCGCCAGACAGGCAATCTCGCCTCCGCGTCGAGGAGACACACACATGGAACGTCGTCAACTGCTCTCTGGAGGAGTCATGGCCGGGATGGGCACTGTTCTACAACCACGCGGCTGAGCTAGTCGCTCGATCGCGCGTTGTACAATGCACCTCGGTGCCGCGGACGACACGGGGGATTCAACTCAGGCGGCGACTCTTCCTGCTCAGTTCAGCGAGCGTCATTCCGCTTGCGGTACTCGCGGCAATCGGCATCGCGTCACTTCGCGCGCAGTACGGACAGGAAATACAGCGGATCGGGCAGGAGATGTCGCGCTCGATCGCGAACGCGGTAGACGCCGAACTGCATACGGTGGTGGTCGTCCTCAACACCCTGTCAACTGCCACTACCCTTGAAGACGACGACTTCGAGGGCTTTGGCCGGCGCCTCCGCCCGGTACTCCGACAGCAACCAGGCTGGTACGGCATCATCCTGGCGAGGCCAGACGGGACGATGCTGGTCGATACACGGGCCGCGGACGCTTCAGGCGCCGCGCCGCTCGACGCCGCGGACACCGCGCGTCTCACGGCAGGTCCGGAGATCGGGCAGCTCGTTCGCGATCAACAGAACCGCTGGTACTTTCCGGTGCGTGTTCCGGTGCTCCGCGACGGCCAGATGCAGTACGTGCTGTCCGCCCTGGTGTCGGCGACCGTCATCCGCGATGCCATCGTTCGCCAGCGGGTTCCGCCCGACTGGGTGATCTCCATCGTCGATCAGAACAACCGCCGCGTCGCGCGCTCCCGCGCGCACGACGAAAACATCGGCGGACAGCTCTCGCCCTCGGCACTGGCGGTCATGGCAGCCGGCGGCGCGGAAGGATTCGGCGTCTCGTCGACGTTGGAAGGCGAACGCATCTACACCCCGTATTCCCGGCTTCGCAGTGGATGGGCGGCGGTCCTGGGCCTCCCCACCGGGCCGGCGGACGCGGCGATGCGGCAGGCGATCGCCGTCTACGCTGGCGGCGTGCTGCTGTCGATCGCGCTCGGACTGCTCGGCGCGGCCTGGGTCGGGCACACCATCACCAGACCGATCGCTGAGCTCCGCGAAGCCGCGGTGGCGGTTGGCTCACGGCAAGCGCCGGAGATCCCCGACACCAGTATTTGTGAGGTCCGCGAGCTCGGCTTCGCGCTGCAAGCGGCGGCGGAGGAACTGCGAGGAAGCGACACCGAACGGGACGCGGCGCTCGCGCGTGAGCGTGCGGCCCGTGAAGTTGCGGAGGCCGCGGATCGATCAAAAGATGAATTCCTTGGAGTGCTGTCGCACGAGCTCCGCACGCCACTAAATGCCGTCTACGGGTGGGCGCGCATGCTGCAGGCTGGTCAAATTCGGGACGAGGCGACCGCGGCCCGCGCTCGCGACGCCATCGTGCGCAACGCCGGCATTCAGATGCAGATGATCGAGGATCTGCTCGATCTCTCCCGCATCGCCAGCGGCAAGATGC
>CAMCNL010000387.1 GCA_945876205.1 Candidatus Sulfopaludibacter sp. SbA3
GGAAGGCCGCGTCAAAGGTTGCCTTGGAGGGCGAGAACAGCGGCTGTCCGCCCGGCAGCGTCAGCGGCGCCCGCGGCACGTCCGACTGGTACTGCGCCTGCCCCTCGACGCCGATCGCCGGGCGGCGTCCAACCGCGATGTTGCGAAGGCGCAACACGGATTGATCCATGAGCAACTGAAGCTGCTGCATCCGCGGATCGGAGGCAATCGCCGCCTGCTGCAGCGCGGCGAGC
The DNA here is from genome assembly GCA_945876205.1 of Candidatus Sulfopaludibacter sp. SbA3. Lineage (GTDB taxonomy): Bacteria > Acidobacteriota > Vicinamibacteria > Vicinamibacterales > UBA2999 > CANNDT01. The sequence goes on from CAMCNL010000387.1 coordinate 234, forward strand.
TCGAACGTTCGCGCCACGGCGGCTGGCGGCGGCGACTGAGCCGCCGCCGAACCCGATGGCACCAGGAACCAGGAACAGAGAACGGTATAGGCGATTCGTCTGATCGTCATGGGCGAATAGCTCTCAAGAAGAATGGCGCAAGTCGGATGCACCCATCGCGCGGGCGATGTCGAGCACCGAGAGGCCCGCCGCGTCGCGGGCGGCACCGTCGGCGCCGTGGTCGAGGAGCCACGCGATCATCGCCACGTGGTTGAAGGCGGCCGCCGTCATCAGAGGAGTCCGGCCGTCGAGCCCGGCGTCAACGGAGGCGCCCCCAATGGGAGCGCCTCCGCGATGTCGGTTATGCGGTTGCCAGGTCGAAGCGATCGAGATTCATCACCTTGTCCCACGCCGCCACGAAGTCACCCACGAACGTGCGCGTGGAGTCGTCGGAGGCATACACCTCGGCGATCGCCCGAAGCTGGGAGTTCGAGCCGAAGACGAGATCGGCGCGCGTTCCGGTCCACTTGAGCTTGCCCGTCGCGCGATCGCGCCCCTCGTATACGCCGTCGGTTGTGGTGGACGCCTTCCACTCGGTGCGCATGTCGAGCAGGTTGACGAAGAAATCGTTCGTCAGCGTCTCGGGGCGGCTGGTGAGCACGCCGTGCGGGTAGGTCCCGACGTTGGCATTGAGGGCGCGCAGGCCGCCGACGAGGACCGTCATCTCAGGCGCGGTCAGCGTCATGAGCTGCGCCCGATCGACCAGCATCTCCTCCGCCGGTATCTCGATAGATTTCCGGATGTAGTTGCGGAAGCCGTCCGCGACCGGTTCCATCGCCGCGAAGGAGTCGACATCGGTCTGCTCCTGCGAGGCGTCGGTACGGCCCGGCGTGAACGGCACCGTCAGGTCATGCCCGGCCTTCTTCGCCGCGGCCTCGACGGCGGCGCAGCCGCCGAGCACGATCAGGTCGGCCAGTGAGACTTTCTTCTTCTTCGACTCGGCGTTGAACTTCTTCTGGATTCCTTCCAGCACCGCCAGAATCTTCGCCAGTTCGGCCGGCTGGTTGATGTCCCAGTTCTTCTGCGGCGAGAGACGGATGCGCGCGCCGTTGGCCCCGCCGCGCTTGTCGCTGCCGCGGAACGTGGCCGCCGATGCCCAGGCCGTGGTGACCAGCTGGGAGATCGACAAGCCGGACGCGAGGATCGCGGCCTTGAGCGCCGCGATCTCCTTGTCGCCGATCAATTCATGATCGACCGCCGGAACAGGGTCTTGCCCCACCAGTTCCTCGTTCGGACCAAGCGGGCCGAGATACCGCACGACCGGCCCCATGTCGCGGTGCGTCAGCTTGAACCACGCCCGGGCAAACGCGTCTGCGAACTGATCGGGATGCTCGTGGAAGCGCCGCGAAATCTTTTCGTAGGCAGGGTCGACCCGCAAGGCGAGGTCCGTGGTCAGCATCGACGGCGCGATCCGCTTCGACGGATCGTGCGCATCCGGCACCGTACCGGCGCCGGCGCCATTCTTCGGCTTCCACTGATGCGCCCCGGCGGGGCTCTTGGTCAGCTCCCATTCGAAATTGAACAGGTTGTCGAAGAAGTTGTTGCTCCACTTCGTCGGCGTCGTCGTCCAGGTGACTTCCAGGCCGCTGGAAATCGTGTCACCCGCTTTGCCCATACCAAACTTGTTCGTCCAGCCGATGCCCTGCGCCTCGATGTCGCAGGCCTCCGGCTCCGGGCCGACGTGTGACGCCTCGCCGGCGCCGTGGGTCTTGCCGAAGGTATGACCGCCGGCAATCAGCGCCACCGTCTCTTCGTCGTTCATCGCCATGCGACTGAACGTGTCGCGAATATCCCTGGCCGCCGCGAGTGGATCCGGCTTGCCGTTCGGGCCCTCCGGATTCACGTAGATCAGACCCATTTGCACGGCGGCGAGAGGATTCTGCAGCTCGCGGTCGCCGCTGTAGCGCTCGTCCGCCAGCCACTTCCCTTCAGGGCCCCAGTACACGTCCTCTTCCGGTTCCCAGACGTCCGCGCGTCCGCCGCCGAAACCGAAGGTCTTGAAGCCCATCGACTCGAGAGCGACGTTGCCCGTCAGAATCATCAGGTCGGCCCACGAGATCTTCCGGCCGTACTTCTGCTTGATCGGCCACAGCAGCCGGCGCGCCTTGTCGAGATTGACGTTGTCAGGCCAACTGTTGAGGGGCGCGAAGCGCTGCTGGCCGGCGCCGGCGCCGCCGCGGCCGTCGGCGATGCGGTAGGTGCCGGCGCTGTGCCAGGCCATCCGAACGAAGAACGGACCGTAGTGACCAAAATCGGCCGGCCACCAGTCCTGCGAATCCGTCATCAGGGCGTGGAGGTCCTTGACCACCGCATCGAGGTCGAGGCTCTTGAACTCTTTCGCGTAGTCGAACTCCGGGCCCATCGGATCGGACAGCGGGGAATGCTCGTGCAGCATCCTCAAGTTGAGCTGATTCGGCCACCAGCCTGCGTTCTTCGGGGCGCCAACCACCGTGTGTCTGCGGGCGCCGCCCGCTACCGGGCACTTCGCTTCCGTTGCCATCTTTCGTCTCCGATCCTGAATTGTGTCTCGAGAACCGCTAGTGTGTACCTCGGCGGCTGATAGTGCAAAGACATATAACGTCTCTCGGTGATAGCTTTTGTGTATGGATATCCTCGACCCGCTGCCCTGCTCCCTGCGGCAGCTCCAGTACATCGTCGCGGTCGCCGACCTCGGTGGCTTCGGGCGGGCGGCGGCCCGGTGTCATGTCTCACAGCCGTCGCTGAGCGCGCAGATTGCGCTCGCCGAACGGGCACTTCACGTCCGCATCTTCGAACGCGATC
>CAMCNL010000388.1 GCA_945876205.1 Candidatus Sulfopaludibacter sp. SbA3
AGAGGTTGAGCGTCCTCATGGCCGCCGTCGCGATTGCCGTGACCACCGCGGCCTGCGGTCCGTCAGACACGGTCACCAACCGTAACGTCAAAGCGAAGCTGCTCGATGCCTCGCAGGAGACCCGCCAGGTTTTTGTCATGACCGAGGACGGCGTCGTCACCTTGAGCGGCACGGTTGAAACGCCGAAGGCCAAAGAACTGGCGGTGCGCCTCGCCCATGAGACCAACGGCGTGGCCGACGTGATTGATTTGATCGAGGTCGAGGGGCCGACGGCGACCACCGGCAAGAAGTAGAACGCCGGCGGGTGAAGAGACCGGTTACTTCAGCTCTGTGTGGTGCAGCGCCGCGAGGAGCTGCTCCACTTCCGTCGCGCCCGCGTCCCCGTCGCGGCTTCGACCGCGGGCCCGCCGCTGCTTCACCGCATCGATGACGCGGAGCAGCCGGCGCCGCGTATCACGCCGCTCAACCCCCGACTTCGCTTCAATCATCTCGCACACCGATCGCCGCACGTCGTTGCCCGAGCCGCCAAATGGCAGCCGGTCGGCGAGCTTGAGCAGGTGATTGAGTCCTTCGAACAGTAAGGCGTGCCGGGCAGCTTGCTCGTGCTCGCTGACAGGATGGGGATCGGATCGGGTCAAGAGCCGCCGCGCCGCCCGCGCGAGCCCGATCACCATCGGCGCTGCGAGGGTCGTGTCACGAGGCGCGCCGGGTTCCAGATTTGCCCACACCCGTTGCATCGCCAGTAGGTCGTCTCGCTGACCGACTTGCTAGTCGTGGCCACGTCCGCGGACCGGCAGAAGGGGCACGCGGGGACGGGTGGTAGTGGAGGGGGAATAAACGATCCTGCGGCGCTCATGTATTAGCATCGACAGTACGGCCTGGCCCCCAAAGCCACAAGGAGAATCGCTGTTGATGGAAAATGGCGAGCCGGGAGGCCAAATACATGCCTCCCGTTCGAGTGGGATGGGATATTTGCCGGCCATCCAGAGTGGCGGCCGAGCGAAGCTGTCTCTCTATTCAGCAAGCGAGATGCCAGCTTCGCTCCTCGAGGAGCTATTCGCCCCCGCCACCCCCTACCTTGATTCCGCCAAGGCTCGTGAGCTGTGCCCCGGATTTTGCCGGCACGATTGGCAGCAGCACGTACGACGAGCGATCCCCGCCGGTGTAGAGGCTGTTGTTCTTCAAGTGATACGACGAGAAGTAGTGCCCGCCGTCGCTCGGCATGACGTCGATGCGAATGCGGCTTCCCTTCTGGAACACCATGCTGGTCGCCCAGATCTCCACCTCGATCGGCACGACCTCATTCGGCTTCAACTTCTGCTCGATGGCATGCGTGTGGTACGGACGGAACGGGGTGGACAGCTTCGGATCGAGCTGGCGGTGCGAGACCTTCAGCATGCCGCGCGACGCGGTCTCGACCGATCCATCGGGATTGATCTTCTTCAGGAACGCGAAGACGTCCATGTCCTCGGTCTCTGACGACACCCACATGACCAGGTTGGTGTGACCGGTGATCTCGACGTCCTCGGTCATCGGCTCGGTCAGGAACGCCGCGCTGGGGATGCCGCGGCCGCCGCGGCCTTCAGACGTCGGCCCCGCGTCGTAGGTCGTCTGCGCGCGCGCCGACGGCGCCGCCTTCGAGAGCGAACCGACGTTGGTCGATCCCGCGATGGCCACGCCCGAGGGCTGCGGGTTGAGATAGAACTTCGTGTACTGCGTGCGCTGGATCGGCCACTCGTTCTCGTAGCGCCACGAGCACTCGCGGGTGCTCGTCCGGACGCACAGCTTCACCGGCGGCTCGTCCATCACGCCGTTCTTGATCCCCTTGAGCCAGTAGTCGTACCAGCGAAGCATGTCCATCTTGCCTTCGTCCTCGTAGAAGGCGAAGGTATGGCCGCCGATATGGACGCGCAGGTGCTTGTTCTGCGACGGCGAGCGCATGAACGCTTCGATGTTGCCCCGCAGGTGATGGTTCCATCCCTGCCAGTTGCCGGCGCTGAAGATCGGCAGCGTGAGCTCGTCCATCTGCGCGCGCCCCTTGACGTTGTCCCAGTACGGACTGTCGAGCGGATGCGTCATGTAGTTGAAGAGCAGGTTCTCGTTCATCGCGCCCGGGTTGTCCTTGCGCGTGACGTCGAGGAGCTGCTTGCCCATGACGTCGAGCCACCAGCCGCCGTAGAAGCCCTCGTTGAACAAGCCGCCATGGAATACGTTGTCCCGGTACAGGTCGGCCCAGCCTTCCCACGGCACGATGGTCGTGAGGTGCGGCGGCTGCAGGCTGGCGACCGTCCACTGCGTGAGTGCGTAGTAGGAGACGCCGGCCAGGCCGACCTTTCCCGTGCCGAACGGCTGCACGCCCGCCCACTCGATGGCGTCGTAGTAGTCGAACGCTTCCTGTTTCGACCAGATGTCGGTCAGCCCCGGCGAGCGGCCGGTGCCGCGCGTGTCGACGAAAATCAGGGTGTAGCCGCGCGGCACCCACCAGTCGGGCTCGGGGCGCTCCTGGTGCGTGAACGGCGCGATCGGCGGAAGAAACTGCAGCTCCTTCTGATACGCGCTCAGGCTCATCAGGACTGGAAACTTCTCGCCCGGCGCGTCCGGCCGGTAGACGTCGGCCGAGAGATACCCGCCGTCGCGCAGCGGAATCCGCACGTCCTTGTCGACGGTGATCTTGTATTTCGGCTGCGACACCTGCTGCTGCGCGACGATCGTGCGCGGCGCGCAGACCAGGGCCAGCAGTCCGACGAGTACGGCGAGAATCCGCTGTGGCTTCAACATCGATCTTCTCTCCTTGCGAACCGGGAACGCGAACCTACTTCGTCACGACTCCACAGGCGATGCGCGCGCCGGCGTTGCCCGCGGGATCACCCTGGTAGTCGTCCAGCCCCTGGTGCAGCATCACGGCGGATCCATCGGCGTCCATCAGGCTGTTGACGCCGCTCTTCAGCGTCACATCGGTGGCGAAGACGTCGAACGTGAGCGCGCCGCCCGCCGGCACCTGGACGTTCGGCAGATCGCCGGCATGCATCCCCATCGGGTTGTTGATGCCGTG
>CAMCNL010000389.1 GCA_945876205.1 Candidatus Sulfopaludibacter sp. SbA3
CCCCCAGCACACCGTACTCGAGCAACAGCATGGTGGCGATCAGCCGGCTGTTGGCGCCGAGCGTCTTCAGGATGGCCGCCTCGTAGACGCGGCGGAACTTGGTCATCGAGACCGCGCCAACCAGGATGAGCGCGCCGCTGAGCAGTACCAGCGCGCCGACCACCGTCACAGCGAGCGTCACCTTGCCGACGACTTCCTGGACCGTCTGCAGGATTTCCTTCAGGTCGATGACCGACACATTTGGAAACTGCGTCACGAGGTCCGACTGCATCTTCGCGCGGGCATCGGCATCGCGCGGGCCCTGCAACGCGGAGATGTAGGTGTGCGGCGCCTGGTCGAAGGTGCCGGGGCGGAACACGAACATGAAGCCGCCAGCGCGGAAGTCCTGCCAATCGACGCGACGAACGCTGGCCACCCTGGCGGTGATCACCCGCCCGAGGACGTCGAAGCTCATGCGATCGCCCACACGGATGCGGGAGCCAAGGCGGAAGTTTCCGTCGTTGTCGCGATCGGAGAAGCGTTCCTCGATCGACACCTCCGGCTCCCCCGGCAGCGGCGCGTCGCCCCACCACTGCCCTTCGATGATCTGTTCGTTCGCTTCGAGCTGCGGCCGGTAGGTGACGGTGAACTCACGCGAGAGTCCGCCCCTGCCGCGTACGGCCTGGTAGCTATCGAGCTCCATCTCCTGGCCCTTGACCGCCACCACCCTGGCGCGAAGAACGGGGATCACCTTCGGTCCCGGCGCCGACCCGTTGGCGTCGTCCACGAACGCCGCAAGCCGATCGCGCTGGTCGGGCTGGATGTCGATCAGGAACATGTCGGGCGCGTTCTCTCCCGCCTGGATCGCGAAGTCGCGCAGCAGGTTGGTCTGGAGCGTCCGGACGCCGAGGATGAAGAACGTGCCGAGACCGACGGCGAGCAGAATCACGCGGGTCTGGTTGCCCGGACGCGCGATGTGCAGCACCGCCTGCCGCAAGGCAAAGGAGCGCGAGTAGCGGAGCGGCTGCACGGCGCGCACCAGCGCCCAGCCGGCCAGCAGGAGAATGAACGACACGCCGACGAAGCCGCCCGACAACATCAGCCCGATGCGCAGCGATCCTGCCTGCCACGCCGCGATACCGACGAGCGCGGCCGCGACGACCCCGGTGACCGTCCACTTCAGCCAGTCGAACGTCGGAGACGAAGGAATGTCCTGCCGGAGCAGCAGCGACGGCTTGACGTGGCGGACTTCGAGCAGCGGCACCAGTGAAAACAGCAGCGACACCAGCAGGCCGATCGCCAGCCCCTGCACGACGGCCGCGGCGGTGAGCCCGTATTCAACCGTGATCGTGTCGCCGATGCCGCTCACGAACGAGGGGACGGCGGCGATCACCGCAGCCGCGAGGCCGACGCCCAGGGCGCTGCCGGCAAAACCGAGCACCAGCACCTGGGTCATGTAAATCGCCAGCATCTGTCCCGAGGTGCAGCCGATGCATTTCAGGATCGCAATGCTGCGGACCTTCTGCTGCACGAACACCCGCGTGACGCTCGAGACGCCGATGCCGCCGAGGATCAAGACGACGAGTCCGACGAGGCTGAGATAGTTCTCGGCGCGCGTCAGGTTCTCGCCCATCTGGTCTTCGCTGCGGCGGTACGACCGCACGCCCACGAACTCGTTGACGAACGACTGCCGCAGGTTCTCGGACAGCGGATCCACCGCGGCGTCGGGCACCCGCAGCAACTGCTGGTACGACGCGCGGCTGCCGAAGGCGAGCAAGCCCGTCCCCGCCAGATCGGCCTGATCGACGATCACGCGCGGACCGAGCGTGAATGCGCCACGCCGGCGCCCGGGCCCGGCGGTGATGACGCCGCGAATCTCGCACGACTGCGTGCCGATCAGGATGCGGTCGCCGGGCGACAGCCCGAACTGCGTCAGCAGCTCCGGCCGCACCAGCGCGCCATGATTCTCCAGCAGCGCATGCGAGTACGGTCCGTCGCGGAGCGTCAGCGATCCATAGAAAGGAAATCCCGGCTGGATGGCGCGAAGCTCCACCATCCGCGTGCCCGGCTTGGCCGGATCCGCCGGCCTCACCATCGTCGGGATCTCGGTCGCTTCGGATCGCGCGGTGATCCGGCCGGCCCGCTCTTCGGAGCGCAACGACGCGAGCACCTTCTCCGTCCACGGGCGATTGCCGGTAATCATCACGTCGGAGGCCAGCAGCGACCGCGCCTCCCCCGCCAGCGCCAGGCGGACGCTCTGGATGACCGACCGCAGGGCGACGATCGAGCCGACGCCGATCGCGATGCAGACGAAGAAGAACAACAGCCGCTGCCACGATGCCCGTATCTCGCGCAGCGCCATGCGAATGACGAACATCACGGCACCACCTCGACGGGCGTTTCGACCGGCCGGCCGTCACGCAGCACGAGACGGGAGTCCGCCAGTGACGCCAGCTCGGCGTCGTGCGTGACAAGGATCAGCGTCGAACGCCGCACGCGGCGGACGTCGAGCAGCAAGTCCATGATGTGCCGGCCCGTCGACGAATCGAGGTTGCCGGTGGGCTCGTCGGCCAGCACGATGGGCGGGTCGTTGGCGAGCGCGCGGGCGATCGCCACGCGCTGCTGCTCGCCGCCCGAAAGCTGCGACGGGTAATGGTGTCCGCGGTCGGACAGCCCCACTTCATCGAGCAGTTGCCGCGCGCGGCCCACCGCGTCGCGCCTGCGGGCAATCTCCATCGGCACGAGGATGTTCTCGAACGCGGTGAGCGACGGCACGAGGTGGAAGAACTGGAAGACGAAGCCGATCTTCTCGCCGCGCAGCTTCGCGAGCTGGTCTTCGCTGAGCTTCGTGATGTCGACGTCGTCGACGAGAATTTCGCCGGTGCTGGGCGCATCCAGACCCGCAAGGAGTCCCAGGAGCGTCGACTTGCCGCTCCCGGACGGACCCACGATGGCCAGAAACCGTCCTGACGCGATCGTCAGGTCCAACGGCTGCAGGATGGTCAGCGGACGGTCTCCACTCTGGACCGTCTTCGAGACGCCGCG
>CAMCNL010000390.1 GCA_945876205.1 Candidatus Sulfopaludibacter sp. SbA3
CGGCCGGGTCGTGACGCCTTCTTCCGCGTCCTTTTTGCGCAGCCGCTCCATTGCGATGTCGAACGCCGATTTGGGCGCACCTTCTTCAGCCATGGCATTCAGCTTACTTCGGCCGTACGCAGTGTGATAAATGAATGCCTATGACCCGAGCACATGCACTCGCCCTGAGCTTCGCCCTCCTGACGGCCGGCCTCTGTGCTGGGCTGGAGGCCGCATCGCAAGCGACCCCCAGGGAAACTGTCGCGGGAATCGTTAACTTCACGCCGATCGATGGGAACGTGACAGTCGGGGGAGCGCTGCCACCCGGCGCCGTTGCCGAACTGAAGCGGCGTGGGTTCAAGGCGGTGATCAACCTGCGCAAAGCGAATGAGGCCAACGCCAACGTCGAAGCGGAAGGGGAGGCCGTGCGTGCGGGCGGCCTGAAGTACATCTACCTGCCGCTTTCCCCGACCGATCCCTACGAGGCGACCGCGCCGCAGGTGGACGCGTTTCTGAAGGCCCTCAACGATCGCTCGAACTGGCCGGTGTTCATTCACAGCAACCAATCGCATCGTCCTACCGGTCTGCTGGTGATCAAGCGCGTGCTCGAGGAGGGCTGGACGCTTGAGAAGGCCTACGCCGCTCCCGACAGCCAGGTCCTGGCCGACGGCAGCGCCGGCTCGAAAGGCATCAAGGACTTCGCCGAGAAGTACCTCAAGGCGCACGGCAAGTAGCGCCGCGGGTGCTCGCGGTCTTCACGCTGTTTCTCATCCCGGTGGGCGGCGGGATTCCGGCCGGCGTGCTGATCGCGTTCGGCATCGATCCGATGACGGGTCGGGCGGCGGCGCACGCGGCCGGTCACGGCTTCATTGGCGGCTGGGCCGTCGCCATCGCGGGCGACATGCTCTACTACGCGGTCATTGCCTTCACGACCCTGCGGCTGAACGCCTACATCAAGGATCCGAACACGACGATGGTGATCGTCCTTGTCGGCATGATCCTGGTGCCGATCGCCGTCCGGCGGGTGAGGGCGCTATGGTAGGCTCCACGCAAGTCTTGCCGATCCCAAGAAGACTCCGTGCCTCCGTGTCTCCATGGCTATTGATCGCGATAGTCATTGCGGGAGTGGCGCCGTTCGCGCAAGAAGGCGGCGTGCTATTCGTTGGCAGCAGCATCTTCCATCGCTGGACCAACCTCGAGAAGCAGATGGCACCGCTCCCTGTCGTGAACCGCGGGGTTGACGGGTACATGACGACCAACCTGCTGCGGATGGTGGACGCGGTCGTCATCCCTTCTCGCCCGAAGATCGTCGTCTATTACGCCGGCAGCAACGACGTGGACGCGGGGGATGCGGCGGCGGCCATCGTCGGTCGCATTCGGCAATTCGTCGACCGCGTGACGGCGGCTCTCCCGGCCACGCGCATCGTGTTCGTGTCGATCAATCGCGCTCCCGAGAAAGAGGATCGATGGGACGTGGTCGATGCGGTCAACGATCAGATCAAGATGTTGGCCGCGCAGTCGCAGCGGCTCGACTACGTGGACGTGAATCCCGTCCTCTTCAACGCCAATGGCACGCCGCGGTTCGATCTCTACATGTCCGATGAACTGCATCTGAGGCCGGCGGCGTACGAAGGGTTCACCCGGATCCTGAAGCCGATTCTCACGAAAGCCTTTGAGGCGCCGTAGCGCGCTTCCTGGTTCCTGGTTCCTGGTTCCGGTGTGAAACCCTGGGAACTTCTCGGCGAGACGCGTACGCCTGACGGCACGTTGCTCGCGCTGACCCGTCGCGACCGCGAGTACGTCATCCTGGCCAACGGCAAGAGCCTGATGTCGAGCCGCATGCACGGCTCGGAGGAGGCGCTCGCCACCATCGTCTTCAAGCAAGCAGGGATCGGGGAGAGCCCATGTGTCCTCGTCGGCGGACTCGGCATGGGTTTCACGCTGCGCGCCACGCTCGATGCGCTGCCGCCAGCGGCGAGCGTGGTGGTCGCGGAACTGTTGCCCGAGGTCGTCGAATGGAATCGGAAGACGCTGGCGCCGCTCGCGAATAGTCCGCTGGACGATCAGCGCGTGGAAGTTATCGTCAGCGACGTGGCCGATGTGCTCGCGTCGAGCCGCGATCGGTTCGACGCCGTGCTGCCGGACGTCGACAACGGTCCCGACGCATTCACGGCGAGCGCCAACGATCGACTCTACGGCGATGCCGGTATTGCGGCAATCAAGGCATCCCTCAAATCCGGCGGCATCGTCGGCGTCTGGTCGGCGTGGGAGAGCAAGAAGTTCGAGCAGCGGCTGCGCTACGCCGGGTTCGAGGTGAAGGTCGAGCGAGTGCGCGCCCGCCTGAAGAAGGGCGGCCCGCGTCACACGATATTCCTGGGGCGCAAGTCCGGTTGGATTCTGGACTGATTCGGCGAAGTTGTGGATCCATGTGCGGTATTGTGGCGTCGTCTGACGCGTCGTTCCAGTGCAAGACAGATCGGATCGTCCGCTAGCGGCGCACAAGTCGGTGGAACGTCTACGGTTTCGACCTATTCTCCGATGCTCCGGAGCGCATGCGTGACGAGCCCCTCTTCCACATACATGCCGGCGTCAATCAGCTTTGCCACGAGCGGTCGAGCTTCATCGAGCACGCCGCGTTCCTTCGAACGTAGGACGATACCCAGCGACCCGATCACGGGGACGCCATGCGCCATAGCGCACCGCCTGGCCGCGAGATCATCCAGCACCGCCCAGCGGGATCCGAGCGCCGCGTGCGCGAGCACCTGAGACTCGCCAGAGCCAAGATCCCAATGCTCAACGCTGGTAGGAACTGCGATGTGTGGCACCTGATGTCGCCCGGCCCATTCCAACGCTGCTGTCGCCGTCTTGTCTCGGTGTTCGCCGTCGCGTACTTCGTCGATGACGGCAAGTGGAACCAGGATGGTGGGTGCGACTCGCTCGATCAAATCGAGACGGCCGATGCGAGAAAAGAGGATGAGTGGTGAGGCGTCAAGAACCCACGCCTCACTCACGATGGATTTCTTCCTGGAG
>CAMCNL010000391.1 GCA_945876205.1 Candidatus Sulfopaludibacter sp. SbA3
GCCTTCCATGACGATCAGGACCTTCTCGTGCACCCCGGCGCCCAGCGAGTCAACGGCCAGCAGCGTCGTCCCGCGCGGCTTGTCGTCGAGGGTCAGCGGCTGTACCAGCAAGAGCTTTGCTCCCGCGAACTTGGCGTGCTTCTGCGTCGCCACGACGGTGCCGACGACGCGCGCGAGAATCATCCGAGATCCCAGTGATCCACGATGCCGACGACGCCGGCGTCAGTGGGGACTTCGGTTGGATAGAACGGGAAGCTCGCTTCCCTGCCGCGCACGAAGAACACGGTCTCTCCGACGCCGGCGCCCATCGAATCCACCGCCACGATCGTGCGGCCCGCGTTGGTGCCGTCAGCCGCAATCGGCTGCAGCACGAGAAGCGTGATTCCCGCGAGGTTGTCGTCTTTTCGTGTGGCGACGACGTCGCCGATGACTCGTGCCAACTGCATCAGTCGCCGGCTGCAACCTCGACGTGATCGATGATGCCGACGATGGCGGCGTCGACGGGACAATCCTTGAGGCCCGACGCCATCCTCGCGGAGCTGCCGCTGACGATGAGCACCGTCTCGCCGACGCCGGCGTCGACGGTGTCGACGGCGACGAGATAATTGCCTTCAGCCTTGCCGTGGGGATCCATGGGGCGGGCGACGAGCAGCTTGCTGCTGACGAGCCGCGCGTCTTTACGCGTGGCGACGACGGTCCCGACGATGCGTGCAAGAATCACTTAGAAATGGTGGCCTTGCCGATCGGGAGGGCGTCCTCGAGGTTCGCATGCGGACGCGGGATCACGTGTACCGACACGAGCTCACCCACGCGGCGTGCGGCGGCCGCCCCGGCGTCGGTGGCGGCCTTCACCGCCGCGACGTCGCCGCGCACGATCGCGGTGACATATCCGGCGCCGATCTTCTCCCAGCCAACCAGGGTGACCTTCGCGGCCTTGACCATGGCATCGGCCGCCTCGATCATGGCGACCAGGCCCTTGGTCTCGACCATTCCTAACGCCTCGCCCATCTTGTCCTCTAATCTCTTAGATTCTTGACCGCGTCTGCGATCAATGCCGTCAGTTCGCCGTATGTTAGCCGAATTTCCCCGTCCCTGCTCGCCTGCCGCAGCACGTCTGACACGCCGGGAACGAGCCGATCTGGCGAATCTGGCGCCTCGAGCACCTGGCAGAGCACCTGATCGCCGCCCACTTCTGCGGGATCCGCGCAGAGCGGCGCCGGCGAGGGGATGCCGTAGAACCCGCGGAGCCCCTGCAGCCGCTCTACTTCGTCCTTCGAAATCAGGTTTTCACCTCCGAGCAGCCGCGCCACGAGGCTGATCTTGGCGAAGTGCTCGATCGTCTCCATCTTGTAATACGCGCCCATCACGTCTGTGCCGCACGTCACCGCTCCATGGTTCGCCAGCAGCATCCCGTCGTGAGCCTTGATGTACTTGCGCACCGCGGACGGCAACTCGTCGGTGGACGGCGTGCCGTACGCGGCGATGGGAATGCTGCCGAGCGTCGTGATCACCTCGGCGAGCACGGCACGCGTGAGCGGGATGCCGGCCACGGCAAAGCCGGTGGCAAGCGGGGGATGCGCGTGCACGACCGCGTTGATCTCCGGCCGGTTGCGATAAATCTCCAGGTGCATCGGCAACTCGGTCGACGGATCGCGCTCGCCCGCGAGCTTTCGCCCCTCGTAGTCGACGATCACCATCATGTCGGGCGTCATGAAGCCCTTGGACACGCTCTTCGGCGTGGTGATCAGTCGGCCTTCGTCGAGCCGTGCGCTGATGTTGCCGTCGTTCGACGCGATATACGCGCGCGCGTACCGGCGCCGGCCGGCCTCGACGATGTCGGCTCGAACCTGTTCTTCGGCGCGGGTGGTCATAGGACTCGTGCACGGTGCACGGTGCACGGTGCAAGGGGCGGGTGCACGGTGCACAGTGAACTATGCATGTGCACGTCTTGAAAACTCCACGCGGCACTCTTCAGAGCAGAAGTAGTGGGTGCGTCCGTCCGAGGCCAGCGACAGCGCGGCGCCGGGCGCGACAAACGTTCCGCAGACGGGATCGCGGACCAGCTTCGTCGCCTGGGACTGCGGCGTGCTGCGCCGCGTCTGTCCTCCCGCCCCGGCGATCACGCCATCGATGATGCGCCAGAACGCTCGGGCGATCAGCATCAGCAGCAGGCCCAGCAGCAGGATGCGGAGCATGACCCTGCCTAGTTACCGGGCGGTACTGGTGTCTCTGCCGTGTGGCCGGAGGCGGATGCAATCCCCTCGAGGCCGCGGCGCGCGGCCTGGCCCTCGGGGCCCTCGGGTGCGAGGTCGACGACCTTCTTCCATGCCTCGGCGGCGGCCGACAGATCGCGCTTGCCGAACGCGAGCACGATCCCCTGGTTGAGCAGCGTCTTGGTGTGCTTCGGATCGAGCTTGAGCGATTTGTCGAACTGCTCCAGCGCGCGATCCGTCTGGCCGGTGTAGTAGTAACTGACGCCAAGATCGGTGCTGGCGTTAGGGTCGCTCGGCTTCACGGCGAGCGCCTGCTCGTACCACTTGATCGCGTCGGTGTACCGCTCGGCGTCGAAATACGTGTTGGCGAGCTGCACGGCGGCGCCGGCATTCTTGGGGTCGCTCTGGAGGATCGTGGAAAGTCCCTGCACCTTGGCTTCGTCGAGGGGCGGCGGCTGGGCCGGCGTGCCGGCGCCCGGGGCGGCGCCAGGCGCCGCGGCCTGCGCGGCGGCGGCAGGAACAGGACGGCCGCCGACCTGCTGCGTGGCGATCACCCATCCGAGGATGACGCCGAAACACATGCCGGCGACGGCGAAAACGATGGATTCAGCTTTCATGAAATTTGGCTCTGGGCTTTCAGCCGATTGTATTTCACCCCAAGGTTCCCTGGAACCACTCGATCAGCGAGCGGACCAGGTCGGGGTCGCGCGAGAGCAGCAGGGTGCCGTGCGCGGCAACCTCCGACCAGCGGATGTCCCGCGGGCCCTGGGCGGCGTCCTGGGCGAGC